>JBKQRG010000311.1:0-32095 GCA_052144015.1 Desulfomonilaceae bacterium
TCTGCGAAGGCGCAGCTTCAACGATTAGTCGCCGGGCCGTCATGCCACGATGAATTGGTCTGCCCTTCCCGTGCCGCGCATAAGTGAATGCTTACTTTCTTTATTATAATATTTCAATTTCGACATCATTAAGTCACAAAGATTACGAAACATAACCTCTGTGACATACCGGAGCCGAGAGAGTTCCTAATTTTCTTTTTCATTATCCGATCATCGTGCCCTTGTTCCGGTCAGATGTATCTGCTGGAGTTTCTGTTGCTGCTACAGATTAAACCTCCGTGCCCGGTTCTCAGAAACGGACCAAGCTATTATTGATCAATTCACCTCTTTACTATCATCGTTTTTTTCGAATCGCTCCAGATTACTTTTTGCTTCGGGATGACTTGGATCAAGAGCCAAGGCTTTCTTGAACTGCTGAGCAGCTTCGGGTATCTTCTTCATTTCAATAAATGCCAAACCCAAAGCATTGAACAGGTCCGCGCTTTCTTTGTTAAGAGAAAGCGCCTTCCCAAGGGTTGCAATTGCATCAGGCATGCTCCCGGACCGGAGCAATGCCACAGAGACCTCGGTAAGAGTCTCCACAGAGGTCGGTTTTAATTCCACGACTTTGCGATAGCTCTCTGTAGCTTCGCGGTGTTTCCCGGTTTTTGCCAAACACCTGGCCAGATCGAGATTGGACTCGACTGAGTCCGGGTCCAATTGGACAGTCTTCTTATAGCACTCAAGCGCGTTGTTGAGTTCCCCCGCTTCCTCAAAAGTGCGGCCGAGATCTCTTTGCACGGCTGCCAAATTGGGGTCAATCTCCAGCGCTCTGGACAAATACTCCACAGCACCTGCCAAGTCACCGGATTTTCTGAGCGCGGATCCGAGATTGTGAAGAGCTTCCGGCATATCGGGGCTAATTTCCACGGCTGTTCTATAATGATCCATCGCCCGCCCCAGGCGTCCTAATTGTTCCAGAGTCGAACCCAGATTGTTATGAACAACAGCGACTTCCGGATAAATCTCAATGGCCCTATGAAAGGCCGCCGCTGCCTCCCGCAGATTGTTCACTTGTTTTAAGGCCATCCCCAGATTGTTATAGGCAACGAAGGAATTGGGGTTTATTTCGACTGCTTTCCTGTACTCCTGGATAGCTTCGGTCACGTTTCCCGATTCCTGAAGAGCGAAGCCTAGTTGAGTCCTCGCTGCCTCCGATTGTGGATCGAGTTCTACAGCCTTCTTCAGAACAGTGGCGGCTTCTTGAGTATTACCTGCGGCCCCTAATACTCGCCCGAGATTCAGGTGTGCCTCGGCGGATTTTGGCTCAAGTTCTATGCCTCTTCTATAGTAATTAGCAGCCTCCTGATAACCTCCGGCTTCCTCCAAAACCATTCCGAGATTTTTGTACCCGGCAGCCGTTCCTGGCTCAGCTTCAATAGCTCGCCTGTACAGATCAATTGCCTGCTCCGTGTAGCCGTACTTCTTCAAAGCCGCGGCCAAACAATTGTACGCAGCCACACATTTCGGATCGACCAAGATGCCCTTCTCGTACTCCTGCATGGCCTCCAACGGGTTGTTCGACGATTCCAGTGAAGCTCCCAGGTTCACGTAAAGAATCGCGGAGTACGGCCAGATCTCGATGGCTTTTCGATACTGGTTTATCGCTTCGGGCAAATTCCCGGTCGCGGCCAATACCACGCCCAAATTCATAAGAACTCCTGACGACCTGTCAGGCTTGTCTGCAAAATTTTTCAACAGTTTTTCAGTCGCAGATTTGTAAGCGGATCCGCGATCCGGTTCCTCAGTGAATTTTGACATCGCCTTTTCCGATTCAGGCGGTATGCTGCACGCCTTTCCATAAAGATCAATGGCTTCGGCGAATTTTCCGGAGTTGATAAGCTCCAATGAGCAATTTACTGCTATATCCAGGTACGCCACCCTTTCCAAATTCTCAGAGTACGGCGGCAGCCTATCAGCAGGCGTCTTCCAAAACTGGAGTGGACTCCATTTCCTCGCTTGACCAAAGCTCAGAGCTGCCAAGCATATGAGAGTAAAAACCAGAGCAGTAGAAAGCGCCGGCCTAAAAGTTCGCCATTGAGTAGCCTGTCCTGCCCAAGCGAATACTGTAGACAGTGCGTAAGCTAAAATCATCATTATCCCCGCCATAGGTAAGATGGCTCTGTATCCGAAGAACAGGTAATTGGGGATCATTAGCGATTCGGGCATGACCGATATTGTGCAAAAGAAAATACCGAAGGAAATCAGGGAATTTCTGCGGACCAGAGCTATCGCGACAGCAATAAGCCCAAACAATCCAGCCAACGCAAAAAGGGTCACTGGAGGACCCATGAGAGAACTGGAGATCGGCTGTGCTCGTATGAATTCAAGAAATTGAGGCAGAGGCGCCACCATCATCAAGAGGTACGAAAAGAAGACCCGAGGTTCAGTCAGAAGTACCTGTACAGGTGAGACCCCTCCATAGCTGTATTGACCCAGCAGTCGCTCGATCATTCCTTCTGACACAACACTCTCGGGCCCGAAAAAAGTGTTGGCCATTAAGACGTATGCCGCCAGAGGCGGGACAACCAGCAAAATTATCATTAAGCATCTGGTGAGGAGCTGTTTGAGACTTTGGCGAAACAATATGACCTCAGCCAGAAACATCATTATGGGTACAGTGGCAAGATTTTCCTTACTTTGCAGGCCGGCAAAGAACAGCACGGCAGTAAGAACGTACCCCAAGCCCTCATTCCGGAAACGGCCTGCCCGGACGCCCAAATACACGGCGAGAGTCAAGAAATAAAAGAAACAGGCCATTACAGCCTCCCGCTGCCAATCGTACAGCACCACGTAGCTCTGCAAAGGATGAGCGACGAATGCTGCGCCGAGAAAGAGGCCTATTATCCATTTCTCTCTTGGACTCCCCGGTACTCGGGCCAACGGGATCTCCATTAAAACAAGAATCAACCATGCGAGGGCCAGCCCCGCTCCCGCAAGAATTGCAGTATTGACAAGTCGAAAATAGTAAGGATCCATGCCGGTTAAAGCATAATTCGCGTACAAACCCAGCATGAACAAGGCGCGCGCCGGCACAATACTGATTACCTGAACAAGGTCGTGAGTCGCATACACCTGTTCTTTGCCAACAATCCAGGCCGCGGAATCGTACACCATATTAGATTGGTAGCCTTTGTGGAAAAGAGCAAATCCTACTGCAAAAAAAATGAGAAATATAATACAGACTCGAAGCGGCGAGAAAAATCGTTTCGGTTGGGAATCAGCCGGCGTAAGGTTATCAGATGTTTGTCCATTCGCAATTTCATTGGCTTCGCTCAAATTCAGATCTCCCTTCTAATTAGTAAATTGGAGCGAGCAGCTGTGGCTCACAATAATTGAGTATCTGATGCGATAACGGAAAATTATGGTACATTGACCCCTTTGCCCGGCAAAATGTTGCATCTAAAAAAGTGGTTACGTACAGAATACCCTACCGTAAGTCCGGGCGTCAAATTGGACCGGGAATGCTCTATTCGTTTCTTCTCAATATGATGACTTACGAGCCATGCGCTCTGGGCAGACGCATGGTTCTATCCTACTTCCTGTAGGATGCGGTGACCCTGCGTTTCGCGGGGGAACCGCATCAATCGAGGTTTTCGCGAACGATGCGGTTCACTGCGCTCACCACATCCTACTCTTTTACTCGCAATGACAAATTGGGGCCTGCCATTGCGACCGCGTAACGCGAGACCCGTCATTGCGAGCAGAGCGAAGCAATCTCGCTTTGGGGATTGCTTTCTCGCGGAACACGGGACAATGACGAATCCTCGCCCCCCCTAACTAAGGCGTTACCCTTCGACTTGACTAAATCAGGACTAGACGCTACGTTTGAAATATCATTCGTATAAGAAAATCGGTGCGAATTATTTAATTAATCAAGCTAAAAATATTAACTGTAAGACTGGTCACCATAATTATGAAAACGAAAATCGACGTTGTCCTTGTGAATCCAAATCCTGGGGGCGCGGGGCTCAATGAGGCTACGGTTCTGATTCCGCTTGGGCTGGGATACCTTGCCGCGGCTTTGGAACAGGAAGGATTTTCCTGCTCAATCATAGATGCCAATTGCCTTAATTTGTCTCCGGAAGAGGTCTTAAAGCGAATTCCCCCGGAAGCGGCTCTGGTCGGGATCACTGTTAATTCCTTCACCTATAATGCATCACGCCGAGTTGCAGAGTTGGTAAAATCTCGTGATTCTCGTATACCTGTGATACTTGGCGGCCCGGTTCCGACCGCCATACCAGAAATAGTTCTGGACGAATTTGACTGTGACGGAATTATTCGAGGGGAAGGCGAATACGGTATTCTCAGAGTAGTGCGGAATGTGAGCTCGGGATCTCCCCCTTTTGACGACGAAGTTCCCGGAGCAGTCTACCGCGGTAAAGACGGCGTCCTCGTCATGAATCCGGCAGAGCGCATAAGAAATCTGGATGAGTTACCTTTTCCCGCGCTGCATCTTTTGCCACCGCTAAAGAAGTATAGATCGCGGGCACGCAAAGGGCCGTCTGCACCGATCGTCACCAGCAGAGGATGCCAGTATAAGTGCGCTTTTTGCAGCAAGGATGTGTTCGGACGAAGGGTGACCTTCCGAAGCGCTGCCAACGTTCTTGCCGAAATAGAAGTACTCGTCGATAAATATCATGTGGGTCAAATTGATATTGTGGACGACAACTTCGCGGCAAACCGGGAGAGACTGGAAGAAATCCTGGACGGCCTCATAGCACGATACGGGGACAACCTTGATATTAACATACAATCGGGTGTGCGCACTGAAACACTCGATGAACCGCTCTTGCAAAAAATGAAGCAGGCAGGAATATCCAAACTGGCTTTCGGGATCGAATCCGCTGACGAGGATGTCCTCAGGTTATGCAGAAAACAAAGCGACCTGAATAAGATAGCTGAATCAGCGCAATTGGCGCGAAAATTGGGATTCACCGTGTTCGGGTTTTTCATTATAGGGTTGCCGGGGGAAACGGAAGAGGCTTTCCAGAAGACCCTTGATTATGCTCGGCGTATCAGGCTGGATGTAGCCAACTTCTGCATGGCTATTCCTTTTGTCGGGACTGAATTGTTTTCGATGGTGAGCGAGAATGGCCGATTTCTAATTGATACAACAAGAAATATTGAAATTGGATTTTACGGCGGCAAAGTCTTTTATGAATATGAAGGTCTGACCGAGGCTGTGGTCCTTGACAGGTACAAGCGGGCTTATAAGGAATTCTATACCCTGCGCAAGAAACTGGATCTGTTGCTCGCGGTTCGATCTCTGCGAGAGGCGAGATGGTTAGTGGCCGCTGGCATGTCAGTGCTCAAGGGAGTACTGAAAGGATCTCGGCAAAAATTGGCTAGCCACAAAGTACCGAAATAGCAATTTACCTTCAAGATTATCAAAACAGCTCTTCAGCGTCCGTCAGTACTAACGCTGTTGCCGAGACGTCATTTGGAACTTGGGCAGACTTGAAGAGTTTCTCAAGTTCATTGTCTTCGGGGGAGGAATCATGTGCGGGCTGCCGCAGCACCCGCACACCAGGCAATCAGTCCAGATAAAACCTGATCCAATCCGATTCGGGCTCAAATATGCCCTTTGCGGCATTAGCCTTCCAGATACGTGCAATGGGGAATCGATTGTTTTTGATGGTCAGGGGAGCTGTCAGGCCACCGGTATCAAAATCTTTCAGGGACTGGAGAGCGTCAACTATCCCCGGATAGTCGCGTTTTCCGGATTTGTCTGCTCTCCTGAGAGTTTCCACGAACACCAGCCCACTCAAGAATCCCTGCATATAAAACAGAGGCCGTTGTTTCACATCCGGGTAGTTGGCTGCCGTATAGGCCCTGATCTTCTTTATCATGGGTTGATCTTCCATCCACCAGTAGGCGTACGGATTGACGGCCAAATAGCCCTCTGCAAGCGGTCCAAGCTTCTCGAGGAGCATCTCCGTTGCGCCCCAAAAAGTCCCCATGAACTTGCATTTCATGCCAAGCTCCCTGCACTGCTTGATCACATCCGGCACCGGCGCAACCAAAAATCCATGCAAGATGACATAATCGGGGTCGGCCTTGTAAAGGGATTCTACCTGCTTTGTGACGTCTCCTCCTGCGATGTCGGTCTTCTCTTCGCAGACTAGGTTCAGTCTCAATCTCTCACACATCAATTGGCCGAACCTAATGGAATCGCGACCAAAGTCAGAATCGCTATGCAGAAAGGCAACTCTCGCACGGGGTTTCTCTTTGGCTATGTATTTGAGCAGAATTCCCATTTGATCGCCGTAAGTCGGACCCGGCAAAAAAATGGCCGAATTCAGGGCGGTTGCGGCGATCTCACTGGAAAATGTGGCGCCTGTATATAGAATCGAGTAACGTTTCGTTATGTCCTGAAGAAGAAGTTTGGTTAGTTCGGTACTGCTACCAAACATCACCGGCGGGTTGTACTCGGTCATTATTTTTTCGAAAAGCACTTTGTCTTCCGGCGCCTTATAGTTACCATCGGCCATGACATACCTAAGTTTTTTACCGTTAATGCCTCCTTCGGTGTTGGCTATCATCAGTGCATCGTTCAGGCCGGCGCTAATTGAGGGGCCAAAAGCACCGAGTGGACCCTTAGTGGTTTGAACTGCGCCGACAGTGATCGTATCTTGACCGAGGGCAACACTGCCCATTAGCCCCGAAACTAAAATGGACGAAATAAACAAAGCCACAAACACTCTTCTTGTGCGCATAATTCGGTTCTCCTTCCAGTTTGAAATGTCTCAAAAGAGATCCCAACGTAAGAGATTCAGCAAAGCGCTTCACGAACCGAGATCAATGGAATCGAGATTCAGCTAGTACAAAATGCCTTGTGGCATCAAATCTGATCTCCAGCTTGTATCCCAACGCATTACCCGGGCCATTGCACCTGGCCGGCGCAAAAATGATTGGAACGACTAGAAATGATAAGTGGTTAGCCGTACCTCAGCCAGATCGGGAGTTAGCGCGAGTGAGTCAAAATGACCCAAAACTAAATCCCGGATTTTCAGAAAACTTGAGCAAATCCTGCAATATTAGTTCATGATCAGCGAGCCTAGTAGGCTCCTCGTTTGGGCATAGTTGATGCACAGCCCAACAACATCTTTATATAACATTCCCTTGCTAAAATCCCAAATATAAATTCAGAACAAGTCAACCTGAACGATAACTAAAGGAAAAACAAGTCCCTCGAGCAGAATGCCATCTCCTCTCTTTATTTTATTTCCTTGGGAGTTCTCCAGTCTGTTATAGCCACCATGACGCCTCTATCGGGGTTTGCGCGATAAAGACGCGAAATTGTTGTAGGAGCGTGACTGGTTGAGGTGTAGGTCACAGGTGGCACGATTCCGCTGGTGTCGAAATCTTTAAGAGTTTCCAATCCATTCTTAAAGGACACTGGTGTAAGATCTTTACCCGCACGCTTCATTCCTTCGGCATAGACGGTAGCCACTCCTACCCCCATTGTGTACAAAGAAGTAAGCATCTTTGCAGGGTCACGATCGTTCTTTTTCGCCAGATCCCTCACGCGTTTCATACCAGGAGTCTCATCTTCCCATCCACCGACACAATTGACTCCAATGTAGTTCTTTGCCGCGGTTTGGCACGCTTTTACCACCATATCATCGCATGACCAATTGATCCCAAAAGTTGTAGGCCAATAATCATACTTTTCTGCTGTCATCAAAAACGTTATCGTCGGCGGAGCGAGATTGCAGGTAACTACGAAATCTACATTATCCTTTTTTAATGAAAGCACCTGGGAGCTGGCGTCCACTGAACCTATATTAAGAACCAGTTCTGAAACCAGCTTTAATCCATACTGCTCGGCTCTCTTTCTGGCGGCTTCCAAGCCTTTCTTTCCGAATTCCGTTTCAGCATAAACAACCCCAATTCTTGGGTCCTTGGCTTTCAAATCATTCATAATGTAATCAAACATAAGTTCAACTTGTGTTTCGTATGTGGCACCAATGATAAAAATATAGGGGCGGTGCGGATTGAACATTTCATCTGCTAATGCATTCGGGATGTTTACCACTTGGTGTTTATCGATGAGATCGAACATAGCGATAGTCTGCGGTGTTCCTCCACTTGTGAGGATCGATAGTACCTTGTCGCGAAAAATCAGCTTGTTGAAAGCGGAAATGGCCAATGGGGTCTTAAATTGATCATCTTCCCAGATGAAATCGATTTTTCTTCCATTGATTCCACCTGCTTCATTCATTGCATTGAATGTATCCTGTATGCCCCATCCCTCGGGCAGGCCCAAAGCAGCCACGGGGCCCGTTTTCACCAAAACCATTCCAATACGTACGGAATTTTTTGTTACCCCCCTCACATCAGCGGATTCGCAACCAAAGCATATCACTGCGCAGGCGAATAACATCACTCCGGCTCGAAATTTCCTTTTCATTATCTACTCCTTTCGATATGCGGTGAAAGAGAGTTCAATATGTGAAAGGCCAGTTTTTGAAACTCGTCTTGATTCGAGACCAGATACCGCTGAGCCCCGTCGGTTCGATAATAAGAAAAACAATGATCAACAAACCAAAAACGGCCACATTCCACTCCTCATCATACCTCCCTTCTAGAAAAGCGAATTGTTGGCCAATCAAATCCGCTATGTTCTTTATAATGTCAGGCATCACTGTGAGAAAAACAGCTCCCAAGATAGAACCCAATATCGAACCTAAGCCTCCTATAATGATCATCGCTATGTATTCCACGGAAAGCAGAAGCGTAAAATTTTCCGGATGAAGATAAGCGGTAGTATAGGAATACAGGCCGCCGGCGACGCCTCCGTAAAATGAGCTTATAGCAAAAGCCATTACTTTATATTTTGTAAGATTGACGCCGATAATACCTGCAGCCACATCTCGGTCGCGGATTGCCACAAAAGCCCTGCCTATTCGGGTTCTGGCCAGATTTTTTGCTGCGATTGTCAGCAGAGCGACAAAAAAAACGGTCATATAAAAGAGTTGCCCCTGTTCACCAAGAGTAAATCCGAAGAAACTAGGGGCTGGGACCGAGATTCCTCGGACACCCAGAGTCAGGGATTCCCAGTGCGTCACAGCGTATTCGACCACGACTCCGAAGGACATTGTCGCCATAGCCAAATACAGTCCTTTGAGGCGTAAACAGGGAAAACCCAGAAGAATACCAAAAAAAGCGGCAACAACGCCTCCACTCGGAATAGTAATCCAAAAGGGCATGTTTAATCTTGTGGCAAGAATTGCGGATGTGTAGGCGCCGAGAGCGACAAATGCAGCATGGCCCAATGAGATCTGACCGGTAAGACCGGTAAGAATATTTAATCCTAAAGCCGCGACAATAGCTATACCGGAAATGTTCGCCATATAAATGATGTATTGATCAGCCCAAAAAGGCAGGGACAAAAGTGCCACTATGAAAAGAACCAACCAGAACCTCACCCATAAAGTTTGAAAGATTCTAATATCTTCTTCATAGGACTCTCTGAAAGTTTTGCTTCGCATAAATTCCTCAGATCATGTAACTGCCGGCAGGATTGGGCAAGATCTGTTGTTAGACACGCTCGATTTCCTCCTCGCCAAATAATCCATACGGCCTAATCATGAGAACCAAGAACAGGACCACAAAGGCTGTAAGGTCCTTAACACCGGGAAACAATTGATCAAGATATCCACCTACCAAAGTTTCTAAAACTCCGATGGCCAATCCCCCCACAATTGCTCCAGGAACGCTTTCCAAACCGCCTAATACAACCGCCGGAAATGCTTTGATAGCCACCAGAGATAGTCCGATGTTCAATACCATGACATTAGCAAGGAAGATTCCTGCAACTGCACCTATGGCAAAGGAAATTCCCCAGGTAAGAGCAAAGACCCATTTCACGCTTATGCCCATTAACATCGCGGTATCCTGGTCATTTGCGACCCCTCGCATTGCCAGTCCTACCCGAGAGTATTTGAAGAAGAGAAAAAACAGGATGACCATCAGACCTGCTATGATCATAGACCACAAATGGGTATAAGATAGCACCAGACCGTGAAATGCTATTGAATGCTGGCTGAAAGGAGATGGAAAAATCTTATTTTCATGTCCGAATACAATGCCCGAGAGGCTTCTCAAGAAGATGGAAAGGCCTATGGTAATCATGACTACGGCAAACTGCGGTTCACCTATCATCGGTCTGAGCACCAGGCGTTCGGTAATCAACCCGAAAATCATAGCAACTCCCATTGTGATGAGAATTGCCCAGAAAAAATCCATGCCTGATAGTACCAGAGCGTAGCAGACAAAGGCCCCCACCATCATGGCTTCGCCGTGAGCGAAATTCAGAATATCCGTGGCCTTGTAGATTAGGACAAATCCGAGCGCAGCCAGTGCGTAGAGGCTTCCTACGGCAAGGCCGGAAATAACTAGCTGAATAAAATAGAGAGTTCCCTCAGCCAACCGCTTATACCCCCTTCACAATGCGAAAAATTTAATACATCGATTCAATAACGTCCTTGAATTTCTTCTCTATACTGGCTCTTTTTACTTTCATTGTGGCTGTCAACTCTTCATCGTCCTGGTCCAATTCCTTATCGAGAATGGTGAATTTCTTAATCCTCTCCACTTGTGCAAAGTTACCGTTGGTTTTTTCCACTTCGGTTTGAATTAGGTTCCGCACTTCGGGGTGAGTAGCCAGACTCTTATAATTCGTGTACGCAATTCGATTATTTTGGGCCCAATGAGCGACATTTTCCAATTCAATTTGTATGAGGCATGACAGGTACTTTCGGCGGTCACCGATGATTATGGCCTCTTTGATGTATGGGCTAAACTTAAGGCTGTTCTCCAACTCCGATGGAGCAATATTTTTGCCTCCCGCTGTTATGATGATATCTTTTTTTCTATCTGTGATGCGTAAATCTCCGTCTGAGTCTACTTCACCCACATCTCCCGTATGGAGCCATCCATCAACGATAATCTCCCGAGTAGCTTGGGGATTACCATAGTAACCCTCAAAAACGGAATCGCCCTTCTGGAGTATTTCGCCATCGGGGGCCAGCTTAAGTTCGACCCCAGGTATAGGTTTACCCACACCCCCAAGTTTTATTTCACCATTTCGCGGCATAAATGAAATGCCGCTCATTTCCGTCATTCCGTAACATTCACGGACCGGAACGCCTATGGTATGGTAGAATTTCATCAGGTCAGGCGAAAGCGGCGCTGCCCCACTGACGAAAATCCGAGCATCCAGTAGACCCAAGTGGTTCCTCAACGGTCGAAACAAGAGTAAGTAGGCAATACCGTGCAACATTTTCCAGGACCAAGGCACCGGTTTCCTTTTCAGTTCATAATCGGCCACACGCTCTCCGATGGGGAGCATCGCTCGAAAGATCCATCGCTTAAAGAAAATCGAATCCTGGAGCCTTATCATGATATTGGAATGCATTTTTTCCCAGATACGCGGCACATTTAAAAAAGCTGTGGGCGAGATTTCACTCATATCTTCTTGCAGCGTCGCCACGCTTTCTGCGAAATTCACCGTACATCCTGCCCACATGGGAAAAATCAGCGAGAACATTCGTTCGGCAATGTGACAGAGAGGCAATGCGGAAACAAACGAATCATTCTGACGAAAACCCAGTACCTGCGCCAGGCCTCGAATCATCGCTATTACATTTCTGTGGCTGATCATTGCGCCTTTTGGCTGACCTGTGGTACCGGAGGTATAAACTATAATAGCAACGTCTTCGGACCTGGTGCTGTTAACCGTATTTTCAAACAAATAAGGATCTTGCTCGTGTAGGGTTCGACCTAGCGCTTCAACATCTTTAAAACTGATGATCATCGGGTCTTTGTATCGACGCAGTCCCTTCATATCAACGACAATGATCTTTTTCAGGCCCGGTAGATCGTCTTTTACCTCGAGAACCTTATCAACCTGCTCCTGGTCTTTTGCGACAATGAACTTGGATTCGGAATTCTCCAGAATGTACTTCACTTGAGAAGCAACATCGGTTGGATATATCCCGACAGTCACAGCTGAAGAGCACTGAGCTGCCAGATCCGCGTAAAGCCACTCACGGCAGTTATCCCCAAGAATCGAAACTTTGTCACCTCTCTCCAAGCCAAGCTGTCGTAGGCCCAAGGTGAAGAGACATACGTGGTCCCAATATTCTTTCCAGGTGACTCGCTGCCAAATGCCTAGATCCTTTTCACGCAGCGCCACCTCGTCGGAATAGAGTTCTCGATTTTTTGCAAGGAGTTTTGGGATAGTGTCAGGTTCCAACTGCTTTCCTCTTTATTGGCCCAGGTAGGCTGCAATGACTTTTGGGTCGGATTGTACAGCTGCAGAAGTGCCCTCCCCTATTTTTAAACCGAAATCCAAAACAGTAACCGTATCAGCGATATCCATAACGACGCCCATATCATGTTCCACCATGATTATGGTGATCTCCCTTTCCTCTTTGATGTCTAAGATGAAACGGGCTATATCCTCAGTCTCCTCCACATTCATTCCAGCCACCGGTTCATCAAGAAGCAGCAATTTCGGCTTCATTGCAAGCGCTCGTCCGATCTCGACACGTTTCTGTATCCCATAAGGCAACGTGCCGACCACTTTCTTTCGAACCTTTTCAATTTCAAGGAAATCGATGATTTCCTCAACATGAAGCCTATTCTCAACTTCCTGCCGCTGGGCCCTGCCGAAGAAGAATGCGCAAGATAAGGGACCGGAGCTCATATGAGTGTGGCAACCCAATAACAAATTATCTATCACGGTCATGTGGCTGAACAGCTCTATGTTCTGGAAAGTTCTCGCAATTCCCAATTCAGCGATTTCATATGGTTTAAGATGGGAAATGCTTTTCCCCCTGAGGTATATTTCGCCTTCAGTTGGAGGGTAAACACCACTGACGCAATTGAAGAGAGATGTCTTGCCCGCTCCATTAGGGCCAATAACGGCATGCAGCTCCCTCTCTTGAACTGACATGTCCAGATTTGATAGAGCTACGATCCCGCCAAAATGAAGCGACAAATTCTTGATCTGCAACAGATCCATGCTCTGAATCCCATCAGGAAAGCCAACGTTTTCGACGTTTGTAATGCTTCACCTGAGCATAACTTTTTCTCTCAAGATCATCGGTTACACCTAGGTAGAATTCCTTAACGTCCTGATTTTGGAGAAGGCGTTCACTTGGACCATCAAGAACTATCTTACCGCTCTCCATAATGTATCCATATTCGGCAAAATTTAACGCAATCAACGCATTTTGCTCCACAAGCAAAATTGCGGTTCCTTGCTCTCGATTGATTCGCTCCAATATGGAAAAAATCTCTTTCACCAACATAGGAGCGAGACCTAGAGACGGCTCGTCCAACATCAACAACTTAGGTTGAGACATTAAGGCGCGGCCAATTGCCAGCATTTGTTGTTCCCCACCACTCAACAAGAGGGCTTGTTGCTTACTTCTGCGTGACAGTTGAGGGAAGTAATCCATGACCATATCAAGATCTTGTTTAATTCCATGCCGGTTTCTACGCGTATGAGCCCCAATCCACAAGTTTTCTATCACGCTCAGATCAGCAAACACTCGTCTGCCTTCAGGAACCAGGCCGATTCCCATCCTGACTATTTTGTCCGGGTCTTTTTCGGCTATGGATCGGTTCATAAATTGAATTGTGCCGTCTTCAACTTCACCATTTTGGAATTTGAGTATGCCGCTAATGGCTTTAAGTGTGGTGGTCTTGCCCGCAGCATTGGCTCCCAGGAGAGCTACTGCTTTGCCTTCAGGCACTTCAAGAGAAATCCCTTTCAGCACCAGGATCACATTATTATAAACCACCTGAATATTGTTTACTTTGAGCATACATTTCGCTCCGAATCGCCGGACAGGAGGGTTCCTCCCGGACGAATCAGGTGAGTACGAACATTGAATTCCATGCCTACAAACGCTCCAGCACTAAAGCGAAACCCATGCCTCCTCCTGCACAGAGTGAAGCAATCCCAAGATTGAGATCATTCGAAATCATGCCGTGAAATAGAGTTACCAAGAGCCTGCAACCGCTCGCTCCAACCGGATGGCCCAAAGCGATACCACTCCCGTAAACGTTTACCTTGTCCCGATCCAAACCTAATTCCTGCTCGCATGCCAGGTACTGAGCGGCAAACGCTTCATTGATTTCAAATCGGTCTATATCGCTAACTCGGAGATTTGCAGAGTCCAGTACACCCCTGATAGCAGGCACCGGTCCAATTCCCATTATATTTGGGTCAACCCCTACAACTTTGTACCCTCTAATGTGCAGAAGCGGCTGTAGCCCTAGTCCCCTTGCTTTTTCCAATGTGGTAACAATTGCCGCAGCAGCGGCATCATTCATTCCGCAGGCATTTCCAGCCGTTACTGTTCCGTCCTTCTTAAACGCAGAGGGTAGTTTACCGAGTTGCTCCAACGTTACATCGGGTCGTACATGTTCGTCAACTTCGAAATCGACAGGATCTTTTTTCGGTCTAGGAACGGGAACAGGCACAATCTCGCTTTTGAATTGACCTTGCTTAATGGCCTGAGCGGCACGCTGGTGGCTCAGAACCGCAAAGGCATCCTGGTCTGGCCGCGAAATCGAATATTTTTGGGCGAGATTTTCCGCTGTTAAACCCATTCCAACGCCGATAGGATATTCTTGCATCCCTCTCCAAAGCAGATCGTACGCTTCTAGATGCCTAATGCGTTGTCCCCACCGAGCTGATTCCATTATGTATGGCGCGTTGCTCATACTTTCAACACCGCCGGCAAGAACAACGTCCGCTTCGCCGCATTGCACGGCTTGTGCGGCGCTGATGACTGCCTGCATGGAAGATCCGCACGTGCCATTTATGGTAAAACCCGGAACATTCTCGGGAATCCCTGCTTTGTAAGCTGCATTACGAGCTACATTCTGCTCCAAGGGAGAAAAACAGTTACCGAAAATGACTTTATTTATGGATGCGGGGTCACCTAGTTTCTGGAGCTCCGCTTCGACAATCAACTTTGCCAATTCTGCAGCCGATACAGCTCTTAGTGAACCACCGAAATCACCAATTGCGGTTCTCAACGGGTTGGCCAAGACTACTTTATCCATTTCTTTTGAATCTCCTCTCTAATCAACCAAACTATTCTTGACAGGCGAAGTGCCACAGACCTGCCAAGACTGATGGTCCCAAAGGTCCATTGTAGAATTTCAGATCATATGGATTCCGGGACCGACAGTTCTTTGCCCCCAAAATGTATGCCTTGCACCCGACTAAGCTCACGCTTGTCAGATGTGCCGTTTTTCCTCCATTGCCAAATTGCAGCTCTACCTATCCTTCCACTTTGGCACGGGAAAAACCGCGGCTTGTGCTGCGAGGTCAGGAGGATATACGGAAACGAATTTTCCGTCTAATATTTGTTTGAACATGTAGTGATAATCAATCTGACCCTTCTCATCAAACTTGGACCGTGCCGTCATGACATTGCCTTTCTCCCCTACCTCCAAATTTGAAGTAGCAAGTGCGTCTCTTAGCTTTTGCCTGTCTGTCGATCCTGCCCTTTCCAGAGCGTCTTTCAGTATGTACACTGCGGCATATGACTGTGCGGCGGATCCATCCATCACTGCTCCCTTGTAGAGCTCAGCGAACTTCGTGCAGGCCTCCTTGAGACCTTTGATCTTGAGGTCTCCATTCGATGAATCAAGGACAATGATGTACTCAGCAGTCTTTCCCAGCTGTAGGATCTGAGGATTAGAATATCCGGAACCAACACCCAGGAACGCCTCCACGTCAACCTTAAGGTCTTTCATCGTGTTAAGTATCAGCATCGCATCCTGCACGTAAGAGGTGCCTATAACAAAGTTGGGCTTTGCTTGCTTCACTTTCATTATCGTTGGGGTCAAGTCGGGAGCGTTAGCGGGATATGGCAGGTCAGCCACAATCTCGACCCCGCCTTCAGCAGCATACTTACGCAATGCCTTAGCCGTACTCTGGCCGTAGACCGTATCCTCAAAGAGGTGAGCGATTTTGTTGTACTGCTTACCGGATAACTTGCTCAGATAATTGATGTAGGCCACTATATCTCGCGAGATCCCCGAGGCCGTGCCATGAGGCCTAAATACATACTTAAATCCCCTCTCGGTTATCTCATCCGCCACCGCAATTGGAATGACATATGGTACCTTATTCCTCTCTGCAACAGCGCTTGACGTGAGGGTCGACGCGCTGTGGTATGCCCCTATAATTGCCACGACCCCCTCACCACTTAGTTTCTCACATTCTTGCATGGCGATTTCCGGTTTACCCTCTGTGTCAGCATCAACCACTTTAAGTTTTGTTCCGCCGAGCGCTTTTATGCCGCCACTCGCATTAATCTCGTCGACCGCCATCTTCAATCCCCTGGAATTCTGCAAGCCGATAGGAGCCATCGGACCGGTAAGGGGATGCAGGTTGCCGATAAGGACTTCGCTTGAAGCAGCGACGCTCCAACTCTGAAAAAACAATGCTATGAGAGTAAAACTTCCAAGAAAGCAAACTGCAACCGAGAACAATAAATTCTTCTTGCACATAACACATCCCCTCCTTTTCAGTTCGATTAATACTTCTCTCGTATCCCCCGTTTGCTACTGAATTTAGGTTTCAATCTTCAAGATCTCCTTTACGTAGTCCACCGAGCTTTTTACGTTATAATCTCTCGCTATCGATAGTCTCTGAGCCTGAAGAGAACCTTCGCCGTGAAGAGTGCCGACATACCATTCGCCCGCGCATTCAGTCGCGGAAATGTCTCTTATCAACTTCATGACCTTGAGCCTGTCTGAAGCGCTGACCCCTGTTCTGCCACCAAGATAGCGTTCAATAAATTCCCGCGTTGCCGGATTTCTCAAATCGGCTTCGGTCGGCCCCGTTATTACCAGGCCTCCCGCTACCTCCTGCAAAGCTTTCATGCAAGAGTGATAATTGGAAGCAAAGAGATACTTCCCTATGTTGCAAAGCAATGGGTTGGGATAGGCAACACCGTTCTCCGTTATTATGCATTCCTGTGCGGCTGCCCTGCCGAAGGTCTTGATGCTCTGAGCATATATGACAAGATCCGTAACTCTATCCTTTATATGCGCGGCATTGGGGACGCCATTGTAATCAGCGATCAAGGCTGCGATCCCGACAAGCATGTCAGCAAACGGATATTTGTAGGAGATGCCGGTGAATCGGTGCCAAGTGGCAAAACAATTAGCCAAGACACCGGCGAATTCCCATTCTCCGTCCATGAATATCCTCTCGTTAGGAACAAAGACATTCTCGAAGATAGTCATCGCTTCAAGGGTAACGTGACCGGAACTCACCGGGTAGTCGAACCAGTTGAGATCGCCCCTTTCAGGTCTCGAGATAATTTTCACGCCTGGAGTATTCACCGGTATGCCGAAGGCGATACAATAATCTTTGTCGGCCTCTGTCATCGCCCGTGTCGGGAGCACCAACAACTCGTTGGTGATAGGCGCAGATGTAGTGTGCACTTTGCAACCCCTGACAATCACCCCGTCAGGCTTTCTTTCAATGACCTTCAGGTAGTAGTAAGGCATTTCCTGCTCCGAAGGCCTCAAACTGCGGTTCCCCTTCACATCCGTCACCGCTCCTGACATGCTCAGATCGTTCTCTTCCAAGTACTCCCGGTACCGGGCTACCCTCTCAGAAAAATTTGTCCCTTTTTTGTGGTCCATTGCGTAAGTGATCATGTTGAGGGCATTCAAAGCGTCAGTTCCAATCTCTTTCATGAAAGGGATGATGCAGTTCGCATGCCGTGTCGTCGTTTCGATCAGAAGTTGTCTTCTCAAAAGGTCGTCAGCGCTCGTTGGGAGTTCAAAGTAGCGGCGGATGTCATTGTTTTTACGGTGCGATTTCGTAATCAAAAGATCATGAAGTTCAGGGTTCTTGTCCAGTTCGTAATCGATAGCACCATGATCGATCGCCTTCCTTAAAGACGGGTGTTCTGTAATATCTTCCACCCGTTCTCCGTGTATGTAAACTTCCCGCCCATCTCGAAGGCTATCGATGTACTCTCTTGCGCTCCTCAGTGCCATTTTCTCTCTCCTTTGCTGCTCCTGCGATCGCGAGTATCTATATTCCGAGATACGCTTTTCGCACCCGTTCGTCGTTGAGTAACGCCGTCCCTAACCCTTCCAGAACAACCTTTCCCCTCTCCAACACAAAGGCTCTCTTGGCGCAAGACAGGGAATAGCTGACATCTTGCTCGACCAGCAAGATTGTGGTACCTAACAGATTGATTCGTCTTATCGCGTTAAAAACCTCTTCTACTACAATTGGAGCCAATCCGAGGGAAGGTTCATCAAACATCAGAAGCTTCGGGAGGGACATTAAGCCTCTCCCTATGGCCACCATCTGCTGCTCCCCCCCGCTCAAAGTCCCGGCCAGCTGGCTCGAGCGATTCTTAAGGATTGGGAATAGTTCAAAGACTATTTCAAGAGACTTTTTTCTCTTATTCTTCGCTTCTCCGTATAAGGCACCAAGCTCCAGATTCTCTAAGACTGACATAGAAGGGAAAAGCTTCCTTCCTTCAGGAACCCTCACAAGCCCTTTCGCCACTATTTCATAGTCCCTTGCCAGGGTAATATCCTCTTCTAAGAACCACACATGTCCATTTCTCGGCTTCATCAATCCTGAAATCGTCTTCAAAAGAGTGCTCTTGCCCGCACTGTTCGAACCTACGATGCTGACAATTTCCCCCCGTTCCACCTCAAAAGAAACATCGTTTAGGACTTGAACTTCCCCGTAATATGCGTCTATATGTTCGCTTCTCAGCATGCTTTCGAGCCCCCCAAGTACGCTTTGAGTACCTCGTCGTTTCGAGATACCTGCTCAGGCGAGCCCTCGGCTATTTTTACACCGTAGTTAAGAACAATGACGCGATGAGAGAGTGACATAATAACTTTCATATGGTGCTCTATAACAAAGACGGTGATGCCTCCGGCATTGATCTTTCTTATGATCTCAATCATTGAATCCTGCTCGGCAGGATTCAGTCCGGCCATAATTTCATCAAGCAGAATAAGCTTGGGTTCTGTCGCAAGTGCGCGCGCAAACTCCAGCTTCTTCAAGCCTCCAATTGTTAAGTGTGAGGGGAGCATATTCCTCTCTTTATCGAAATTGACGGTCTCGATAACTTGATCCGTCTTTTGACTCGCCGCTCTTTTGTCGGCGACTAAGTTGTAGGCCCCTATCCTGATATTCCTAAAGACGGTCAGTTTGGGAAAGGGCTTCACTATCTGGAAAGTGCGTGCAATCCCCTTCTTGCAGATAATGTGCGGCTGCAGGCCGGTTATATTCTCTCCGCGGAATTGGATCTTACCCTTATCGGGTGTGTGAAAACCGCTAATGAGGTTGAAAAGGGTTGTCTTCCCCGAGCCGTTTGGTCCAATGAGCCCCACGATCTCGCCTTCATTCACGCTGCAACTCAGATTGTTGGAAACAGTGAGTCCACTAAACCTCTTTCTCACGTTTGTCATTTCTAACAACGCCATTTATCGCCCTGGTCCTCTCGTCTTGATCTTGTACAATCGTTTTCTGGCAAAGCCTACAATACCCTCGGGTAGAAAAATGATGGCCACTACCAGGATTACCCCGAAGATAATCAGGTAAGCGCCACTCCATCCTCTCAAAAGTTCTCGGGCAGCCTCCGACACGGGTGCCAGGCAGAGGGCACCCACAATTGGGCCGAGAATAGTACCGAGGCCACCGAGAATCGGGCGAATGAGGATCTCTATCGAGTTGCCCACACCGAAACAAATATGAGGATCGATATAAAGGGAGTATTGGGCATAGAATGTGCCTCCCAACGCAGTGAGAAATGAACTGATGCCGAGGGCGAAAAGTTTGTATTTGAAGGTGTCGACGCCTAAACCTTGTGCAGCATCTTCGTCTTCCCGAATTGCCTCAAAATAGTCACCCAACCTGCTCTTTTCGATAAGATATGTGAGCCCAATGATCATCAGGTTGAATACAATAATGATGGCATAATAGGCGCCTTTTTCATCAAATTGAAAATTCCGGAAAGACGTACCTGAGATGGGGATGAGTATTCCGGAAGCTCTGTTTGTGATATCGAGATTATTTGCACCGATCCTGAACATTTCAGCAAAAGCCAGCGTGGCAAGAGCAAAGAAAGGCCCCTTGAGCCCATACCTGAAGCACAGGGCACCAATAAAGATGCCAACGACCGTGCTGAGACCGGCTCCCAGCCACATGCCAATCCAGGGACTTATACCCAAATTCACAAAGAGAATCGTGGATATATATGCGCCTACTCCGAAGAAGAGGGTGTGCCCCAATGAAAATTGCCCGACGTATCCGGAAAGGATATTCCAGCACGCGCCAAGGTACGCGTAGAGTAGTGCAAGAATCATGACGTGCAAGTAAAAGGGGTTGCCAACCGGCAGCAGAAGAAGAGTGAGGACCGGTAGAGAGACCGCCATCCAAACAAATGTCTGTACCCTTGTCGACCTGAATCTATGCACCCTTTCCCCCAAGTAAACCGGCAGGCCGGAACAACAGCGTCAGTATGAAGATAATGTAGGTGACGAATTGCTGCATCGCACCCGGATGGTAAGTGGCCTCGATAGACTCAGCCAAGCCAATCACTAGACCGCCGAGGAGAGCTCCCCAGAAGCTGCCAAGCCCACCGAGAACCACAACTATAAATGCAGTCATTATGAACACTGAACCGACTGTAGGAGAGATAGGGAAAAAGGGTGTGATCACGGAACCGGCGGCACCAATGACCCCCGCGCCGATTCCAAAGCATATGGCCGAGATACGCCCTACGTTTATGCCGACCGAACGCGCGCCCTCGATGTCATCGGCAATGGCACGTATCGACTTGCCCGTATCAGTCTTTTTCAAGAAAAGATAGAGAGCCGCTGTCAGTAGAAGACTGAACAGGAAAGCCATAAATTTCGGTATGCTGATCATGATCTCGCCAACAAAGGCTGTACCGGAAAAGACCCCTGGCCTAATCGTACGGAAGTCAGCGGACCAGAGAAAGGCAGCCAGGTTATCGAGGGCAAGAGATATGCCGAGGGTAAGAAGCAGAACGTTCTGCGCCTCTGCCAGCGGCACGCGTGATACCAGAGCCTTCTGAATGAGTACCCCGATGAGAAAAAGAATTGCGAAACTTATGACGACCGAGTAATAGGGGTGAACCCCAAGATACACAAACAGCCAGTAAGACGTGTACATGCCTAGCATCATGAGGGACCCGTGGGCAAAATTTATGATTTTCATGACGCCGAATATAAGCGTGAGTCCTACTGCGGCGAGAGCATAAATCCCACCCATCAACAAGCCGCTCACTACGGCTTGAAGCAGTATCACCAAGTTTGGATTCAGCTCCGCCATTCCGTCACGTCCTTCCCCACGATAGAGAATTTCTTCTTGACATTCCCATCCCGTCTTCCACTCTAATGGCGGTCCCCGTGTATCCTCGCAAGCCCTGTGGCTAGGGTCTTGCCGATCCCTCAGACCAAACCGGTAACCAGCGCGACTCTTTTTTCTTTTCTATGCCCCGCGCTACGCTGGTGTCGATCCACCCGCCTGTGCTCCAGGCAAATAACGCAACTGATCCTTCATCACCTTGCCTGCAGGATTCCTGGGAATGGACTCCAAGAATTCAACAAACTTGGGAACCTTGTAATCGGCGAGATGCCGTGCACAGAACTCTTTTATCTCATCCGCGGTAGCGGTCTCGCCCGGCTTGAATACAATGACTGCCTTCACCGCCTCTCCCATGATCTTGTCCGGTACCCCCACCACAGCTGCGTCTAGTACTTTTGGATAGTTGAAGATCACATTCTCCAACTCCAGCGAGTAGATCTTCTCCCCGCCCCGGTTAATCATATCTTTCTTGCGGTCAAGCAGGTAAAGGAAGCCTTCTTCGTCAAATTTACCTATATCGCCGGTATGGAGCCAGCCATCCACAGTAATCGATGCCTTTGTAGCTTTCTCATTCTTCCAGTACCCTTTCGTGATTTTGGCACTCTTGAGCATTATTTCGCCTGTTTCGCCCACGGGTACCTCATTGCCATTATCATCACAGATTCTTGCATCAACCAGGGGAAGAAGTTTGCCTACACCCTTTATTTTGCGGAATGCGTCTTCGTACGGTGTTGATGTGTCGTAACCGTGGCCTTCTGTAAGCCCGTAACCCACGGACACGTTAAGATGGGGCAGCTTTGCCCTGATACCATGGACCATCTCCTCAGTTGCCGGTGATCCGCCCAGCAATGCTACCTCAAACGAATTGAAGTCGTGCTTGTCAAAATCGGCGTGATTCACCATTAGCCAGATCACATTTATGACACTGACGATTTTCGTGACTTTTTCCGAAGCCATGATCTCGAGGAAATCTTTCACCTTGAACGTCCTCATGTAGACACAGGGAATGCCAGTGAAAATCGAGGACAAAACCACCATGGCCAAACCGGTTATGTGGAAAAGAGGTACGCAACATAAGAGTTTGTCCCCCTGTCTGAGTGCGATGAAATCGCTGACGTGCATGGCGGTGGCTGTGAGGCCGCGATGATGCAGAATAGCGCCTTTGGGTTTACCCGTTGTCCCGGACGTATACAGGATAAGAGCGGCGTCTGTCTCGTTGGGATTGGTTTGATGCAATTGCATTCCGTTATTGTCCCGCAGTTCGCGAAAGGAGTCGGCGCCATCAGGAATTGTCGGACCATTGAAGTATATCTTCTCAACAGTTTTGAGCCGATCGCGGACCGAATCAATGTATGACCAGTACTCCTCATCCACAATGAGTACCTTGCTCTCCGAATCATTTATCTCGTACGCGAGTTCCTCGCCTTTAAACCTGGTGTTGAGCGGTACGCCAATGGCGCCCAATTTCATGACTGCAAACAAGGCCGAAGGGAAATCTATATCGATGCCCAGGAGCAAGGCCACGCGTTCACCTTGCTTAACCCCTATTCTATGCAAACCGGCCGCAATTCTATTCACAACCTGATCAAATTCCCTGAAGGTCATTCTCATATCGCCCGAGATGAACCCAACATGGTCCGGATACTTCTCCACTGTTTTCTCAAGCATCTCCACGAGGCTTCTTGGTCTTTGCTTGTAGATCCTGCCATTGAAGTCAGGCCACTCTTCTTCCACAATGTCCCAACCCATTTTGCTCGTTAATCTCTCCATCTCGCATCGCTCCCCGTGTCCGCATAGTCATTTCATTTCGATATTGATTGAAAAATCGTGTGATTCCTCCGATCACATTCAGACGATTGAGCACCCGGCTGCCTCAGACGCCATACAGATGCCAAGCTTCACAATTTCCAACGCAGGACAGGCTTCAAAGCCCCATCAGATCTCGAGGTTTGGGGGTTTCCTGGCCCTTATAGTCGTAGAAGCCTCGACCTGACTTCGCTCCCAAGTCGCCAAATGCCACAAGTCTCTTCAGCAGAGGCGGTGGCGCATATCGCGCCTCCCGATACTCGTCGAACAGGATATTTCCCGCGTTGAGGAGCACATCCAGACCAATCAGATCCGCGAGTGCAAGAGGCCCCATCGGGTGCCCGCATCCGAGCCTCATCCCATTGTCAATGTCGCTTACAGTGCCTAAACCTGCAGAAAGTGACCGAATGGAATCAAACAAATAAGGCGTCAGCAGGTAGTTTACAAGGAAGCCGGCTTGGTCCCGGACCAGAACCGGGGTCTTTGCGAGAGACTTCACAAAATCCAGAACACTCTCAAGGACTTCATGACTAGTGGCAGTTGTCTTCACCACTTCGATAAGCTTCATCACAGGAGCAGGGTTGAAGAAGTGGAGTCCCAGGAAACGTTCGGGCCGACTAAGATTTGAGGCGAGACTGGTGATGGAGAGAGTGGAAGTGTTACTGGCAAACACTGTCTCTTCGTTACAAATCTGGGCTAACTGGCTGAAAAGCTTTCGCTTGCCTTCTAGATCCTCATAGACGGCCTCGATGATAATATCGCAGTCTTTAAGGACACTGAGATCTGTACTACCCTCTATGCGGGCAAGCACAGCTCTCCGTTCCTGCTCACCCATAACATTCTTCCGGACCAGCTTCTGCAGCGCACTGTCTAGGCGGCTGATCGCTCCGTCCACCAGTCTCTTTTCGACGTCCAGGGCCCGCACCTGGTAGCCGCTACCTGCCACTACCTGCGCGATGCCACAGCCCATCGAACCCAATCCGACCACGCCGATCTTCTTGAACAGCCTATTCTGGCTCATCCAGCACCCCATTTTTTAAATGACGTCTTAACTAAGGTGCCGCCATGATTCTGCGGCCGCTTCCTTCACAAGTCCAAAAAGGAATATCTCGCGGAAAGTCCGGACATAGGCTTGGCCATCGAGATTGTTCCTATTAAGCACCCACTGATGAAGTACTCCGTCATGCAGGGCCATGAATGTTAAGGCCGTGATATCAGGGTCAAGATCTTTCTTAAAAAGCCCCTGACGTATTCCTTGGCGGATAATCCCGCTTATGATTTTTCGGTATTCGAGGTAAGCTCCTTTAAGGGCAGGTTCGAAGTCGACGTCAGCGTTCAATTCTGTGGTCAAAAAGGTCAAAAAAACACACAAATCTTGATTTTCCAATGCAAATCTCGAATTAAAGCTGATCACGCGGTGAAGTTTCTCCAGGGCGTTTTCAGAGAATTGCTCTAAAGCGTCCGTCATTCCCCCAATGAATCGAGATTTGAATTCCTCTATAATTCTAAGTAGCAATTCACCCTTACTGCTGAAGTGGGAATAAAGAGCCCCTTTGGTCAGACCAATTTTCTTCGTGATAGCATCGACCGAAGTCCCGTGATAGCCGTTGCGGACGAAGATTTCCAGTGCTGCCTGGATAATTTTCTTTTCTGTTTCTTCAGATCTTTTCATAATTTTCGAGCGTTTCGATACTAACCGTTTGGTATGCGCGATCCTAAGAATAGACGGGGCTGCTGTCAAGCAATTTCTTAGTATGAACACTGTAACCTCTCAGTTAGGAGTGACGTGGATTGTCATTGCGAGGCCGTTAGGCCGTGGCAATCTCCGAAGCTTTGGCAGATTGCTCCGCTTCGCTTGCAATGACATTCTCTGGCCCCGTGTAATTGAAGGGTTACTCAGCACTTCAATTCTTGATTCACAAAAAAACCGTTGAAATGGAGGATACCGAGCGGTCAGTATGCTCACGTACACGCTCCGGCTCCGGAGGCACACCATGGATTACTCATTGACTGACGAACAGAAGCAAATAGTCGAAGCCGCCCGAGAATTCCCAATTAATGAATCCCCAAAGCTGGCCCGAGAATCCCGGGTAGGGGATAGACAGACTCTACATCATAAGCTGATAGCTATTACTGGAGACAATATCAGTCTATAACTCATCTCGACATGCCTTGCCGGTTCCATCACTCTCATGTAATATGAGCAGTAGGTAGCATCGACAATCACTACAATTAACAGATCCTTTAGGAGATGCTCGATGGATGCTGAATATTTTGAATTGGCCGCGCGAATCGGGCTCGGCCAATCACCAAGAGTCCCTCGATTATTTGAGATTATAGCCAATCACGAAGAAGCTCAATTGCTATTGGCTCTTCCCGGAACCGTAACCCAAATGGCCCAAAAGCTGGGACGACCGGAAGACGAAATCGCAGCGATGATGCGCACCCTCTTCGTAAAAGGTCTGGTCTTTTCGTCCGCCAGAACCGATCCCCCAACCTACCGCATGTGCCGTGACCTGGTCCAATTTCATGACGCCAGTATTCTTTGGCCTGAAGCACCGCAGGAATACTTGGATCTCTGGAACGAATTCATGGAACATGAATGGTACGATATTGCCAAGATGGTCAGTCAGGCTTCATCTCGCCCTTTTACCAGAGTCATTCCTGTTGGCGTAACAGTACCTGCCACAAGCCACGTATTAGCATTTGAGGATGTGAAGGAGATTATCGATACATCCCGAAATCTGGCAGTCACAAAATGCACTTGTCGCCTCATTGCCGGCAAATGTGACAAGACAATGGAAGCCTGTATTCAGGTCAACAAAGCTGCGGATTATACCGTGGATCGAGGTTCCGGCCGACAGATCAGTAAAGAAGAAGCTCTTGATATTATGAGGCAAGCTGAAGAAGACGGCCTTATTCACGTGGTGGTCAACAAACAAAATGTGGATCACTTCATCTGTAATTGCTGCCCATGTTGTTGTCAGACTATGCCCGTTCTCATTAAACATGGAATCTCTGTTATCGAGCCGAGTCGTTTCGCTGCCGAGGTGGATCCGGAAGCGTGCACCGCATGCGGAATGTGCACTGACCGATGTTACTTTGGCGCGATTAATCAGGAAGGTCTTGAACCTGCCGCAGTTAAGCAAGAAAAGTGTTTAGGTTGTGGGCTTTGTCAGGTTACATGCCCTTCCGATGCTATTTCGATGAAAGAAGTCCGCGGGACCGACTTTGTGCCGGAAAAGATGTTTGGATAACCGGGCAGCTCAATCCCTTTCCAGCAAAGAAGATATGAGGGAAGCTATCTTATTCTGCAAGTCCGGCTCACCGACGCCGGATGCTTGTAGGGTCCGGCTTGCACCGGCTGAACCCGTCTTGAAGAGGTCTGCTGATAAGTCGAAAGATCCATCCCGCTTTATTACCCGAATCAGGATAAGATCGGCCGTTTCCTTTGCAGTATCTTCCTCGAAGCGATAACGACTCCACAAGTTCGCCGGAAACTGGAACCTTAAACCGGGAATACTCTTTCCGTCCGAATCTACGACTTGAATGTGGACAGGGATACGAGGATCGGAGACACTAGCGGATGGCGCCTGTGCCGCCGGTCTCATCCGGTCAACCGTAGCGTGTTGCTGCGTGGCCCCTTGCTTCTTCATAGGAGATGCCGGCATCTGTGGTTTGGATGCTCTAGGGCTCGGCGACTCCTTTTCCGGGCGAACCGCTATTCCCGCCGCGGGAGAACGAGATTTCTCTTTTGTTCTCACTGAAGGCGGAATCTGCGCAGGCTCGGTTTCCGGGGTTGGGGTGATGTGCCCCTGCTCCCCATCTTGGAGTTTCTCGAGCTTCCGCTCTGGTGCATATCTCATTGCAGGTGCAGGCGAGGATGGGACTCCGTTTCTGTCGTCGCGTTCGGCTCTGGATTTCTTCAAGCTTTCGATTGAATTATCTTTGTCCAAATTCTGACGGGATCGATCTACCTCATGCGAGACCGCTTCACCTGGTTTCTGCGCTGGTGACTCCTGGATAGCGGGACCTGAATCAGGACGCGGGGCCTTGTGATAACTCTGCCATAGGGGAACCGATATAATAACCAGCACTATGACCGCCGCTGCGGTTCCCAGTGCCAGGCTAGGCATTCTTAAAGGCGCAGAGATGAATTCCGAGGCTGTCAGATAAAGACTTTTCAGTTTGCCTTGCGGCGCCGCAGCCGGATGCAGTTGACCGATCTTGCGCAATAGGCTTTGCGGTATTGCCGGAATTTCGGTTGAAGCCTCAGATCGAGCATCAATAATCTCCCTAAGCAGCGCCACATCTTCCCGGCAACTCTCGCATCCCTTTAAATGCAATGCGATTTTGCCGTCCGGATCTTCGTCCCCTGTCACATATTGGTAAAGCTGCTGCTCGTCAGGATGAAAAACATCGGAATTATGCTTTAGGAGAATATCCATTTTTTGTAAGGATTCGAGTTCAGACGCACAAATTTCGCAATTCTTAAGGTGAGTTTCCAATTCCCAGCGGGCGCTGTTGTCCATGTCTCCTTCTATATAGGCAAGGAGCTGAGTCTGATTCCATTTTTCGGGGCATTTCTTTTCTTCGTCACTCACCGGTCACCCACCTCCCAAGAGCGCCAGTTTTGAGTAACTTTTGGAAAGTGAAGCCAAGCATCGCTGCAATTGTGAACGAAGCGTCACCTCTTTTACCTTGAGCATATCCGCTATTTGCTTATATGAAAGAGCTTGATCATATCGTAACGCCAGGAGATCCCGACAATTTTGCGAAATGCCATTCAAGGCTTTTCTTAACAGACTTTTCTCCTGCGCCCTAATCAATGAATCTTCCTGATTTTCATCCGCAGACGCCACTGCAATGAATCCTCTCTCCGAATCACTGCCCCAAAGATCCACGGACACAGGGTTTCCTGCTCGCTTCGCAGCAGATGCTTTTCTATAACGGCCGATCCTGACTCGCCGCGCTATTTCCAGGATGTAAGTCTCAATAGGTCGACCCGAATCGTATTGTTTCAATGCTTTGAAAAGGTTTACGAAAACTTCCTGAATAATATCCTCCGCATCATTGGCCTGCGATGAATATCTTTTTGCAACTGATGAAACCAATCCGAAGTAGGTGGTGTAAAATTCCTCCCAAGCCTGCTTATCGCCTCGATTGCAGCGCTGGATTAAGGAATCAAGCCCATGCTCGGCAACTGCCAATTCAGCTCCTTTGGTTAATTGGATTGGTCAAATCTTATTGTACGTTGAACCAGCCATTCTTTCAAATTCAAAAGTTTAAGAGCCGGAACCCTTCAGTTACAGGCGGCCAAAGCATGTCATTGCGAGCGGAGCGAAGCAATCTCGCTGCTTCGGAGATTGCCACGGCCTGACGGCCTCGCAATGACAAATCCACAGCCGGGGCATAATTTGGGGGGTTAGAGGTGTCATTGCGAGCGGAGCGAAGCAATCTCGCTTTGGGGATTGCTTTCCCGTGAAACGCGGGACATGATAAATGACCCCGCTCGCCGGGCAACGAGTCAGCATGCTAACCTGCGGGAGCCGGTTCCACAAGCCGGACTTCACTGATTTCAACTAACCTTGATAATCTATCAACATCCACCACACCGAGGACCATTTTTCCGGTAGTCGCTGTAAACGATACCTCCAGGCCCGCTTCTTTCAACTTCTTTAAAATATCATCGGTCGCCCTCGTCAGCCACACCTGGACCACTATTTTCCCGTCTTTGACCACGACCTTACCTTCAGTCAAATTTTTTGGCCGATCCTTGCGTTGCACGAGCGCGCGGAGTTCCCGCGCCAGCTTGCTTTCGACAGCCGCGATTTTCAACTCCTCCTTGTCCACCGAGTCGACCCGACGATCTTGTTCAGCTTTTGAAAGGACCACCTCATTTGGAGAAGCACTCTGTTTTGCCCGTTTCAGAAAATCTATTCCGCCACGTTCCTTCCGAGGCTCCGAATGTCTCATTGCTATTCCGGATGCCGGCATAGAGGCTGGAACTCTCTGTTGAGGGGAACCGAGAACTCTTGAGGATTGTAGGGCTAATGTCCCTGTGGCGTCGCCAAATACACGCTCTCTGCTGACTCCGTCCGGCATTTCGACCGGAACGGCAACGGTGGTCGGTTTACCGCCCACCGTGACCACAGTTTCCTCAACAGCGACAAAGCTGGTGAACTGGGTCATGATTCTGTGTTCCAGGGCTACTCGGATAATTTCCTCACGAAGCTCGTCCTTGACCTTTCCACGTTGAACGCCCATCAGGTCTTGATCCATGAGATCATCCACTTTTGCCCGTGCCCACAAGGATGCAAGTGACAAATTGGCAGATTCGCGTTCCGGCAGATTAACTTCCAATTTCTGCTCGTATGGCTTGCCTGCGCCGAAGCCTTTAATAGTTATGCTTCCCTTACCTGTTTTGGAATATTTTGCCTTGAAAATAATAGGCTTGCTGTCCCACAGATCCGAAACTACTCCAGGGAATACTTCTTCAAGGGAGATCCCTTCCATCGCGAGTGAAATATCGGTCAGCACCGGAGCAGCAATTCTCTTATAGAATTTCTTGGCCACCTCCTCGCCCGGTCTATTGAGTAGTACGTAATCAACTTCTCCTCCACCAACTCGCGCCATGTTATCCAGGAGAAATCTGTTGACTCCATTACCTGCTCCGAATGGAAACCAGCGGCTTTTGCCGCGAAGTTTTTGTACAAGAGATATGATTTCAAAATCGTTCCCCACGTATCCGTCGGTCATGAAGGTCACTATTCTCAGCCTGTTTTCAGGCGGTGGAATTTGACAAACTTTCTCAACCGCCGGACCCATCCAGGTACCCCCATCAGCTTCAAGAGCATAAATATATTTGATCGCCTTGGCGCGAGTTTCAGGGCTGTTTTTCTTGGGCTCGGAAAACAGCATTCTTGCAGTATTAGCGAAGTCAATAACATTAAATGTGTCGTCAGGATTCATGTTGTCTATCACGTACTTCATTGTCTCTTTTGCTTTATCCAAAGGTTTTCCGTGTTGCGATCCCGAGCGGTCAATGACGAATATCATCTCCTTGGGAGATATCTGCTCAGGCTTAACTCTCTTGGGAGGAATCATGATTAGCGCCACATGTCCTTCCTTGTCCTCTTTATGTGCCAAAAACCCGGATTGAATCTGATCGCCGGCTACCAGATATTCCAGCACAAAGTCTCGATTGGGGATTTCTTTTTGATTTTTCAACGTGACTGTCGCTCGGTTATTGCCCTCGCGTTGGGTCGCAATTTCATGCAGCTTGGATTTAACGTCTTCAATTGGGACCCCGGCGTCTATAGACACGGTCACGTCGATATCATGACCTGCCCTGGTTCCTTCTGCAGTAACCGGCGGGGTAATTTTGCCGGCATCGGGCACTTGGTTAGTATCAGGTGCCCATCCTGCTCCTTCTTTTCCCGTCGCTTGGCCGGGAATGAATCTGGGACCCACAACCATCGGAAAGACGAACTTGAACGAACCATCATTGTACGGAAGCATTTCAACATACTTGATCGTAATTTCCACTTTCTCACCCGGCATAATATTTGCCACCGATTGCGTAAATATGTTCGGCCTCTCCTGGTCGAGAAGTGATGCGACGTGCCCGCGGTCCTTCGCTTGTTGATAGATCTGCCTTGCTTCTTCCCTTTTCTTGATTTCACCGCGAACAAGACGGTCACCGACCCGCATCAGCATTTCGTTCACAGCAGCGTCATTCGGCAGCGGAAACGTGTAGATCGCTTCGATTTTTTGTTGGCCGGGATTATGAAATCTCTGAACGACCGATACCCGGGAGATAAACCCCGAGACCTCCGCTTTCACTGACGTGTGCTCCAGCGGGCAACCGGCGCCTGGTTTACCGTCAGGTTCGACGATCGTGAGAGTGCCCTGTCCGGGGATTTCCGCGCGGCTGATTTCTGTGAACCAGGGGAATACGAGTCCAATCGATACAAAGGTCAGCGAAAAAAAGAGATGTCTGTACTTCATTATTCGCCTCCGATAGTAAATGGGTCATCTTCTCGTGCCGGAATGCCGGCTTTACTAATTCATTCGCGGAAACTAGTGAAATGTTGCACTTACGCCGCAAAAAAATTGACCGGCGGAGACTCACGGCGCTCTTGCCCGACCCATGTACGTGACTTAAAGTCATGTTAGACCATCGGTCGCAGACTTGTGAAGGATGTGACAAATTGACCGTGCAAGCAAAACTGGCCGACAGACCGACCGGCAGACGAGAACGTCATAGAGCGGAAACACGAGAGAGGATTGTACGTCACGCGTTACATCTTTTCTCTGAGCGTGGGGTTTCGGCCACGACTATAGAAGATATTACGGAAGCGGCTGATGTAGGTAAGGGAACCTTCTTTAATTACTTCCCCAGCAAAGAACACATTTTGGCATACATCTGCCAGTTGCAGATGGGAAAAATCAGGGAATTCGTTTCGCAAGCGATTCAATCTACGGAGCCGCTGGAGAGTGTGATGTACCGGCTTGCGTTGACTGTTACGGAAGATTTTGCACGGTCTCCTGTGCTGGTTCAAAGCGTGCTGGTACCGACTTTGTCAAGCGAGTCAATGCGCCACAAAATGGCGGATGATTTTCGAGCGGATCGTTTAATGCTGGCTGAACTGATGGCGGCTAGACAAAGAAAAGGTGAAATTCGAAGCGATTTCAGTCCGGTTGAATTGGCACGCCATTTTCAGCAGGCGCTTTTCGGGACGACGGTCGTCTGGTCCCTCAATGAATCTCGACAATTATCAGACTGTTTGAAGAAAATGACGGAGATTTTATTCTCCGGCATGC
>JBKQRG010000312.1:0-7628 GCA_052144015.1 Desulfomonilaceae bacterium
CCGAAAAACAAGACCTCCCACAAATTGTCGGCAGAAGCCGCTTGATACCAATCAATGTTATTGTTAAACTAAAACAATATGTTATCCGAACATTCTCCACCAACTTCTCGTCAAAGATCCGTCTAAAGGCATCTATAACCTTCTGGACCCTTTTCGACGGCGCACCAATCGTGATGAAGCCCAGGGGCCTTTCGACCTTGTTGGTTAGGACGACGCTCACCTTGCCGGGTTCCACAAAACCCAGCCCGAGCCCGCCAATGGCGCTTTCATCCTGCGCTACACGATCATTCACTTCTTTCACGAAATCAACTGCCTTGACCGCGGCCGCATACTCGCTACCCCCCATGACGACCTGCTTGATTAGGCCGCGGGTGGCGCTGGCCTCGGCGTCGGTATAGACGGTGATGTGAAGGTCCTTGCCCCCCACTTCCCTCCAGTTGGCAATCAGGCCGGTGTGAATGTCCCTGATCTGTTCCCATGAGAGGCTTTTCACGCTGTTGGTAGGGTGCACAATGAAGACCACCTCGGATTTCTTGATAACGTGCATTTGCAGTTCCGGTAAAGCCCGGTCAAGTCCGCCGGATTTCGCGGCCTGCGTGGTGGCCTCTAACGAAGCCGAGGTCATGGCTGCGTCACATTTACCGTTGATCAGGTTTATCAGCCCTTTCCCCGCATTACTCTTGTCAACGATCAACTGATAGCCGGTAGCCTTCTCCACCGCATTCTTGTGGGGCTCCACCAGACTTTCAACGACGCTGGCCGCTCCGCTCAGCTTCACATTCTCGGCGGCGAAGGCTACCTGAGATACGGTGCCCATGATAGGCAACAGAATCCAGTACACGGTCTTCATTCTTTAGTCCTCAAAGCGTCAATACGTTAATCAGTGTGGAATTTCTCTTCCGGCCGCATTCTAAACGCTAGGATACAGCCCAAGAACATAAGTACCATTGAACCGATAAAGGGCAATTCCCAGTTCCCGGTTTTGTCGATGATGAAACCCGCGACGACCGGACTTATAATTGCTGCTGCGGCTGAGCCGGTATTCATCATTCCGCTTGCAGTACCTGAAAATCTCGGGGCGATATCCATTGGGATCGACCACATCGGTCCGATGCAAAGTTCCGCGAAGAAAAAACCCAAGCTCAAGCATACGGCCGCTAAAACGGCATCGCGGTAGAAGAAGAGCGGAATCAGCGACAACAGAGTGCAGAACATGCAAACAGTAACCATATTGCGGCGTGCAATATTGAGATTGCCTGTCTTATGCAAGAGCCAGTCTGAAACTATGCCACCGAAGTAGTCGCCAAACACGCCGGCCGAAAAGACGCCGGCCGAAAAAATGGCCATTTTCTTGATATTCAACCCGTAGCTGTGCAGGAAATACTGTGGAATCCAGCTCAAAAAGAGCCACAATGTCCAGCCGTAGCAGAAATAGACCACGATCACCGGCACCATGCGCTTGAACAGCGGCCCCCAAGGGATTCTTGGTTTTGCTTGGGCTTGCCCATAGGCAGGGAGCTCATTCAATTCTTGCTGAGTTATTTTCGGATGCTCCGCGGGATTGTCGCGGAAGTACCATGCCCACCAAATGACCCAAATGAGGCTAACAATGCCAAGCAGGACGAAGGAGCCCCGCCAGCTCGTTACGGCGATGAGCCAAACAACCAGTGGAGGCGTGACGGCATTGCCGACGCGAGCAAACGCATGGGTGATGCCTTGAGCAAAGGCCCGCTTGGCCGGACTCGTCCAGATGGACATAGCGCGGGTCGAGGTGGGGAATGTCGCTCCCTCACCAAGCCCTAACAAGACGCGAGCTGCAATCAGAGATGCAAATCCGCCCACGAGACCCGTCAATATTGTGGAACCGGCCCAGATGGTTGCGCAAATCGTTAGTGTCTTGCGCGGACCAAATCTGTCGCCCAGCCATCCGCCAATGATTTGAAACACGAGATAGGGATATGCAAAAGCAGAGAACACGAATCCAAGCTGCGTTTTGCTTAATCCGAATTCTAAACCGAATGCTTCTGCTGCTGTGCTGACATTGACGCGATCTATGTAAGTAATAAGGTACATGGCACACAACAACAACAGAACATGATTCGTCGCCCGGGTAAGTCGCATGCGGGCCGGTGCCTCAGCTTCTTGAGATTGCATGTTGCCTCCTTGTTGTTTTATCTTGCTGCAAGGACCAACTTATCTAGCTTATCCCTTCCCCGTTGAGCCAATCGGGCGCCGTGGCCGAAAGATAGGACATGGCTGCCTGCACGCCTCCCTTGACATACGGAACGCCGGCCAGTTCAAAACCCATTTCAACACCGGCAAGAGTGCCTATGAGGGCAAGGTCATTAAAGTCTCCCAGATGGCCGATACGGAAGACCCAGCCAGCCAGCTTGGAAAGGCCTGTGCCCAGCGACATGTTGAAATTGCGGAGAATGATCTTGCGTAATTCATCGGCGTTGTAGAATTGACCGGCCTTATCTTTCGGCATCACAACTGCAGTCACTGAGTGGCTGTACTCAGCCGGGTTCTGACACACAAGCTCCATACCCCATGCACGCGCTGCCTGGCGCGTCGCTTCCGCAAGACGCTGATGGCGCTTGAAAACATTCTCAAGTCCTTCCTCAAGCAGCATGTCGCAGGCTTCCGATAAGCCATAGATCAAATTGGTGGGGGGAGTGTAGGGCCAGAATGCTTTCTTGTTGGCTTCCAGAATTTCGTTCCAGGACCAGAAAGATCGCGGCAACTTCGCATTTTGGGACGCCGCAATGGCCTTTGCTGAAATCGCGTTGAATGACATGCCGGGGGGAAGCATCAGGCCTTTTTGAGAACCACCGACGGTGACATCGACGCCCCATTCGTCGTGGCGATAATCGATGGATGCCAGCGACGAGATCGTATCCACAATCAATAAGGCGGGGTGCTTGGCGTTATCAATGGAGCGACGCACCGCGGGAATATTGGAGGTTACGCCGGTCGATGTTTCATTGTGTAGGACACAGACCGCTTTGATTTCGTGAGCAGAATCTTCAGTGAGCCGTGCCTCGATTTTTGCAGCATCGACGCCTCGATGCCAATCGCCTGGGATAAATTCCGTCTTCAAGGACAATCTATCGGCCATCTTCTTCCACAATATCGCAAAATGGCCCGTCTCATACATGAGGACATGGTCTCCGGGGGAAAGTGTGTTGACTAAAGAGGCTTCCCAAGCGCCGGTACCGGAGGCAGGGTAGATGATAACGTGCGATTGGGTTTGAAATATTCTCTTGATATCAGTGAGCACCTTTTTGCCCAATACCTGAAATTCAGGGCCGCGATGATTGATCGTGGGAAAATCCATGGCCCGGAGCACGCGATCAGGCACGTTAGTGGGTCCGGGAATTTGCAGGAAGTGTCGTCCCGATGGGTGTGAATTGTGATAAAGCATGTTTCCTCCAATGAACGTTAGCATGAAGCGTGATTCTTATCCGAAATTATCTAACCCGGAGCGCATCTTGAGAGTCGTGGGGCCGTTGATCAGTCATCTGACGGCTCCTTAGATATCTAGAGGCAAAGATGTCGCCTCCCACCCTGAAAGCCGGCGCCGATATCGACGACGCTCGACAGCGGGGTGGATAAGATTAGGATATGCCCTCCGCCTAATGACCCAAGCAATTGCCTCTTTTGTCTTGGCGGACATCTTTGGCAGCAAAGGCAGTGCCGTGGACAAAGTCTAAATTACGACGCTTTCGGCAAACTGCGTTTTGGCCTTGTAAGCCAGGGCCAGCAGAGAGACCGGTGTGACCGCCTCCCTTTTCGTCCCCTGGTAAATCTGCATCTTGCACGCTCCGCAGCTCGTAGCGATCTCCTGCACATCCGACGCGGCGATCTCGTTAAAGAGCTTTTTCCCGATCGTCATGGAGAGCTCGTAATTTTTCTTTTTCAAGCCGAAGGTCCCTGCAATGCCGCAGCACTGGTCGGAGAAGACCTGGACGTGTACCCCGGGAATCAGCCGGAGCAGCTCTGCCGGCTCTTTGGTAATGCCCAGAGCCTTCAGATGACATGGGTTATGGTATCCCACCTTCATGTCGATCCTTCCGAACTCCAGGTTCAGCTCACCCTGCTGATGGGACTTCGTGAGGAACTCGTGGATATCGTGACAGTTTCTGACAGCACGTAGCGTCTCTTCCGAATTCAGTAACTTGGGGTACTCCATCTTCACGGCCAGGGCGCAGCTTGGCTCGCTGAAAACAACCGGAACCCCCTCTTCGGCTAGTTGCGACAAAATACGAAGGTTGAAACGGATGTCTCCCTCGATCCGGTCTATGGCTCCAGAGCTGAGGCGAGCGATGGCGCAGCAGCGAAAATCAGGTAGCAACACCTCGAAGCCGTTCCGCTCCAGCACCTCCACAGTGGCGAGTCCGTCCCCTTTCGGATCGTTGAAATTCGAGTAGCAACTCAAGAAGTAGGCGACGCACTTATTTCCAGTGGGCCTGGGGTGGCTCTTTATCCACTTCCGCAGAGTCTTCCTGTGGAATTTTGGCAGGTATCTTCTTCGATCAATGCCTGTCACGGCCTCCAACCCCCACCGTAAGGGAGCAATATCGCCGCTCAGGTTCACGAGTGGAGCCAAGGCGCTACCGGCTTCACAGAGAAATCGGGTGTTGGCCAGGATCTTTTGGGAAAAGGCTTCCCCCTTTCTCTGCACGGCCAGGGCCCGGCCGCTAACAGCGACCCATGGGATATCAGAGCCCGACGGACATTCCGTCAGACAACGCTTGCAGTTCACGCAGGCATCCAGAACCTCCCTGAACCGCGGAGACTCAGGGACCGCCTCATCCAGCGTGCCGGCAAGATACTCCCGCACCAGGGTCGCCTTGGCTCTCGCCATGACCCACTCTTCGTTCACCTCCTTTGCCACCGGGCAGTAAGTCCTACATTTGCCGCAGCCCGAGCAGGCCTCGACCGCCTCCTTAACCGAGTCGCGGGCCAGTACTTCAGCGCCGGTATCCCTTCCCTTTTTGAACTTCAGATCAAGGCCCAGGGGGTTCTGCTCTCCGCCCACGATGGAGCCAGGGTTGAGAATATTATCAGGGTCAAAAAGCTGCTTGATTTCAACAAAGGCCGCGTACAGTTTGGGGTACTGCCGCCTCGTGTAGTAGGTTCGCAACCGGCCGTCCCCGTGCTCGCCGCTGATAGTCCCTTGTAGTGAAAGAACGAGGTCGTAGGTGGCGTCGGCAAGCGAGATCATCTTTCTCACCTCCTCTTCCTGTCTCAGGTCGAGGAAAACCATCAAGTGCATGTTCCCGTCCCCCGCATGACCGTAAATTCCGGCTTCCACCTCGTGCCGCCCAAAGATCTCCCTGAGACCCTGAATGTATTGCGGCAAGCGGCTAGGATGCACCGCTGCGTCCTCGATAAAAGCCACTGGCCTCTTGGGCCCCTTGGTCTTATTGAGGATCGGTCCCGAGATGGCCCGGACTTTTTCCAGCATAGTCATGTCTGTCCGGTCCTTGGCGACCTTCATCTCCACGGCCAGCTTGTCGTCGTGCAGAGCTTTCTCAACATGGGCGAACCGCTCACGAAGTTCCTCCTCGCTTCCTCCTTCGAATTCGATAAAGAGCATAGCCTCGATGCCTTCGGGAAGGTATGGCCGGAGTTCAGTCTTCTGCTGTCGAGCGAGGTCCAGGATCCGTCGCTCGATGATCTCCAGCATGGTAGGGGAAGATTCGAGTATCTTAAGCGTGGCAGGCCCCACCTTCTCCAAGTTGTCAAAGTATACCAAGCCTCCCAACGTCTTCCCCGGTAGAGGCCAGAGGCTGACTTTCGCTTCAGTGATAAGGCCGAGGGTCCCCTCGGAGCCTACGAACAGCGAGGTCAAGTCCAGCTCCTCATCTGTCCGGATCCTCCACAAGTCGTAGCCCGAGGAGTTCTTTACCGTGAAGGGTTTCTCTTCCCGGAGAGGCCCGTCGTAACGGTGGAGGATCTCGGAAATTCCCTCACAGATCCGGCCGGGATCGCCTGTGAGCTTTCCTGCGGGAACCGGGCCGGTGGTGAGCACCTCGCCACTCGCCAGGACAGCTTCAAGGGACAGTACATTGTCACGGGTCGCTCCATACTTCACGGCGTGGGGACCACTGGAATTGTTGGCGATCATGCCGCCGATCGTGCAGTGATCCTTGGTGGAAGGGTCAACCGAAAAAAAGAGCTTGTGGGATTTGATGGCCTTGTTCAGTGCCCCCTGCACGATACCAGGCTCCACGCGGGCCCACTTCTCCGCGGGATTTATCTCTAGCACGCGGGACATGTATCGGGAAAAGTCTAGGACGATCCCCTCGCCCAGTTCGTTACCGACCCGGCTGGTTCCGGCGCCCCTGGCAGTAAGGGAAATTTGCCGCCGACTCGCGTAGCGAACCACCTTGACGACATCGCTCTTGTTCTTGGGCTGCACTATGGCCAGCGGCTTCACCCGATAGAGACAGGCCCCGCTGCTGTAAAGCGTGCGGCTGAGATCGTCATACAGGACGTCCCCCTCGATCATCTCCTCGATCTCCCGGAACATAGCCTTCTCGTTTGGTGTAGAGCTCATTGTTCCATATTCCTTCCATTTATCTTCACTTCTGAACCAGATATTCGAGAACAGCCTTTGCACCGCCCTTGTCGGGGAGCACACACGCTAGCGTCGAGTCCACCTTATTTCCGCCTCATCTAAAAAAGCTGGACCACCGTTTCGGAGCCGGCCTCCATTACAGTCGCCACACGCGGATAGGCAGCAGTAGTGTTGTCAAGGTCTCCCTCCTCCATCGTCTGCGATTCCAAGGATTTCAATGACAGCCGATACTTCATGGATCCAGGATCCTGGGCGAGGTAACGTGCGCCCGTCAGAACCGCCAGAGGACGGTGCACCGTGGAAGGTGGGAATTCTGTTTTTACTGCAAGGTCGTGCAACCCTGCGCTCTTGGGCTTGGCCATGGCATGAATAGGGCACCGTGACTTCCCCAGGGGAGTCAGCTTCCGCAAGCTTGTTCCCTAGGGCGACTTTGCCAACCGCGTTCCAATATATGGAGCGTCAGTCACCAATATGGAACGGCGAGACCGAGGATAGTTCACTACCCCCCATTTGTCCACTTTCTTTTGTTCAATCCGCTCAGTTTCGCGCGCCGAAGAAAGTCACCGCAGCCCATCCACCCCACGGTTTCCAGTCGGTATCCTGGATGAAATGTTCGCAATCACGGATAAAGCATTAGGGATGTGCCAATGCGCGTTTGTTTGAGGATCACCATGAAATTCGCACCATGGGCCGGCATCCACGGTCCTGAGACGCGAAATACGCGACCTTCTTTTTCCTGCGTGTTAGGTGCGCAGCTACTTAAGCGCTACCCTTCTTTAGCAGTCACATGGGCAAATGATTCCGTATCACAAATAGGATAGGCATAAACCATCCATACCAATTGAAAGCTCCTGGTCGTCGCCTTAGCTATGCGCTTGTAAACCAGCTTCCCACTCTGAGGATCGAATTTACGGGCGAATGCAGAGGAAGGAATAGCTCTTATGGGATCAACATAGTGGATTTGTAACCGCCTTTTTGCCTTTCCCCCACTTTCCCCTGTTTTGCTGGAATGTTGAGTATTTTCGGGTCATGTTGAAGGACG
>JBKQRG010000313.1:0-33340 GCA_052144015.1 Desulfomonilaceae bacterium
AAACCGAGGCATAGAGTCCTTGGGGTACACGGGGGTCCCTGACATGATTCAAGGACAGCCTGGGGTCTACACATCTGGCTATTCCGCGACACCGTTCGACTCTGAGGTCGTATTGAGAGGCTTTTCCAACGGTACAGCCAGCAGAGTTTTGCTGCTCTACGACGGTCGGACCCTGAACGACGCTCTGGGCGGCGCCAATTGGATGTCCTTGTTTCCTGAGTTGATCGATCGCATCGAGATACTCAGGGGTGACGGCACTATTCAGTTCGGCCATAAGGCGATAGGGGGAACCGTTAACATCATACCCAAAAGACCTCGCCAAAATCCCGGGACCTTTTGGGGAGCCGAGATGGGCTCCTGGCACACCGACAGGGAGTGGGCCGCATGTAACATGGTGAAGGGTCCCGTGGCAGCCGGCATTTTCGCGGGAAGGTTTTTTTCCGAGGGGTTTAGGCTCTATCAAGGAAACGGCTTGGACCAAGAATTAGTCCCCCGACCAGGGCCATGGGCTCTGTACAACGTTCAGGGCAGCATCAACTGGAAGATCACCCCAAATCTCACATTCGAGATTTCTCAATTGGTGTCGGATCGTCGGAACGGCAATGCCACCTACGTGCAGGAGCCTCAATGGGGAACAAGGGACACCCGTGATGTGGCAATATTCGATTACGGTTTCGGAATACTCCTGTCACCGGTATGGGATGGTCCGACTGAGCTGTGGGACGCCGTCACCATCGGACGCCTTCTCTATAGTGGCGATCGACTGGGTACCTTCGAAGCAATCCACAGCTACAGACGGCAAGATCAGAGGACAACCGGAATAAGCTGGTTCGGGCTCTCGGACCAGCGGTGGATTGATCAGGGCCTCTCGTTGAAATACTTTAGGACCGACAAATTCTCCGTGGTGACAAATGAACTCACCCTGGGGTCCGATCTTTGGGATGGCAAATTCGGGAGAGAATCCAGGCAGATCGTTCAAACGGTCTTTCCAGGGTTCGTCAGCAACGCCGTTGTGCACCAGGCTCTGCAGTCAGGCTACAGGGAATCCTTGAGCTATTACGTGATGAACCAGACGAGATTTTGGGACCGACTCTATGTGGACCTCGGTTACCGGATCGAAAACTACGACCTCCCAGACCTCTATGCCAACTCTGTGCCAGTGGGGGGGGGACCGTATGTTGTCACGCTCGGCATGAGACTAGACCGCAAGAAGAGCGCTTCTCAGTGGGCCGTAGGGCTCGTCTACGACAAGGAGCTAGGCTCTAGTCTGTACTACAAGCACTCAAGGACGTATCGATTCCCGGAGTTTTACGACATGGTCAATCTGGGGGTATACGGAGCGCTCCCAACTCCCCCCTTCTGGCTTCTCGATCCCGAAGAAGGGACTTTGAAGGAAGTGGGAATACGGCACTGGTTCAACCGCAACATCTATGCAAACGCAGTGTACTTCGAATTGGATATGGATAATGAAATTGAATATGGGCTGGATGCAGCAGGGAACCAAAGCAACGTGAACGTCCAAAACGTCTCCCATACCGGTGTTGAACTAGAAGGCCTTGTAAGATTGACCCCATCCTGGACGGTGAAAGGAAACTGGACCAGGCAAAAGGTGCTTGTCAGAAGCAACTACCTCGCTTACCTGACGCCCATCAACGGTCTAACCACTGAGGATAAGTGGCTGTACCAGAATCCGGCCGAAATGGGCAACCTGTCGCTTGAATACAACAATAAGGAGTGGGGCTTTTCAGGTCTCATCACCTATCATTATGTGGGGAGCCGTTACCGGATCAACGATCCGTACAACATAGCCGAACCTCTGGAACCTGCAAAGTGGGGAGATTTGGCATTTTCGCAGAGCTTCTTCGACAAGGCAGCCACCCTGTATTTTGGAATCAACAACTTTTCTGATCGGCAGTATGCCATTATCGGCACTAAATCCGCCCCCAGTGCCTTCGATCCGTTGGGAACAAGTGTTCCTGCCGCTTGGTACCCAAATGCGGGACGCACGTATTATGCCGGAATAAAAGCCAATATGGATTTCGACCGTATGAAAGTCCCGACGCGTGAGGATCTAAGCAGAATGCAAAGGCGTCTTTACGGGTCCGTGCAGGCTGGCTTGGACAGCGTGTACGGATGGGGAGCGAGAGTCCGTAACCTGGGAGGCTTCTAGGAACCCGCCGGAATTGATACGAATTGTTGGCTACACAAGGAGGTATTTGAGTTGAAAACATCGCGCGTTTTCCCGGCTTTGATTGCCGCTATCTTGTTATTAGCAATTGCAGGGACGACACAGGCCGGTCCCCCTCTTCAGAAGTGCGCTATTCAACCTTTAGGGCCACCGGAGTGCGGATCCCAAGGATCACCCCAGCCGGAATGCAGTATAGAACTCACCTGCACAGACAAACCCATACTGTTGGGTCATCCTCATGGGGTATGTTTCCGGGCGACATGTCCCGGAATTTGGGGCTTGATCCACACTAGAGCGGATCAAGCTTCATTTCGAAGGCGCTTTTTCACCTATCGTCATTACGCGTTCCGGGGCTACTGGGACCTGAAGGACCAAGGAGTCATTGAGGCGGGGCCCGTGCCTGTCCGCGAACTCTTCCTGGTATTGCCCGAGGACCTCATTGAGTTCAAGCTGACCGATCCCGACTGTCACGCCAGGATCGAAATCAGAAAGCTTGGATACATCAAAACAGGTAACGTGTGCGAATTGCAGGAGTGGCTCGCGTACAATTCTTACATGGAGAAAGCAGGGTTGAACGCGAACAACCGAATTTCTGGCCCTCTGCCATACGGAGGCTGCTTAACCGGCGCGAGTTGGCTGGAGCGAGCTCAAGGAGCTGCCATTGGAGGCTTGTTCTCCGTGGGCCGTACGATCGGACTGCCTTTGCCGGGCTATTGAGATCAAATGGAATTCCGGGACCCATGCCGAGAAAAGCGGTTTACCCCGGGGAAAGCCGCCTTCCCCGGGGTTTTGTGAGCGACAGACCTGCTCTCAGGGACGGAGCCGGCAAGGCCCGTCCCTCTTTTCTTATCGTTGGATGAGTTTGCTTGACGGATTTCAGCGTCGTGACGGGCAGCAGGTGGCTATTGCCTTTGACCAGACAAGAGAGGTCATTGCTCCATGAAACGTGATACTTTCCAACACCACTTCCACGCCGGATCGAAGGACGGGATTGGGAATGGAGGATCAAGGAGTGCTGCCCAAACGCGCCAGAGGTGTCATTCGCGGGGCTCCAGTGACGGGGTTGACATCGACAAGCGCCTTTATATTAAAGGAGTGTGCCAAATTTTCTTCTGTAATCACCTCCCGAGGGGAACCTTGGCAGTAGAATTTTCTCTCATGGAGAATCTTCAGGTGAGCGCATGATTCACACATAAAGTTGATATCGTGAGATACCACAAAAATTGCAATGCCTTCTTCATTGATGTCACGCATCAATTCGATCAGTGAGATCTGCGCATACAGATCCAAATGATTGGTAGGCTCATCAAGGAGAAGGATCTTGGGCTGTTGCGCAAGGGCCCTGGCAATTCTCACCCTTTGGCGCTCACCACCGGATAGCGTTTCTATCCTGCGCTCCGCCAAATGGGTTACTCTCGCCTTATCCATTGCCTCTTGCACAATCGCCCGGTCCGAAGGACTCTCAAAATACAGGCCCCCATGATGGGGCGCCCTTCCCATCATCACCTCTTCCGTTACCGTGAAACTGAAGTCGGGCGTCTCTTCCTGCTGGACTACCGCAAGTTCTGCGGCTACTTTTCTTGGGGGAAGGGACCTCATATCTACGCCGTTGAGGGTGACAACCCCTTGAGACGGACGCAGCACCCCGCTTAAGACTTTTATGAGCGTGGATTTCCCGGCACCGTTGGGTCCTATTACGCCGACGAAGTCACCTTGTCCGATACTGAGGCTTATTCCATGGAGCACTGTTCTCGAACCGTACCTAAAACTGACGTCACTGCATTCCAGAAGCGCATTTTTCATCTTTGCTTCTCTAAGCTGCGTTTCTCAGCACAGGCGCTCATCATTTTTTCACAAGAAGATACAGGAAGAAAGGCGCCCCCGACAACGTTGTGATGACTCCCACGGGCAGCTCCACAGGATACGCGACAACTCTGGCCACACAGTCCGAGGCCGCGAGAAAGGCCGCTCCCCCAAGCAATGCAGCCGGAAGCAGCACTCTGTTGTCCGGCCCGAACAGCAGCCTCATCGCGTGAGGAACCACCAGACCAACGAATCCGATTGTCCCTGAAACACTCACGATTGCTCCGGTCATCATTGCCGCGACGATCATGAAAAAGGTCCGAGTCCTGAAAACATTGAGCCCAAGGTGAGAGGCTGTGTCATCTCCGACAATCAAGAGGTTCAGGCGATTGGCGTTGAGATAGGTGAGTGTCCACCCTGCTGCGACGACTATTACCGCCAGCAGTACCTTCTGGTAACTGGCGAGACTGAAGTCTCCCATCAACCAAAAAAGAATCCGCTGCTTTTCATGGGAGCCTGAAAGCGACAGAATCAAAAGCATGACTGCGTTCATCAGCGAACCGACAATCACACCGGCCAGAATGACAGTGTTGACATGCCCCCTGCCTCGCCTGGCCACGGCCAGTCCATACACCAAACCCACAGCCGCAATGCTCCCGAGAAACGCACACATGGAGGTCCCGATAATCCATCTCTCGCCGAACACGGTGATGGACACCACGGCTCCCAGCGCCCCTCCTGCGGCAATGCCGATGAGGTAGGGATCGGCCAAAGGGTTTTTGAGCACACCTTGAAACACCACCCCCGCGGAGGCCAAACCGGCTCCCGCGATGGCAGCCAGAAGCGTCCTTGGGAGTCTGTAAGACAGAATGATCGTCCATGTCCTTTGAGCGTCGATCCCTTGGGCACTCTGCATCAATAGCGTCTTCACCTCTGTGACGGTCGTGCCCATCAGTAGAGAAATTAGAAGCACCACAAGCAGAACACCTGTCAGGCTCATGCTTATAAGAATCGTTCTTGCAAGCGTAGACACGCGCATCGACATCTCTTACTCATTAGGAGAAGGGCTGCTAGAGCAACTATTTGATTCTATTGACGCCAACGGATAATCCACTACCGAAAATGTTGGGGTGAAATATAGCTGCCAACTGTTCCAGCGCATCCATGATTCTCGCGGACGGGCGAGCAATCAAATCCGCATCAAGTTCATATATTTGATTGTTTCTCACCGCACTGAGATCTTGATGTCTTTGCCACTCATTGAAACATTCGTCATCCCGGCATTCTTTGTTCAAGACGATTATGATATCAGGATCACGTCTTGCCACCTCTTCCATGCTAAACTTGGGATGAGGAACAGCGGCCTCTTCCGCAACGTTGACTCCTCCGGCTTCACGGACCAACGACCCGATGAAGGACCTTCCTCCCGCCAGGACAAGGGGCCTTATACCTACTACAAATAGGATCAGGGGCTTGCTGGCATGTTCGACTCTTTGCCGCACGGCCTGCCGTCGTCGCTGAAATTGCCGGACAACAGTTTTTGCGTCGGACTCCCTCCCAAGGATCGTCCCAAGCCGGTCTATCGAATGGACGATGTCGTCCAGGGTATTGCTGTTGTCTACAAACGTGGGGATTCCAAGCTCAGTCAACCGGTCAACGACTTCCTTTCGCATTCCGGTTTCGGGGGACAGTACGAGATCCGGTCTCAAGGCTATTATCCTTTCCAGGTCAGGGCTCATGTATGCCCCGATTTCCTGGATCTTCAGTGCCTCGGGCGGCTCGTTGCATCGCGCAGTCCTACCGACGAGCGTATGTCCCGCCCCCAGGTCAAACACAATCTCAGTGAGACTCGGAGCAAGGGAAATAACTCTCTTAGGAAAAGCGGGAACGCATACCTGGCGGGATAAATCGTCCTCCACACAGACCTTCGGGGCAGGTTCTGCTGCAGCCGGTAGCATGATAAGGATCGCAGAAACAGCCACAAGTGCCCAGATGCGCCACGGCAACCAAGTGAGGCCTTTCGGGGTCCTCGTTGAGAACAAGACCTTCTCGTGGGAGCATAGGTGAACTACTCCAAATCCTCTCATTCTGGATAACCTATTTCCCACATGTGCCAACTTCAGGCATAGTTTCAACTACTTCCCTCTTCTTGTGATAAAGACCGTTGAGAAGAGCATCAAAAGCCATACAGATAGGCTTCGACGCGAAATCATCAGGCACGAAACGTATCCACGTGTCCGTCTTACAGCCGGCGATTTCCTCGCACTCGTGTTTGCAGATTTCCTGGAATGAACCGAGATCACGCACCTGCCCGCTATCGTAGGCCGTGCTGAGGGCGAATGCCGACTCCAGAAAACCGGCATAGAAAGGGTTCAGCAGCAGCTTTTCCAGATCAGTGTATATGTGAGAGCCATCGTCACGGGAAAACTTTCCGCAGTCGGTCACCAATCCATGCAGGTCAATCTGTCGTTCAGTGAGCCGCTGAAAAATGCTTCGGCCGATTAGCAAACCGTTCTGAAGCGCTATACTCTCCTTCACTCCGCTGCACACTGCTTTAGCGATCAGCTCTCCCAGTTTTGAGTGCCCACCTGCGTTTTCCACCTTTTTCCCACGTCCCTCTACGACCATCACTTCGTCCGTCCCGGTTCCGGTCGCCTGGTAGCCAGGAGAATACGAGCTGCGAATGTCGAGGTCCTGAAGGGCCGCGGATTTTGCCTCCGTGGCACTGATGATGGCTCTTGTCAGGGCTCGCGAAGTAAGCTGCATATTGGTGAGTATAATAACATTGACAGTTCCCGGCTCATAAAATCTTCCTTCATCTACTGACGCCCGGATCGCGTTAGCCTCCACTCCTGCGGTTACCAATGCGTAGACAATCATGTCTCTATGCTGCATCTTCTGCACTGAGAGATTGTCTATTTTGGCTCCTGTGTACAGAAAAGACGTGCAGGCGTCATCCCGTCCTGTAATTATGCAGACGTTATGTTTTAGGGCATCCATAGAGAGCCCATGCAGGGTGGTCCAAAGAGGTGGCGACAGATAGTGATTTCCCACCACCGCAATCCCTGAGAGGTTGCCCGCAAGTGAGTTGAGGCAACTCATGGGTTCGGTGAAGTCAATCAAGACGGTCTGAGTCGGAAAATCATTCATAATGCCGTCGACTACCTGAGCCGATTTCACGTAGGGAAGATCAATGACGAGAGAACGAGATTGCAGAGCCCGGTCAAGGCTGAGTTTCGCCTTTTCGTCAGCCAGCTCGTCCGCATAGATGACACTGGCCAACCATGAAACAAAATCCCCCATATTGATCGACGCTCGGCAGGTCAGATCGCAAGGAAAGTCTGCATAATTCCTGTTTCGGACCGCGTCTACGTCCTTCCAGCCGGGCTTGTCGAAGAACTTCTTCGACAGTCTCCATTCGTTTCCACAGTAGTAGATGACCTGAGGGTTAAACTCCACCCATTCTTCTCTGGTCACGGGCACGACAGCCCCCGGCTTTCCGAACGACGGAGCTATCCCGCCCGCACACCGGATAAGTTCATTTTGAAACGAGCCTTCACCTGGTGTCATGATCACATCCGATCCCATGAGTCGCATGACTCGTTTGCGGTTGGCTTCTGGAATCTTTGCGACCTTGCGGGAAACGAGATCAAGCTGCTTTCGTATTTGACCGATCTTCGCGGCCGCTTCTTCTTCCTTGTTGGTGATTTTTCCAACAAGTTCGATCATCTTGAAGCCATCTTCCACGGCACATGCATCGACTTCAATCAATGGGATTTCGGAATCGGCAAACCTTCGCCGTATCTCGTCGTGCAGTGAGGAGAGAAGAATCACGTCAGGTTTGAGTTTCTCGATAAGTTCCGGGGATGGATCCAAAAAGCCTCCGACTATTGTTTTGGTGGCCGCCTCTCTCGGATAGGTATCGTGATAGGTAAGACCGACGATCAGGTCACCCGCTCCGAGCGCAAAAAAGGTTTCCGTGGCTCCGGGAACCAGTGAAACCACTCGTTTGGGGACGTCTTTGAGATGTGCTGTTTTGCCACCAGTATCCGTGACCGTGACGGGAAACGAAGAGCCGGCAGCATAGACGCCCTGTGCAATGAGAAGCCCCACCAAGAAAACCAGAAAAGCTCTCAGCAAACAAGAGCGAGTCCAACACATGTAATTCCTCCCATGTAATCCGGTACGTGCATCGTGTTGCCGTCCTCGATACCATGCGCCGATCAAACCAAGTCCGGGGCGTCTCCGAACGAGCATTCTCAGTTGATCTGAGGCTTTCCACTGCTCTAAAGAACTTGATCAAAAGAAACTTCTAAAGTCCTTTCTTGAAAACAATGGGAACGAGATAGCTTACTTGCTCTTTCATCAGTGAGTCCGGCACAGGTGGAAAATGCGAAGAGGCCTTCTCCACGATTTTCAGGGCGGCCTCGTCCAGAACTTTCGAGTCCGCGTGTGCCACAATGGCAACGTTGGCAAGGGAACCATCTCTGTTGATTGTGAACCAAACCATGGTCTTCCCATGGGCCATACGCCTGAGAGCTTCCCTAGGGTAGTAGGCTGCCTCATGTATGGCAGAGAGTATCTGATCCTTATAAGTCTCTGCCTCGTTCCCCGCTTTGAAAGATCCTCTTCTTTCCGGACTCGCTACAGACGGCGTAGAAGCTGGGGAATCCTGTAAGCTTTTTGAATCATTGAATGGGCCGTGTTCCAGGGAGTGATCCGGAAGAACCTTCTTACGAGGAAGGTCAGGTCTATCCACGGATTTCGCCTCGATGGGCCGAGATCCAGTACGGGGTTTGGAGGGCACTTCTTTCGCTTCGATGTCCGTCGACTCCTCCTTCCTAGACTCTTTCCTGGTCTTTTCCTCAGGCTTCGGATCTCTTCGCGCCAGAGAGGCCAACGAGGCAGGGGAATCGACCGAGGCAGGCGAAGGGTCGTCGGGAGTGTTGATTTCACTTGTTTCTATAAGTCTTACCAATATTGATTTGTCGGAAATCCCTCCAAGTCCTGTAAGCGAGGGGGTAGGACACGCAATGAACAAAGATAATGCGGCCAAATGACATACAAAACTGAAGGCAAAAGACCTAAACCTCTCTACGGCGAGCCTGGGGTGAGAGAACCTCGTGCAAAAAACCGCGATGAATTTACCATTTTCCACCACAAGGTCCTGGCCCAATGGAAGTCCCTGTTCTGCTTGCGGTTGGCCGATTATCTTAGGGTCGTCGAAAAAGTTGTCCCAAAAAGGGATTGCAGGTTCCGTATGGCTGAAATCGGAATCACCCGGCTCAAATTCCCAGTCAAGGTAGGGTTCGGCACCCGGTTTAAAAGCTGTTGAGTCGTGATAATCGACATCGAAGGGAAACTGCAAGTTTTCGGTGGAAAAATCGTCTTCCCGACATAAAGGAGACCTGCGCCGCAGTCCTAACCAATCTGCAACCGGTCGGGTAAATGACCACAGCGGCGGCAATGCGGGCAAACTGATTACGAGCGCCGATCTTCCATGCGGGTGCAGGATGCAGTGGAGTTTTTCCATCTGAATACCCTCACAAGAATATCGAACGCGCTGAAATCGTGTCGCCAAAAATAAAAAACCCGAGCCCTTTGATGGACTCGGGAATGCACCCAGTTTACTTTTTCCCAAGTTTTCGGCTGTCGCTCGCAGCACTCGTGTCACAGGCAGGTCTTCTGGCTACCGGATCAGTCTACTCACCCGAACCTTCCCACTTGGATACGCCAAGCAGTGGCATTCACGGGCTTTCGTCCCCGGATACAGCGGCGGGACCGCGCCGGATTTCAACCGGCTTCCCTATTAAGCTCGAATAGCGCCTGTTAGGTTGAGACTAACGGAAGGGGAGTCTAAAGTCAATAATGGAAGGTCGTTAGACCGTCCGCTCTAAACTGTTGATAGACGGCAAGTGATTGTCATAAGATCAATAGGCGTTATGGCGTTCCGATCAATCGGTTCACAGTAAAACAGGCCGTGCATTTTCTTGAGCCAAAAGGAATAGCGATGACTGAAAAGAAGAAACCTGCACTCACAAAAGAACAAATTCAGGAACTCCGTGAAGACTTGATGGTATCAGACAGTCTCATCCGAATAGAAAATACTCTTATGGTGCTGTCGGGGAAGGGTGGGGTAGGTAAGAGCACGGTGGCGGTAAATCTTGCCGCGGCCCTGGCCGGCTCCGATAAACAGGTCGGGCTTTTGGATATAGACATTCATGGGCCGAGTATCCCTACGCTCCTAAAATTGGAAGGGTCAGTGGTTTCCGCGAGGTCTGAGCGTGGTTTAATGCCTGTGAGATACAACGATAATCTCAAAGTGATGTCCATTGAATTCATAATGAAAGAAGATTCAGGTGAGGCCATAATATGGCGAGGACCCATGAAGCACCAGATGATCCGGCAATTTATCGGAGAAGTCCACTGGGGTGATTTGGACTTCCTCATCATTGATGCTCCGCCTGGGACAGGCGATGAGCCGCTTTCCATATGCCAAATGGCGCCTCCTAGATCTCAAGCCGTAATAGTTACTACACCCCAAGAGGTGGCGCTAAAAGACGTCAGAAAATCCATACGTTTCTGTAAGGCTCTCCATATGCCTATTTTTGGGATAATTGAGAACATGAGCGGATTTATTTGCCCTGACTGCGGGTCGGAACACCAACTTTTCAAGAAGGGGGGAGGAGAACAACTCGCTGCTGAAACCGGCTTCCGTTTCCTTGGCCGAATTCCTTTCGATCCTCGTCTGGTCACGGCATCGGATGAAGGAAAGCCCTTTGTTTTGCAATATCCAACCTCTCCCACTGCACGGGCTTTTGACAATATCATAGCTGCTATATTGGCCCTAAGTCCGCCAAAGATGAAGAGGCATTGATTTCAGCAAATAGTACGTCGGATGATTATATAAAATTCAGATCTTGGAGAGAAATGCGAGCCCCTTGATTTCGATATAGGGGGACGTTATTAATGTTTCCAATTCGCGATAATAATCCTACAAATACAGTCCCTATAGTCACAATTATTTTAATCGTGCTAAACAGCCTGATTTGGTTGTATGAAATTTCTCTGGGCTCAAGGAGTGATTACTTCATACTGGGATATGGTTTAACCCCTTGGCGCTTCACGCATTATTACATGTACCAGGGCGGTTTTTGGTCCAATTCGATAACACCACTCTTCTGGTCGATTTTCTTGCATGCGGGATGGTTGCACTTAATTGGTAATATGTGGTTTCTGTGGATCTTTGGAGACAATATTGAGGAACGTCTGGGGCATATCAATTATCTTATTTTTTATTTACTGTGCGGTATAGGAGCATCTCTCATTCATGTTGCCTTTAATCCTCTATCCAAAATTCCGACTGTTGGAGCGAGCGGCGCAATAAGCGGGATTCTAGGCGCTTACCTGATATGCTTTCCAAATGCTCGCATCTATACTCTTTTGATAATTTTCGTTATTATTCGATTTGTAGAAATTCCTGCATTCTTATTTCTGATTTTTTGGTTGGTTTTTCAGTTCTTGGCCGCAGCAGCCCAGGCCGGTGCCGCAGAGAATGTCGGGGGCGTAGCATATTGGGCTCACATGGGAGGATTCGTCATAGGGGTGGCGCTCCTATGGCTCATGGATAAGAAACCGGCTCGACCGATCCGCTACGGCTGGAATTCCGATTGATAGCGGGCATCGCAAATACAAGTCGACTGCTGTTTTTCTTCCGGAATAAAGAGCTGAATGTACGGCTACCCGCGTATATTCCGCTGTTTCTTCAAAAAATTGGTTGCAGAGAGTTAACCAGCTGGAAGGATGCTCAATTTGGTATAGTTCCCGCTGGATGCAGGATGAAGCGATGAAAATCGGCCATTTTTCGATCACCCCTATTGTGTCACATTGACAGAGAGAGGTTCTGCGGTCATTTCTAGTTTGAATCCTGTCTCCAATACTGATATGTCATTCAAAATGATTGTTGAACATCTGCTCACAGCCTATCTGAAACACAAACATTCAAGACTCCTGCAACTGAATGATTTCAGCAACTTGGATTCAGTCCAGCCGAAGCCAGGACAAGAATACCTGCTCTATGTTCATGTTCCTTTCTGTGAAGAGCTTTGCCCATACTGTTCTTTCAATCGCTTCCCGCTGGATAGGGAACTGGCAAAAGAATATTTTAAGGCTCTCAGCCAAGAGGCTCTTCTCTACGCAGAGAGAGGATTTGACTTTCAAGCTGTGTACGTAGGGGGCGGCACGCCGACAGTTCTTCCGGAGGAGCTGGGCAGATTATTGGGCCTGCTGCGAAACACGTTTAGTGTAAGGGAAATATCACTGGAAACGAATCCCAATCACCTGACCGACAATATTGTAAGAATCTTAAAAGACGGTGGTGTCAATAGGCTTTCGGTGGGTGTACAAAGCTTCGATGACAATTTGCTTAAACAGATGGAGCGATATCATAAATATGGAAGCGGAACAGAGATCCGTGACCGTCTGGCGCAATTAATGGGTGTCTTTGACACTCTCAATATTGACATGATGTTTAATTTTCCTACTCAAACCATGTCCATGCTGGAATCGGACGTTCAAATTATCAAAGGGATCAAGGCCGATCAGGTGACATTTTATCCGCTTATGGTATCAGATATGACTCGCAGACAACTTTCAGATAAATTCGGACCTATCAGTTATCAGCAAGAGAAATTATTTTATGAACAGATTGTCGCGATGCTTAGAGAAGAGTATTCTTGTGGGACTGCATGGTGTTTCTCGCGTCAAAATATGATGATAGATGAATATATCGTCGATTATGACGAATATATAGGAATCGGCAGCGGGTCTTTCGGGTATACGAATGGTACCTGTTTCGCCAACACATTTTCGATTCATGATTATTTGCAAGCAATAAAAGAACGGAAATTGCCCATTTTGGCAAAGCGGGAGTTCTCGATTAAGGAGCAGATTCAGTACGATTTCATGATGAAGCTCTTCGGGATGTCACTGGATTTGAAAAAAGCAGAAAAAAAATACGCCGGACGCTTCCTCAAGACTTTGTGGAAAGAGGCCCCTGTTTTGCGTGTTATGGGAGCGCTGGACAATGATGACGGTATTCTTCGGCTAACGCCCAAAGGTCAATATTTATGGGTCATTATGATGAGAGAATTTTTTACCGGCGTCAATAATTTCCGTGATATTTGTCGCGCTGTAATCAAAGGACCTAATGAGTGTGTTCAGTAACATCCCGGTGTAATTGCAAGGAGTAATCCCTATGCCAAAGCCCACGTATGAGGCTCTGCAAAGAAGGGTTAAGGAATTAGAGAAAATGACCGGCGAACTCATCGATAAATCGATGGACGCCGAGCAGATGGAGTTGTTTGAACTTTCCATATTGCACAATGTTTCTCAGGCTCTTGTTTCAACACGTGATCTCGATGAGCTACTGTCCATTATAATAGATGCCGTAAATAAAAGCCTTTTAACGGAAGGCGCAGGGGTCCTTTTATACGATGAGAACCGAGGCGATCTTTACTGGCGAGAAGTCAGAGATGCGCGACGGATCTTGGCCCCTCATTCCGAGCGGATCAGAATGCCATTGGACGGCAGCATCGCCGGGTGGGTATTCAAAAACAATAAAGCGGCCAGGGTAAACGACACTTCCAAAGATGCCCGTTATTATTCTGAAATTACCCAAAAGACCGGATTTAGCTTCAAGAAGGTCCTGCAGGTCCCGCTGAATACCCGAGAAAAAACTATTGGCGTGCTTATGGCTATGAACAAGATCGGCGGCGACTTCACGGAGCCAGATGAAGCGCTGCTCGGCGCAATGGCCAACAACATTGCTTTAGCCATAGAGAATGCGACCGTGTATGAAAAACTAAAAAAGAGCAGAGACGATCTGGAGATGATCTATCGTTCCAGCATGGCGCTTGCCACTACCATGGATCTCGACCATCTCCTGGAAGTCGTTATTGGAGAGCTCAGAAGCCGCATGGAGGCCGAGGCTGCTGGTGTACTTCTTTACGACGAACGTCAGGGAGACCTGTACTGGCGTGAAGTGCAGGATGACAAGGGCCTTCTCAATCCGAAAACAGCCGATATCAGGTTGCCTCTCGATGGAAGCATCAGCGGTCATGTCTTTCAGACCGGTGAACCGATTCTTCTGAATGATCCGGAAAGCAACCCGAAGTTCTTTTCACCATTCGTGAGTCGGACCGGTTTCCGTCTTCGCAATGAAATTATGATTCCACTACACACCCGAGAGAAAACCATCGGAGTCCTGGTAGCTATTAATAAGAAGGAAGGCCAGTTTTCGGAGGATGACGTTCAGTTATTGTCGTCGCTCGCAGGCGTTGTCGCCATGGCTGTCGAGAATTCCACATTTTTCGAGGAAATGCTCGATGCATTCCGTGAATTGGAAGATCTAAACTTGGTGAAATCCAAGATCCTGAATCACCTATCTCATGAACTACGGACACCGCTTGCCATCATCCGCGGAAGCCTCGTTAATATGAAAAAAAGGCTGAATGATATGGGGATACCGGATTTTGTACGTTCGCTGGAGAGAATGGAGCGCCACGTCCAAAGCTTGAATCGCCTTGAGACCCAGGTTGAAAGCATAATGATGACGGGATACGCCTGGGAGAGGAGACAAATTGCGGCTTTCCTACAAGCTGCGATGGACCTGATGGAGGTCCAGACGGAGTACACCCCCGAAATTCAGCGTGCCGCTTCCATTATTGGAACATGGCTGGAAAAAACTTTTCCCACAAGGCGGGACGAGCTGGAACGAATAAAAGTAAAGGATTTTGGAGACAAGATTTTAGAGCTGATTAAAAGCAAGGCCGAAGAAGAGGGTCGAAAGGTTCAGCTCGATGTCCGACTCAATAACACGGCAGAACTGCTTATCCCTGGCCATGTTCTGCAGGCGATAATGGAAGGTCTTATCCGGAATGCCATAGAGGCTACTCCCGATCATGGTCTGGTAACAGTGACAGGCGGTGTGGAAGGGGACAGATACATTCTAACGGTGAAAGACACAGGGATAGGCATCCCTGAAAAAGACCAGGAACGAGTGTTCCAAGGCTTCTATCCCGTTCAGGATACCGAGAGTTATGCAAGTAAACGTCCATACTCGTTTAATGCAGGCGGAAAAGGCATTGATCTGTTAAGGATCAGAATGTTTTCGGAGCTTTACGATTTCAAGCTCTCTTTTAAGAGCGTCCGCTGCCCTCATATCGAAGGTGCCGGCGACAGTTGGACAGGTGAAGCCGATTTCTGTGAAGAGTGCAAAGAATTGAGGGAATGCCCTTGTGGCGGTGGCTCGGAATTCGTCGTGGATTTCCCGCTGGCACATGTTAGTAGCTTGGCTGCGAGCGGAAGACCGACAAAGGAGAGACTTCAGGCAGTAAGTTGATTATCTGGACAGCTCTTCTAAATAATTACGGAATTCGTGCAGTGCCCGCCCACGGTGGCTAACCCGGTTTTTTGCCTCTGAATCCATCTCCGCAAAAGTGCACCCGGAACCGGGATAATAAAATATTGGATCGTATCCGAATCCGGCTGCGCCACGAATTTCATGGGTTATGATTCCTTCACACGTCCCTTTGAACACAATTTCTTCGCCTTGCGGAGTGACCAGCGCAATAATGCACACGAATGTCGCTGTGCGCAGTCGCTCGGGAACCTGCTCCATTTCCTTTAGTATGCGGGCGCACTTCTCGGCATCGGTGGCCTCCTGACCAGCGTACCTGGCCGACAAGACGCCCGGCCTGCCGTCCAACGCATCAATACACAGGCCCGAATCATCCGCAAGCGTAACAATACCACTGGAATGCGCAATTATGCGGGCCTTTTTCAGGGCATTCTCCCGGAATGTTTCTCCGTCTTCCAACACGTCCGGCAAATGCGGAAAAGAGCTAAGTGGAAGCAATATGATAGGGATATCCTTGAGCAGCGCGCGTATTTCGCGAATTTTTCCCTTGTTTTTGGTAGCTATAAGTAGTCTATCGGGGAGGTTCTTCATGATGATTTAGTGACTCTAAGAATTTTTCCCATTAAATCCCCCTGTATCCCCCTTTAGAAAAGGGGGAGCAGAATACCCCCTTAGTAAAGGGGGTATGGGGGGATTTTGACCGGCAAGATGCCGGTCCCACTAGCGATCTCCAAAGCTTGCGGGCTTCCCGGGGCCTGACAGCCTCGCAATGACAAATCTATGCCCCGCGCTGCTGATAAATTACTCCCATTTCAATACTTATATTGACTTCTGGACGACGTGCCTATTGATCTCCAACCACTCAGGGTGCCGCTCCAGCACGAAAATAACATCAGTCCAGGAAAAATCGTCGGACCCGAAATGATCATAGATCTTGCGCACAAACTCCATGTCTTCCGAAGTATCTACAGTCCACCGCATATAAGAGGTGTCCAGATCGTTTGTTATCCCTTCAACACGAAATGTGGACTGGTTCATATACATGAAAGGAGTCACGTGCTCACGCCAGCCCGGATTGTCGTCTTTTTGCCAAGCCTCCTGAAGCGCTTTAAAACTGAACACTTCGGTATCGAGCCCTATCGGAAAAGTAGGTCGGGGTATCCTGTTCGAAACGTAGTCCAGTCGGTCACCGCTACTTAAGAAATGACTGACTACTTGGTCCACTATTGTCGGTTCAATCAGGGGACAATCAGATGTAATACGAACTACGATATCGGCCCGATACGCTCGGGCCGCCTTGTAGTATCGATCAAGCACGTCTTGTTCACTGCCGCGAAACCAGGCCCAATGGCGTTGTCCGCATAACTCTTGAATAATATCGTCCACCGGTTCAACCGTGGTGGCCACGACGATCTCGCTCAGGGTCTTGGCTCTCTGAAGCCGATTGATGTCACGCACCAGCATGGGTTCGCCGAGAAGGTCCATCATCACTTTTCCGGGTAAACGGCTGCTACCCATTCTAGCCTGAACTATGCACACTACCCGCATGTTTAAGCCGGGTCTTTCTCCCACAGCCACCAGTGCGATCTATCGAATCCATTGTCGCTGTCCCAATAGCCGCTCTTTAGTAATCGCAAAGCAGGGAATTGGCTTCGGTAATGCTCCGGGAAATTGCGTTTCCATAATAGATCATCATGCCCGCGGTAATGAATCACGGTCTCTTCTTCGGCAAAATACTCGATGGAAAGTATGTATTTTCGGCTCACCCGATAAATTTCTTTGAGAACAGCGGCTAAATCCTCGATTGCAATGTGAATAAGCATATTCGCTGTAATTACAAGATCAAACCGGGAATTTCCGAACGGAATCTCCAATGCGTTACCTCGAATTATTCGCATAGCACCACAGGTCTGCTGAGCGATTCGCAATGCCTTCATGTTGGGCTCTAGTCCAACCACTTGAGCCCCGGCGAACAGTTCAGAGAGCAATATAAGATTGTGGCCTCGATTGCTTCCAAGCTCGAGAATTGACCCTGGTTCTGTTCCTTCGAGCATGGTCCTGAAAGCGCTTAAACGAGTACGCCAATCAACAACGTTCCGATCCGTATATGCGTCTCCAAACTCGCCCGCCCATGCTTTAAGCTGAACTGTTTCCGCCATTGTCTTTCTTCACTAGCTCCTTGGCGGCACTATTTCTCTTGTGCCATTCATTTTCTTAAATTCTTCATTTCTTATCATCAACCTATTCCGGCTGACCCTCACAATCTTCCAATATGTTTCTTAATTCCGGCACGGATAGCCACCGGGTATTAGTGTCACTCGAGTAAGAAAAACCTTCTTGACACAGCGCCCCTCCGTATTTGGCGAGGTAGTTCTCCATTAGCCCTTTCTTGATACCCGAAAAAATGACGAAGCTGTCATCATGCTCGACAGTGTAGCGTGCATCATCCTTAGGAATCAGCACCTCATGTAGTTTCTCACCCGGCCTTATGCCGATTGTATTAGTAGAGCATCCTGGAGCAAGCGCCTCGGCCAAATCCAGGATGTTCATGCTGGGGATCTTCGGCACGAAGATTTCTCCACCTTCCATACGCTCCAGTGATTTCAAAACGAAAAGAACACCTTGATCCAGAGTCAGCCAAAATCGCGTCATTCTTGTATCAGTCACCGGCAACGTTCCTGAACGAGCCAATTTAGAGAACAATGGGATTACGCTCCCGCGACTCCCGATCACATTGCCGTAGCGGACTACGCTGAACCGCGTAACATGTACTCCGGAGTAGCTGTTGCCCGCCACAAAAAGCTTGTCCGAACACAGTTTGGTCGCGCCATACAGATTCACTGGAGCAACTGCTTTGTCAGTGCTTATGGCCAGAACTTTCTTGACGTTTCTCTCTATCGCTGCGTCAATAAGATTAGCGGCCCCAAGGACATTAGTTTTGACTGCCTCAATAGGGTTGTATTCGCACGCGGGAATCTGTTTGAGAGCAGCCGCATGAATCACATAATCCACCCCATCCAAGGCGCGACAAAGCCGATCTTTGTCTCGAACATCTCCAATAAAGTAGCGCATGGCCTCGTGATCAAAGCCGCTTGTCGCCATCTGGTGTTGCTTGAATTCATCGCGACTGAAAACTATAAGTTTTTTCGGTGAATAGTTCTTTAAAGTGAGTTCGACAAATTTCTTTCCAAAAGACCCCGTGCCGCCGGTTATCAAAATGATTTTGCCATCAAGACTCATTTCAGCGTCTCCGCGAGATAAAAATCAGCTTTTTGGGCTATGCATTTTTCTATTCCGGTCCATCGAGAATGGAAGCCAGGGCCCGCAATACCATGTCCTGCTCGTCATCTGTCATATGCGAGTAAAGAGGAAGAGCGAGTGAGCACTGAGCCGCTGACCATGTGTTGGGCAATTCTCCTACGGTCCGGTGCGGAAGCCCTCTCAAAGCCGGATGGACATGGACCGGCGGATAGAAATATCGCTTACTTTGTATGCCGCATTCCTTCAGGGCTGTCCAAACGCTTTCCCTGTTAGCCCTTGCACTTTTCTCTATTAACAAAACAAAATAATTACCCGTGGAATTTCGATTTTCCGGAAGCTCCTGCACTCGGCATCCAGCAAATCTTTGTGTGTGCTCTGTATATCTCTTTAGCAACCTGAGCCTCGAATTGACCAGGGAATTAGCATTCTGAAGGCTCGCCAATCCGACGGCCGCATGGAACTCACTCATTCTGGCCGATAACCCATTAAAAATCAGTGCCTCTCCATCCGGTCCCTTCCCGTAATCTCTCATGCTCCGGACTATTTCGGCTAATTCAGTGCTGTTGGTGGTAATAAGTCCTCCTTCGATAGCCGTAATTACCTTTGTTGGGCTTAACGAAAAGACCTCACACAAGCCAAATGACCCGCTTGGTTTCTCCTCATACTTTGATCCTAACCCTTGAGCTGAATCAAAAATCAGCGGAATCGCGTTTGCATTCGATATGTCTATTAACGGAGCTATATCCGGCGGCAATCCGAAAATAGTCACAGGGCATACAGCGACTGTCTTGCCGGAAATAGCCTTGGTCACCTGATCAGGATCGATTGTCATTGAACCGGGCAGACAATCGACATATACCGGCTTCAATCTATTCCAGAAGAGTGCCTGGGCTGTGGCCGGGAAAGTGAAAGATGGCAGGATCACCTCCGCTCCCGCGGGAAAATTCATGGAAGCGAAGGCTAGCATAAGGCCGGACGTGCAGCTCGACACGGCAACTGCGGCCTTTGCGCCTGTAAAATCGCATATCTCTTTCTCGAAGCGGGAAACCGCCTGACCAAGAGTAACAGTGCCTGAAGCATACGACTCAGCGAAAAAACGCAAAATCTGATCCATGGGCGGCAATGTCGGCCTGGTCAGAGGTATTGGATGATCGAATTTCTTGGTATTCTCAGCTAACATGATTTGGACAGTAAGAATCCACGAGGCACTTTCAAGCAGGTCGTAAAATCTCGCTAGTTTCCTTGTTTCATGAACGGCGTGGCGTCGAACGCGCTTTGGTACTCCGGCACGATTTCATGCAAAATTTGGCGGACCTGCACATCATCAATGTTCGGCTGCATAAGATCAATGGCTGAATCTATTCTGTTGAGAGCACCATTAGCCGGCCACGAATTGGGATTGAAAACTAAGATTTTGTTGTGGGCGGTCCGAGAATACAGCTCAGTGCTGCCATGCAACTCCTCCATTAATTTTTCCCCAGGCCGCAGCCCAACGAATTCGATTGGAATTTCATTCTCGTCATTGGCTGAGAGCATGATCAACTGCCTCGCCAAGTCGACTATCTTTACCGGATCGCCCATTTCGAGCACCATAATCTGCCCTGATTCCCCCAGTGCCGTTGCCTGTAATACGAGCGTCACGGCCTCGGGTATGGTCATGAAATATCTTTGCATTTCCGGATGGGTAACAGTTACCGGCCCGCCTCTGGCTATCTGTTCCAAGAAGATGGGCACCACGCTGCCTTCGGATCCCAAGACGTTTCCAAATCGGACCGAAAGAAACTTGGTTTGGCTCAAAGAAGAGAATGCCTGGCAATATATTTCACAAGCCCTCTTTGTAGCTCCCATTACGCCGGCCGGTCGGACAGCTTTGTCGGTAGAAATCATCAGAAACCGCGATACACCAAATTTGTCCGATGCGACGACAATCGTTCTGGTGCCCCCGATATTATTCTTGAAACATTCAACCGGGTTGAATTCCTGCATCGGAACATGCTTGTATGCGGCTGCGTGAAATACAAGCTCGGGTTTGAACCGCGAGAATTCGTAATTAACGCGGGCTTCGTCCGTGACATCACACAATAAAGGTACCAGCCTACCGTGGCCTCCCCATAATTCAAGCTGTCTGTGGATGTGAAACAGGCTGTTTTCTGCCCTATCCATCAATATCATCAAACTCGGATTTCTCTTGAGTACCTGACGGCATAATTCCGATCCGATGCTGCCGCCCGCTCCTGTTATCAGAACAATTCTGCCCTCGATAAGTTGCTGTACCTGTTCACTATCAATATTTACTTCAGCCCGGCCAAGAAGGTCGGTAATGCTGATGTCTCTAAGTTGAGTGAGCTTCGGGAGACCCTCAAGCATTTCATTGAGCGGCGGCAACATTTTGACCGGCAAATTAACGCTCTTTAAAATTTTGTATATTCTATTTATTTGAGAACTGTCTGCGGACGGCACTGCAATTATTGCCAGGGCAGTGGGTTGATCCTCGACATAAATCGGGATCCGTTCAATTCCTCCCAAGACTCTCACGCCGTGAATGTGCAGTCCCTGCTTGCTCTTATCATCGTCGAAAATAGCCCGCACCCGAAAACCGGATCTAGGATTTCTGCCAATTTCTCGGATAATCATTTCGCCGGCATCGCCGGCCCCGATTACCAGCGCGGGTCTTTCGGTGACATGCTGTCCCTCTAACAGAAAAATCACTATTTTTTCACGAATATATCGTAGTCCAACGCGCATACCGCCTATGAGAAAAACACTCAGCAAGAAATCGATCAAAATTACACCACGCGGGACTGCAACGGTGCTGGTGAAAACCGGCAGTAGAAACAATCCAAAGGCGCAAATGGCGCAATGGAGCAGGAGCGTCGGAATATCTCTTAACCCGACGTACCGCCAGCTCACCGAATGTCCTCGAAGGATGTAAAATATCGCTACTTTCAAGAAAGTCGCGTAAGGCAATACAAGCCAACGTTGAATTACCCATCGTCCGGGAATACTGAAATCGAACCGCACCTCGTACGATAGCCAAAAACTTGCTGCACTCAGCAAAAGTACAGCAGCAAAAAGAAGGTAATTAAACCTGATTTGAGTTCCCAATTTGCCCAAATCTTCTTGGGCTCTAGTCAGCAACGTATATAGGGTTTTATTGAACATTTTTAGAATTGAGGGTTACTCGCACCATCCAAAGCATGTTTTTGATTATGGGGGGTTACAGGAGAAATTGGACACGCTTCGCGTTGGTGGCGCCTTGTTATCGTTGCGATTTTCCGAAGATTTCAGCCATTATAGTGGCATGAGCGAGAAGTTCGGATAGGGCCAATTAGATTGTGACCATTGATTCCGGCTTCTACTATGATAACAACAGCCAATATGCTAAATTAATTGTGAATTTATACCTGCCGAGAAATCTGATTTGAACTCCGCAACACACTCGAATTTACAATGAAGCTTTTTTTCTCAGACTCACGAATATGGCCAATTATGAGGCACTGCTATGACAAAAGCAAGGCTAATGTGCGGTCGACAAGGACGCTTATCACATTTAACTGCGCTGAATGAATTTCACGAGTTCATGACTATTCAATTCATCGAGCAGAGCTCGGACAGACTCAAAAGACATGCCGCATTCGAGAGCAATGTCTACCGTCGAGCGTGTGCCGTCAATCTTATCTATTACATTCAGGAGGGCCTTGCTCGCTTTGGGATCAATCTGTGAATCTATGTTGATCCCAAATCGAGAACAGAAGATCTCTCCTTTGAAATTATTTGTGGGAATCCGATTCGTTTCGAAAATATCGATCATCCGCAGGATCAATTCTTTGGAATCATTAAGACTGTCGACCGAAATAATTGCAGCGGTATCCCCACTAGAATGATATTCGAGATAAGGGAAGTCAGGAGCACAATTTGGAAGGGCTCTGATCAAAGAAAGCATAGGTATTCGCACACCCGGTGCATTAAACTGACGCTCATCATTTAAGACCAGCGTGCGGTATTCACCTTCAATGCTTTGACGGTCATGTTCCCGCAAACCGAGACTGAAGCAAGTATCGACTTCGGAATCACCGCTGAACGAATGTTGTAAGGCATGCGGATACCGCCCACCCAACATTTCCAGGAATAACCCTCCCTTAACTTTGGGGATTAAGTCTTCATTTTTGCTCAGATATGCTACGGAGCCTATTGTCTCAGGCACAATAAGGAGTCGATAAGTATAGTGCAGATCCTTGCGGTTCATCAGATGCCGCATTACTTCCATCCCGACGACAACTCCCGAGAGCCCGTCATTGGCCATCGAGGGATGACATAAATGACAGCACAGGACAATCGATTCGTCACTTTCGCCTTGCGCTATTATTTCGCCTACCTTCAATGCGCTGTAGCTAAATTGGGTATCGATAAGGACCTGATAATAGTCATCAGTCAGTCTATCCTTAAGCCTCCGGCTACAACACAGCCCCCAATCGCGCTCGTAATACGCGAACCTGAAAGGAATCAGGCGATCATTACCGGGATGAACGTGCAGATGCGAAAATAATTCTTCTCTGGAAACTCTGCCGGAAAATGGCAACGAATAGGACGTTACATGAAGAGGATGCTTCGCATAAGAAAACAGTTTCTTTCCTTCAACTGTTTCCAGACTTGCCTCGCGGCAGGTCCATTTCTCGGGCACAATCCAGGTCCAGCAGGATGTCCCGGTCGGATATTCATGGATAGTCATGGGGAGCTGTTTTGATAATTCAATAAGAGCTGCGTCATATCCATCGGATATAATGTCCCTGGGAACTTGCCACAGAGATTGAATCATTTCTTCCATGGAGGCTTGCGGCGAAAGAGAAATATCGAATCGATCGGTATCCGGTTGGGGCATTAGAAGCGGCTTTTTTTTCGCCTTGGCCGAAACCGTCATGAACCACGGATTTCGTTTGATGCCACTTTCTATCAGGCGATAAATGTCCGCTGCACGGATGCATACAACTTGCCCGCGTCCCACTTTGGTGCTTTGCAGAAGCCCTGCTTTTCTCGCGGATTCAGTCAATAATTTTGCTGACTGAAGAGTCCCGGGATTGGAGAGATCTCGACAAAAATGTATGGCAGCACTCTTTTTTCTCTCTCCGTTCCTTTCAATATATCCGGTGAAAAGCTTGTCGTACCGATAAGGGACATTAAGAGATCGTTCCACATAGTGATTGAATGTACAGTAGTCCAGGTCGAGGTTCATGAAACAGATGAGACCATTCGCTTGAAGTAAACGGTCCCAAAAACTGTTTTTGCCAAAACATTCCTGGGGAACATTTTCAGTTAGTTCTCTAGAGAGTGCACCCATGGCTGCGACCGAAAATATCGGTTCTTCGGACCTTCTAGCAGCCGGCTGGCGACGTAGCATCTCAGCAAATATCCCCATCTGGGACATTGTATTTGCGGGATCGAAGACTTCTCCTTTGCAAAACGAGTATGTGAACGTCGGCGCAACAATAGTGCCTTCACTGCCAATCGTATCCTGAAAGGCTCTCAAAATCAGATCAAATAGAGCTTCAGGCGTTTCGCCTTCCTCAGGTCGTCCAAAAAAACCGACATTACTATGACAAAGTACGACATCGCCCCGATTCAACCCGCACTTCCGGAGAGCGTCTCTCATTTGATTATAGTTGTAATGCGAATTAGTTTTGCTCATGAAATTAATGCGCCGTGGCTGTGTAACCGCCATCAACAATAAGGGCAGTTCCCGTTATCCAACGTCCCGTGTCCGCCAACAAAAATGCAATAGCATAGGCCACATCCAAGGGCTGACCTATACCCAATGGGTGCATTCGTTCCAGAACCGAAAACTGATCCGGCGTCAAAGTATTGCGTACCTTTTCCAGCATCCCGGTTTCGATGTACCCCGGGCACACGCAATTAACCCTGATCCTATTTTTAGCCAATTCAACGGCCAGGGATTTCGTCATAGATACTATTGCCCCCTTGCTCGCAGCGTAAGCAGAAACGGCCGCCTGGCCCATAAGGGCAACGCCTCCTGATACGAAGACGATTGCGCCGCCGTCGATTCTGGAACTGTCCCGGGCAAAGTTACGTGCGAGCGCTAGTCCTGTATGAACATTAATACGCATTATTTCGTCAACCGTCTTCGAGTTTAACGTTTGCAAAGGCCGAGTTTTTTGAATCCCAGCACTATGAACGAAACCATGTAAGGGGCCAACTCTATCGATTATTCCTCGAAACCACAGATCGATGCCATCAATGTCGTTCAAATCGAAAGCTTCTACCGCGTGTCCTGCACCACCACTCATGAGATTGCGCGTGTCATTGAGCTTTTCCTTGTCACGAGCCACCAAAATCACTCTTGCTCCCAGTTCGCTTAGCAGAATTGCTGTTTGGCGGCCAATACCGGAGGAGGCGCCGGTAATCATGACAATTTGTTTCCCCATGTCCCAGGGGTCAATCACACTGCTTTCTCCTAACTACTCTCTTTCAATCGTCCCATGACTTATCGTCAACGGACCCGCAATGACCATTGGTCCGCAGGTCAGCGCAACAGCGCCCCAGGACCAGCCTACGCCGAATCCGGCCAAGACCAAGTGCTGAGAACTTTGTCTCAGACGCTCACCCAGACTAACCACCATAGTGAGCGGAATTGACGCGGAACTTGTATTACCATAATTTTCGAGAGTCGAGGGGATTTTTTCGCGCGGCAGCCCCAGACGTTTGGATATGTGCTGCAGCATGAATTTGTTAGCCTGATGCAGAACTAAGGCATCCAAGGCTTCTCTCGGCCAATTTGCTTGTGAAAGCACCCTTTTTATCAAAGATACGATTTCCCGAATTGTGAAGCTGAATACCTCGGTTCCATCCATAAACAAGTCCTCGTCGCTCCTAATGTTGCCACCCTCGCGCTCGGTGCGACTCCGAGTAAAATCAGTGTGAGGGTGCCGAAAAGACCCCGCTTGCACAATGAGATGGTCCCGGCCACGTCCATCACTACCAAGCTCAAACGCCATTGTCCGGGTGTCATCGTTTCGTTCCAGACCTGTGGCCGTTCCCGCGTCGCCGAAAAGCAACGCCGTTGACCTATCCTTTGGCGAAACAATACGGCTAATAGTGTCCCCCACCAGCAGCAGTACACGTCGCATCGAGGCAGACCCCAGGATTTGGCCGGTGAGCCACAGACCATACACATAGCCCGAGCAACCAAGGTTAATATCAAAAGCCGCACAGTTCTTCCCCAGCCGCAAACGCTGCTGTAGCACGCAGCTTGTGGCCGGCAGTACGTAATCCGGTGTCTGACTTATAAAGATTAGGGCATCGATCGATTCGCGAGACCAATTTAGCTCTTCAAGCAGACGTTCGGCCGCGAAAAAGCAGAAATCTGAAGTGCAGAGACCGTTCAGTGCCACCGGCCGACGCGACACACCCGAATGCTGCTGAATCTTTGCTATAATCTCTGGTCCGAAAATCGCTTCATCATCCGCCCGGGATCGAAAGTGTTCCGGAATCGCGACCGAAATGCCTGCTATTTTCACTTTGGAAACTGAACAGATTGCCATCTGACTTGATTGTATGCAATGCCGTACTATTTGATGAGTTTCAAAACATCACCGATTGTGGAGCAGCCTCGCAGTTGTTCACCGGAGATTTCAAGTTCGAAGTGGTCGTCCATCAATGCCATCATGGATATTATTGTCAAAGAATCCCAATTGGTATTGGGATCAAGTCGGAAATCATCCGTCAACTGTTCACGATCCACTAAGAACAATGCCGCAAGCTCTTTGAGAAATGGTTCAAAATTCACTTGGGAGAGATCCTTTCTAGGGAAATCGGACCATTACCGCACCCCAAGAATAGCCTACTCCGAATCCGACGAGCATCACCTTGTCGCCTTGCTTCACGTATCCTTTCTCAACAGCGGCTTCCATACACATGGGAATTGTTGACGAAACCGTGTTGCCGCAGGTATCCAAGTTGATGCAGAATTTTTCCTCAGGAATCTGTAGTTTCTTCCTCAAATGGTCCAGAACCAACCGGCTCGCCTGATGAAAAATGTAATAATCCACATCCGCCGGCGACATTTCACATTTAGTTAATAAACCATTTACCAGACCCGGAATAGTTTTCAAAGTGAAGGAGAAAATTTCCGGACCGTCCATACGAAGATTTCTGGGAGAACGAAATGTACCGGGTTCGGACTCGCATTCCATCGACATATCCTGAGTAATGGGCATGCGCATGCCGCCAGCCGGAACGATCAGGTTTTGGGCACCTCTGCCGTCCGTGCCGAAGCAAAACGGTCCAATTGCATCATAATCCGCTTCTACTCCCCGGATCAAAGTGGCGGCTGCCCCGTCACCGAATACCGCTCGAACCGCAAAATCCGAAGGGTGGAGAAATTTCGTGTACGTGTCCGCGGTAATAAGCAACAAGTTAGTTGCAACCCCAGTCTCAATAATCCCATTGGCCAGTGCCAGTCCGTACACGAAGCCCGAACAACCGAGGTTGAAATCCAGGGCTCCGCAGGTTTTTTTGAGCCCTATTCGATCCTGAATCAAACAAGCGCTGGCAGGGAGAAAATAGTCAGGAGTTTGCGTGCAGAACAGAAGAAAATCTATATCTTCAGGGGTGCAGTGACCTTGCTCAAACAATTTCCGGGCAGCGGCCACTCCCAGATCGGAAGCGCACTCTTTTTCACCTGATATCCGGCGGACCGAGAACCCGGTCTTCTCGTAAATCGTATCGGCATCCCACTTGCCGATCTCGGCCAGAGTCTCATTTCCGAGTTGATGATCAGGAACATGGGATTTGATAGCCACAATCTTGGCTTTTATTCTTGGCATATAGGTCTTATTACTCCAGCAGTAGGACCGGCCTCATGCGATGCCAAGGCGTTAAATAGAAACGGAATAATACCTTTGACAGAGAATAAGCCTGTAAGAGAAGTGGCATTGCGAGGAATGAAATGACAAAGCAATCTGTTCTTGCCGGTTGTGAGATTGCTCCGGGCGTACCCACTCGCAATGACGGTTGAATTCTTTTCCAGGTGAATAATTCCCAATGTAAATTAGTGCACAATAGATTGTCTAATCATAACCATGCAAATGCCGAGATATTCGTGTATAGCGTTGTGGGTCATCCCTAAACCCTGCACAGTAGGCAACAGACTGCTGAAACCGAATATGAATTCCGTGGTCTCAAAATCCGCCGGAGCGGGTACGGGATTTAGTCCTTTTTGTCTAAAGAGTCTTATCGACCGCGGCATGTGACACGCTGCAGTGACCATCGCAAAAGGATCTGCACCCAAGACCGATTTCAATAACTTGGCTTCGTCCTCCGTGTCCCAGGATTTATCTTCCAGAATGATTGCATCTCGAGGCACGCCCAATTCCTCAGCCAGCAGCGCCATTCCATCGGCTGTGGTCATGAGTTTCTTGGATACGCTTCCACCTGAAAGTATCAGCCTGCTATCAGGAATTACCCTCCACAACCGAATTGCTTCCATAACGCGTACCAACGAGGTATTAGCAACCCGGTCGGCGGATGTCAAATTCCCGGCCCGCAGATCACCTCCCAGAACAACAATATATTTTATACCATTGCGAGACAATTCGATAGGATCAGCATATTGGCCTGCCTGAACTTCAAGAGATCTCAGCAAAAGGAACCCTGTTAACGGAAGGGACATCAGCAACAGCCACATAGCGCCTATGCTCACCAGGAGAGGGCCTGCGTAGCTCCTAGGTCTGCGGCGCCAGAGGAGCAGTCCGGCGAACCAGAGCAACAATGAAGTGCCAAGGGGATACAAAAATACGCTTATCAGCTTCTTTGCCAGGAAAAGGGGCCAACTCATCTATCATGCCTAATTAATGGCGGATTTGATAAAATACCCAACCGGTCCTAGATCGGCAATGGCGGTCAAACTTAACGAAATAGTCTTATTATTAAATATTAAAATCCAGCTGTTCGGCAGAGCTGCTCTTTTTCGGCTTCTCGAAGATCAGATACGACCATACGTCTAATAAGTTCTCCGAAGCTGACTTTAGGCGTCCAACCGAGGATTTCTTTCGCTTTGGTGGCATCTCCCAACAAGAGATCGACCTCTGTGGGACGAAAATAACGCGGATCTATAGCAACAAGTGTGCGACCGCTCTCAGCATCAACTCCCTTTTCATCCCTGCCCGCACCTTGCCAAGTTAGAGTTATTCCTGCTTCTTTAAATGCGCGTTCTACAAATTCCCTTACTGAGTGATTTTCACCCGTCGCTATAACAAAATCATCAGGCTCGTGGTGCTGAACCATAAGCCACATGGCCTCTATAAAATCGCCGGCATAACCCCAGTCTCGTTTGGCATCGAGATTTCCAAGATACAACTTGTCTTGCATTTCAAGCTTTATTCGGGCTGCCGCTCGGGTTATTTTTCTAGTTACAAAGGTTTCACCGCGAATGGGGGATTCGTGATTGAACAGAATACCGTTACAAGCGAACATTCCATAAGCTTCTCTATAATTTTTCGTGATCCAGTAAGCGTAAAGCTTGGCGACTCCATATGGACTGCGTGGATAAAAGGGGGTCGTCTCTTTTTGCGGTACTTCCTGTGCTAGCCCGAATAGCTCGCTGGTTGAAGCCTGGTAGAACTTCACCTTCTCTTCCATTTTCAACATGCGGACGGCCTCTAGCAGACGCAAGGCTCCCACAGCGTCTGCATTCGCTGTATATTCAGCCGAATCAAAGGAGACCATCACGTGACTTTGAGCAGCTAAATTATAAATTTCCGTTGGCTGAAACCGCTGCGTAATTGAGAGCAAATTGGAGGCATCCGTCATGTCACCGTATTCAATAATCAGATTACGGTCTTCCACGTGAGGGTCCTGATACAGGTGGTCGATACGCTGAGTATTAATTAAGGAGCTACGCCGTTTGATTCCGCAAACTACGTATCCCTTCTTGAGCAGGAACTCGGTAAGATAGGCGCCATCCTGCCCCGTCACACCTGTGACAAGCGCTCTTTTTTCCATGATCAGCACCGCCAAATTTTTTCTTTGATTAAATCTACGCTTATATCAAACACAATTCCGGCAAACTGCGATTGTATGTTTCAAGACAGCATAGGTCAACTCCTGCCGAGCGCACAGTAATCAACCATAGTGTTTGCCAAAAATAGTGGCGTGTTACCACTCGTCACCCCGTCGAAAGCGGGGGTCCAGTCCCGCGGGACGCGGGATTGTCCTGAGTAAAGCCTGGAACCAATCTTTCCTGGATTCCGGCTTCCGTCGGAATGACGATATAAAGCTACCTCGAATCGGACAAAACTTTTGGCAAGCCGTATAGATCACAAAATTACGTGATGTCCAGGTCTTATTGACGCCGGGAGCTGATCTCAATCCTTTCCTCAATTATCAGCCCCTTAGTTATCTTTGCTATGCCTGCCTGTATTCCGCGGGACCGGTCACATATAGATCGCCACCATGAACATCGGTTGCCACCACCAGCGGCAAATCCTCCACAACGAGTCTGCGTACCGCCTCAGTCCCGAGGTCCTCCCAAGCCAGAATGACCGCCTGTTTGATGCGCTGCGAAATCAGAGCGCCAGCTCCGCCAACTGAGGTAAAATATACTGCGCCGAATTTCGCCATCGCCTGTTTCACAGCATCTGCTCGCTGGCCTTTTCCAATCATTCCCTTGAGGCCACGTTCTATAAGGAGCGGTGCATACGCATCCATACGATAAGCGGTTGTTGGGCCGGCTGCGCCGATGGGCCTGCCAGGCGGCGCCGGCGTGGGACCAACGTAATAGATGATCTCGCCTTCAATGGAGAAAGGCAGCGCTTCACCGGCTTTAATAAGGTCTGTCATTCTTTTATGAGCCGCATCACGGCCCGTTATTATGGAGCCGGACAACAAAACCCGGTCCCCGGCGCGCAGCTCGGTAACCACCGCCGAATCAAGCGGAGCGACTACCCGTCTGATTCCATTTTTCATAGCTCTATCTCCCGATGACGGCTGGAATGACATTGGATATTCACCGCGCATGGGATGCTGGCAATATGAGTGGGATAGGTATTGACATGAACCGCCAGGGCCGTTGTTTTGCCGCCCAGACCCATCGGGCCAATGCCGAGACGATTAATTCTGTCGAGAAGATCGTTCTCCAAATCCGCAAGCAGCGGGTCTGGATTCTTGCTCCCAAGAGACCTTAGGAGGGCCTTTTTCGCAATCAGAGCGGCTTTTTCAAAAGTGCCCCCCAATCCCAGTCCGACAATAATAGGTGGACAAGGATTGCCTCCTGATTCTTGCACTCGCTGCACGACGAAATCCTTGACTGCTTCCATCCCCGCTGACGGAGGAAACATTGTTACACGACTCATGTTTTCCGAACCAAATCCTTTGGGCGCCATTGTAATTTTGAGCCGGTCACCGGAAACAATCTCTGTGTGAATCACAGCGGGAGTGTTATCTCCCGTATTTATACGAGTAATGGGATGAAGCACCGATTTGCGCAGATGACCTTCTTCGTACCCGCGTCTTACACCCTCTTGGATGGCTTCGGTGAGTAAGCCTCCATCGAAATGGAGGTCCTGGCCTATTTCGAGGAAAAGCACTGCCATACCGGTATCCTGGCACAAAGGAATATTCTCCGTCTTGGCAATTGCCGCATTCTCGATGATTCGGCCTAGGATTTCCTTTCCGATAGGTGACTCCTCGGCGGCCTGTGCTCGTTCTAGGGTTTTAAGTACATCCTCGCCCAAAATAGTGCACGCTTCCATGCACAACTTCTTAACTGCAGCGGAAATATCATGTACGGATATGGTCCTCATTACGGTTCCTTGATCTTCCCAATTAATTTAGGTTTATTTCATCTATTCAGGGCTCACCCTCAGAATACAAAGGCGCAGCCGTGCGTCCTTAGCGGGAACCCGCCACAGACCAGGTCTGCACTGACCGTCGAATCAGGGTTGCGAAGTTTGTTTACTCGACAATTCTATCACATTGCTTTTCGTGGAAGGCGAAAATTGCGGTCCTTGATTTGCTATTTCCTGGCGCAGTTCCACAAGGAATCTGTACCACGTGAGCATCAGATATTCGTTATAGGTTTCATCGTCGTGGAACGGCCGAGACCATTTAACGATGATGCGATCATCGTCCAAAGATTCTTCCGAATATATTCTTGGATTACTCGGATGAACCAATTTTGGATTCACCCACTTAAATAAGATCTCGCCGTCCGACAAAACCTCTACTTTATCGAAATGAAGATCTCGCACCCCGGTTTCCAGGAGCGCCAGCAGCTCGTGAAAAGATTGGGATCTTCGTATGCGATACCTCATAAATTTCAAGAATCCGCCCAGAAACTTGAAGTGGTGCCTGTTCCTGAGCGTAACCAGCAACTTATCGAATTTGTACAGCCTAATGGACCCGATTATTCCCCCCAAAATTACAAGGACTATTACCGCACCCACCGATTGCGCCAAGGCGGATTCGAACCCCAATACCGTAAAGAGGGTGAGAGCGCATAGTGCCGCGCTGAAAAAATAAAAGACGCCCACAGTAATTTTGGGGTTCTTTATTTTGTCCCGCAGACGATTGTGGAGATGATCGCCATCACCAAGAAATACAGCTTGTCCCCTGATTAATCTCCGAAAAATGGACAGGGCTACTTCGAAAAGCGGAATCCCAAACGGCAGGAAAGGAGCCAGAATCATGACACTGGTCCCAAGGCGCTGCCCGGGTGAAATAGCAGCAGAACTGGTCGCCAGAGTCCCCAGCAGAAACCCCATCATCATGGCCCCGCCGTCCCCCATAAATACGGACGCGGGTGGTAAATTGAACATCAGGAATCCCAACAAGCTTCCCGCAACTGTAAATGCCATCGTTGCAATAAAGAGATCACCTTTTGCAATGCCAATTACTGCACTGGTCAGGGCCGCAAAAAAACAGATACCTCCCGCCAGGCCGTCCATTCCGTCCACTAAATTGATGGCGTTAGTTATAGCTATTACTGCGAAGAAAAAGAGAGGTATTCCGTACCAGCCGAACTCGACCGGGCCCATAAGAGGCAAAGTAGCTGTGTTTATACTATGGCCTCCGACAACCAAAATCGCGGCACCCAAGAATTGGCCGGCAAGTTTTACACCCCATCCCAAATGCCATTTATCATCCAATGTCCCTAGCATCAAAATCCATGTGGTACCAAGAAACAGACTTATCATTTGAATTTTGCTTGGCTGATTTAGGACGATCTGTCCGATGCACACCAGGAAAAGGAATGAAATGAAGGCTGCGGCAAAAGGCAAGAAAATTGCCAACCCACCGAGAAGCGGGGTCGGCTTAAGATGACTCCTTCTACCACCGGGCGCGGAAATCACGTCGTACTTTAGAGCCACTTTCCTGAACACAGGAATGGTAGCGTATGTCACGATGAAGCCGAACAGAACCAGCAGGCTCATCGCAAAATGATATCCACCCATCCCGACTCCAAAATAATCATACCGATGACTAAGCTAATACCATAAACAGGAAAGAAAAGCATCAACAACCATATTGTAAACGTAAGCATTCACTTATGCGGGGGGACAGGAAGAGTTCGGGGGACGATCTTTGGTTGTGTTTCGATTTTTTCCTCGCGTTTATTTGGAGAGAATTGTATAGACACGAGCGCCCATCATGTTTCGAGG
>JBKQRG010000314.1:0-5841 GCA_052144015.1 Desulfomonilaceae bacterium
AAGGTGTCATTCTGATTCTATAATACTCTTCACAGGCCGCTGCCAATGCTGGCGGAGCATCCGGTTTTAGCCCTGTTGATTTGCACAGCCCCACTAAATGATTCACCGCCAGTTTGCAACCGCGTTCCTGGTCTAATTTTGGATAGTCATCCTCTTCATTCACGAATTCTCCATTCAGGTGATGAATCCATGTTTCAATATTTCGTTTCGGTACAACAATAGCCACAGCTTCATCACTGTCTCGAAATGGGATCTGCATAGATTTACATTTATCTTCGAATTCCTTTATTCGATCTTTTGTGTCTTTTCGGCAAACCAGAGTAGATGAAAAATTTTTTAGCTCGGTACATTTTTCAAGCGGCGGTGAGCGCGCAATTCATCAGGAATAAAGATCGAATATCATCTTCCGGAATCATGTGATTTCACGATATTGCCGGAGGGGAAGATTATCACCTGGCTGGGATCGAGCGGTGGAAACATGGCAAAGGTGCGCATGGACCTGGTAAGGCCGCAGCATTGTGGAGGCACAGGAGGCGACCAGCGCAGAGGCCGGGCATTATGGGGGGCTTTCAGTTAGGGCCTGCCTGTAATTCCAGGGCATCCACCGGCTGGGATCGGCTCTCAGATGATCGGCGTTGCGCAAAAGAGCCGTCAGGTATTCAAAGGCATTGACCTTCAAGAGATTGCAGGTATGGATGAAGCTCATGAAGAGGTCCCCCACCCATGCGCCCCTTTCAGTCCGATAATAGAGGGCATTCTTGCGATGGCGTATCACCACCTTAAGTGCCCTTTCGCATATGTTGTTATCAAGGGGGGCGTTGGGAACTGTCAGGAAACGTGTGAACTTCTCCCATCGTTTCAGCATATATTCGAAGGCTTTTCCCATCCCTGAGTTCGGCTCGATCAACCTCTCACGCAATTGAGTCTCCATCCATTCTTTCAGTCCATCCATCAAAGGGCCACTGTTTTTCTGGTGGAATCTGAGCCTCTCATCGGGCGACATGCCTTGCTCTTTGGCGATATCATCATGATGGTAGACTTTGGCCAGGACCTCGATTACGTATCTGGATTGTTCCGGGAAGACATCGATCAGGTCGACGAAGTTTCTCCGGCCGTGTGTCAGGCAGTTGCAAAGAATGCTCGCCAGACCCGAGGGCATGTTCCTGGAGAGGGCATCGCACATTTGGATGGGGGGAGAAAGCTCGGCCAGCCTCTGATCGAGAAGGTCCCTCAGGTTTTCACCCGCATGTTTGTTTCCTGTAAAGAAACAGGCTATCGTTTTGTCTTCGGACTCACAGATGAGCCCTGTTGTAAAGACACCCTTTTTCTCCTTTGCCTTATCGTCCCCTTTGCGGTTGTTGCCAAGGGAGATAACCCTCATGGTGGTGTCATCCTGATAGATGACGTCGGCCTGGGCGCCTTGCCGCACCAGTTCCATATAGACCGGCTTTAGGGCATCGGCGCCCTCATCGACGATCTCCCACTGGGTGGATGCGGGAAGGGGGATGCCGCAGTTTTGCTGAAGGTTTTCCAGACGGTTGAAGGGGACTCCACCGCCATACTTTGAGACCGCCACCATGGCCGCTACCGTTTCGTCATATTTTTGCTTGCCCGCTTCGGCAGGCTTTCCGGCTGTATAGACTTCCCCGCAGAGGTTGCACCGCAGTTTTTCGAGAAGGTAAATCGCGAGCTGAATGGGAGCGGTTGCAAAGAAGCGCATAAATATCCCGGGATCGATCGGATAGAGTTTGCCCTTCAAACACTCGGGGCACCCGTCACCGGCCTTGAGATTTTTATGGGGGACGAGGACTTGGGTTGCTCCGGGATAGCTTCCAGCCCCATTTCTGCCGTGTCCTTTGGCAGGGGGCCGCCTAGGCCCAGGGGACTCTGCAGTTTCTTGGCTGAATATGCGCTCACTGCTCTCCGTCTTGAAACCGAAGATCAACCGCAACAGTCGCGCAATGGCGCTCGACTTTTTCTCAACCAGGCCGTTCAGAAAGAATAGGGTCCTAACGAGGGCGGAGGCGAAGGCAAAATCCTCCGGCTCAAGGCTCTTCTCGGCTCTTTGAAGAAAGCTTTTTACCCTTTCGTTGTCCATCTCTATTGTGGGAGGCTTCAGCGGCATAGCTTCTCCCGGAAGCTCCTGTCCAGCGCGTAGCCCCACACGTCCTTGATGGAGCGGTTGGGCTTATGGGTGAGATCATCTTTGCCTCGCCCCGTGGTTTGCCCCAGGTGTATCCAGTTGGAAGCCCGGTAGCAGGTCCCCTTGAAGCGTTCGGCATTGACGAAGGTCTCCAGCAAATAGAGAGGATGCCCATAGACCTCCTGCCAGTCCCGGGAGATCCTCCTTGCCATCTTTCCCAGCAGATGGGATGCGAGGTGGGGAACCGAGACCCAGGGCAGCAGGAGGCATCGGCTGTTGTAGGCTATGAGGTGGATGTTTTTCTTGCGAATCCCGGCAGACCATCCGATGAAGCGGTCCCGGCATCCGATGTGGCGAGGGGCCGATGACCAGCTAAAGCAGGCGATAGGACGATCATCCATTGTCACCAGATACTTGAGATGCTCCCCCACCGGCTGGCAATAGCCCAGGTAGTGGTGTTGCTCGATGAGGCCGCCGAACAACTCCTCCAACGGTCCCCGGCGCACCTGCATAGCCGTCAACTTAAGAGCTGCCAGGCTGGATCGCAGTTGTGTTTTTTTCGTTTTTCAAGCTGGAGGTGTTTCTGTATTGGCTCAATACGTAGTTCGGCCGGGATCGAGCCCATAAGAGACAAGATAAGTAGCCAGGGAAAGAGTTGGGCTGATTTTAGGAGACTAACGGGCTTTGAGATATATAGCTCTAGGGCTCCAAACATGTTTTGAAATAGACAAATTGCTATGAGTTTTGAGCAGATGAGCACTTCCAACTGATTTGCAGAGCCGGTGGGAGCCTGTGTAAGATTGAAATGCGATTTCCACGTTTTGAAGATGATTTCTATTCGCCAGCGTACTGAATAGGCTTTTTGGACTGCTTCTGTGCTCCATGTGCAGGATGCCACGGAAGTCACCAAGATATTCCATCCCAGAAGGTCAAGATGGCGCTTTGAGAGCTTGTATCGAGTGTCGCGGCGACTTTTGGCGCTACGGCGGCGCTCATTGGCAATATGCTCTGGGACGGGCAAAGCGACCAACCGGACCGTAACGCGTTGCTCGGCACTTAATAAGACGTCGCGGTCAAATCTGGGGCAACGGCGCAATTGTTTAACAAGGTCAATTGGTTTCAGGGTCTCCGGATCGTATATCAAAACATCATGGCGCAACCTGGAAAGGAAATGAATGCCTTGGTCGAGCATTTTCTGAAAAACTCGGGTCGCGAAATATCCCAGGTCCCGCAATACGAGGTCGCCTGATTTTGCTATGTCAAGGATATCGGGCGAAGCGCTCTAATCGGTCCGGGTAAAACCGGAAAGACCGAAATGCTGAAAACATTCGCCAAGCAGATCATAGACAACCTGAATTTTTAGGGCGGCTCTTTTTTTGCGGTTCTGATTGGCGGGGCCAGGAAAAAGGTCCGCTAGATGGAGTGGTAGACTGAGTTGGGTGCTGTCTTGAAGGAGCACGCGGCTGAAAGATTTAAACAAACCGTCCTCGTGGTGCTTATGGAATGTGGAGAGCCTTCCCATAATGGCAAATAGTGCGTAGCGCATGAACTGAACACACTGATCAGTCATGCGTTTTGCTATGGCTTGCTTTGTAATGCTCCGCGCACTAACCAGGCCAAAGGCCATGGCGATTATCCGGAAGGATATGTGAGCCTGGAATGAGGCCACAGCCAATGCATGAAGGAATTGTGCCGGATTGATTTTGCGGAGACGTTTTAAAAAGCCGGTCCGCTTGGCAATGCGTAGGCAGTCCGAAGAGAGGTTATCGAGGGCAGTATTGGTTTGTAGTATAGTGTAGTGGCCGGGAGTATGCTCATGCCGTTCTCCTTCTTTGACTAGGTTAAAATCTAGTAGTATGATACATTCATATAGAGGGGAACGTTGGCTTAGTCAAGGATAAAACGACATGGGGCATGCCTGCAAGGCACAAAAAATAACAAGAGAAAAACAGAACACCTATTACGTGAATTTACCGGCTGCAATAGCAGAAGCTCTCGAAATTGGAAAAGGGGAAGTATTTGAGTGGTATGTAGAGGATCGCGACACGCTGGTATTGCAGCGGCGCAAACCACGGAAAGCAAGGCCACTCAAGAACATCCCCTTAAGTTGACGGCTATGGGCGCACCTGGCGGATCAGGGGCTTGGGAAGCCGGCACAGAGGCCCCTCTACGGGGCTTCGATCGATACCCGGAGGATCGGGTTTCCTCCGAACGGCCAGGGGATTAGGAGGATTGCACTTCTTTGGCGGAAGCTCGATAAACCCTGCCCGCTCCAACTCAAGCATGAGAGAGCGGCAAACCATATCCCGCGGTTGTCCGTTCGCCTGCACCCAGTTCCATGCCTCACACAGCTCCCGGGAGAGCTTGCGGCGGCTGTCGCCGGGACTCTGCGCGATAAGGGAGCGGATGAAGGCCACATCCTCCTGCGAGACCGTCTTTCCTCTATAGCTCAGCACCGTTTCCATGCGGCGTTTCCTACCACGGAAAAAGCTGGAACGCAAGCCCATTTTTCGCCGCATCAAGACAATTTCTTGAAAAATTTGATCGAACCCTCCGGAGGCTTAAAGTTCCAGATCAACGACTGCAACTCGAAGGCATCGATTCGAGAGTTCTGCGGCCATTGGCCGATTCGCCCGCACGACAGCCTTTTATGGCACATCCAGAACCCCTGGCCGTCATAGGCAAGAATACGCAAGGCGGTCTTTGTTTTGTTGCGGAAAACGAAGAGAGCGCCGCAAAACGGATCGGCCCCAAGTTGTCTGCGGCACACACTACACAACCCGTCGATGCCCTTGCGGAAGTCGATGGGCTCTACGCAAACGAGAATCCGCATCTGGGGAGTCACCTGGATCATCGGCTCTTGCTCAGAAAACAACTTATCACCTGGCTCAATTGGGGCGGGAAAGCGGCATCGGCTTGGATTTTGAGTTCAAAGCCCGCAGGGGATCGGACCTCTATGACACACTGACCCGCAGAGAACAGGCGCTCCACGTTCATCTCTACAAACTCCGAGGGCGTGCTCCGGGAAGAACGTTCATGGATGCGGCGCTTGAGTTCTTTAAAGTCCAATCTGAGTGCTTTGGCGATCCGGCAGGTGGAATAAGATGGGTGCAGATCTATTGCAGCTTCCCATAGGCTTTCCGGAATGCGATCCCTTTTCTTGCGTGTGCTTCTCCATTGTTCAAATGCGTCCTGAGCTGGCAGCAGGCTGTCAGGTGACGCGGATTCCTTTTCGGGCTTCATCGGCTCTTCTCCTTTCTCCGGAAATGTCAGCCGATCATAGCCCCTTTTTACTCTCCTTTCATGCTGGCTTGCCGGAAACTCACGCAGTATCCATACAGATCGAGGTCATGGGAGTCACTGCCATGCATGAGGAAATCGCCCGGCTCCTGGGAGTTCCCGGCAGCGCTTATGATTACCTCCAACGGGATTGGTGGCGGTGGACAGGCACATAAGATCGTGAGCACTTCGCCGAATTTTGAGCATACTCTCGCCTGGCAAAACAGAGCGCAAGGCTGGGGTTTAACGTGGCACAGCACCCATCTACATATTTCGGTCATTTCCTCTCTGTCTGGTCATCGTACTCGGAGAAACGTCACGATCCTCAGGTACTCCAGGCCGCCCGTGACCTTTGGAGAAATATTTGGACTAAATTCCGCTCCGGGACTGCGAAATGTAAGTTAACAGGGTATTATTTG
>JBKQRG010000315.1:0-11710 GCA_052144015.1 Desulfomonilaceae bacterium
TTACACAGACTGAAACGGAAGTCAAGCAAAAAGATACCACTTTAGTGGCTACATATCCGGCCCCAAAACGCCCTAATGCCCCGACATCACTACAACTCACAATAAAATCATCGCGAACTTCTGATTATACAACAACCTGAGAAGCACTGCCTAGTGTCGTGTCCGCTAAATAAGGCGAGAGGACGGACCAGGAAGTACGTTGTATTTTCGTCAAGTTGGCTTCCACGAATTATTAAAGCTACTTGCGAGACACGACACTAGAGCCGGTTGCAAAACCTTACTCCGACCTCAGCAGCCTTCTGATGTCACGGAGCCGAATTTTACCAAACCGGGATTTTGAATCCAATTCTTGTAACAATGCTCTTATTCTCGTTCCCATTAGGGAAGAGATTGTGTTTGTGTGCCTGGACACCAGTGCGCGGTCAGACGGTGAACCGAGTGCAGAGGACCGTGAGAAAAATATGGACTTAGCACGGCAGGAAATGGCAGACTCTTCCGCACCGTGGTTATCCCTGGGTTATCCTTGAGGAAAAGACGTTAGGCACGGTGCGGCTAACTTCTTGATATTGTTGGTACCCCCGGCAAGGATCGAACTTGCGACCTGCGGATTAGGAAATCGACGGCACCAAACCAACAACAAGTAAAATCGAGCACTTCCCTTTTGACACCCGTTGCTACCTACCACGACAATTCAGGACGTTACATAACCGATTGGCACAAAACTGGCACAATGGCATCTTTGAACTAGAATTACTTGACACCGCCGTGAGAGGGCGGAGGATGCCATAAAGATTTCAATGATCTGCTCTAATACCCCAATGATTTCAATCCATGTTAGACCGCATTCATCCCCTTTGATCCCTCATAATCCCCCCAGATGTGAACAAAATGTGAACATGCAGACGCAAAAAGGTTTGGCGATCAGTTGGGAGCACATCTACCTGCATTTGCTCCGCACTCTAAGCTAGTAGCGGATGTTTGGCAATCCAGCCAATAAAACAAACCTAAACGAGAGAGAGAACATATGTTCTCAATTGGAATACCTGATACCTGAGCCCACCCGACCTGAGAAAATGGCTGAGAATTGATTACACGAAGCCTCAGCGCATCTGTCGTTGTCCTTCTTCATCCTCGATCCTTGCGAATTGAGGTTGCCCTGGCCCTTTACTCTTGTCACATTTCTATTCTCATTCTCCCTTACGGGTTCCCCTTCCCTGAACGGCTATTAAGAGCGGGAAACTGTGTAACCAGAAGCGAGAAGACCATTCTTTCTGTGGAGTTCTGAAGATGCCAGGGATTGTTGAAATTTGGGCTGACGGCCTTGAGGGGTCAGGAGACGGCTCCGCCGACCCCGAAAGGATCGCCGTATGGAGTCCCAGAAGACTTGATTCAGGAAAACCCGTCGTCACTTGATGAGAAAACTACATTTTTCCCGCTCTCGAACGTACGTCACCATCAGCCCCACCGTCAACCAAAATTCTGTCGGCTCTCACCTGAACACAGCGCGGTAATGTCCGGCGAAGATCCGAGCCGTACGCGCGAATGGCTAAGCATGGTGTCTTCTGAGGATGTCAGGCGGGTTCAAACGTGAGTCCGTCCCTCCGTCACCCGGAATCACTGTCGATGAAGCGACCCGCAATTCAAAAGTGACGGAACACCCAAGTCAGTTGTCTGACCAAATTATATGATATTTTACTATATTATAATCTATATTTCATCTAATTTATCGATAATGTTGTCATAAGTTTCATGTTAATTCTGGCTAAACTTAACAATATTTTGAAACTTAACTATTTTCTTCTTGACAAATATTTTTTTATCTATAAACACACCTGATAACAACGTATTGCCTCTGTGAGGGAGGGTATGTTGAGAACAAAACTGCATACGTTTTTGGTATCTCCAGCTTTATCTATGATAATTTTCGCACCGAGCGCCCCGGGCTACTCGATCAGACAGGCTGCTGGCCCACCTGAAGATCTCTCGGGACCCCGCGCTGTAATACGACAAAGCTGGAGCATGGATTATGGCTCCTAATTTGTTGTTGACAAGTTCTCTGTTCGTGTGGAAAAATTAACTGCCCCTAATTGTCTGGAGGACGTCATGGTATTAATCGCTGTCTGCTGGCTGGGAATGGGATTGCTAAACATAGCTATCGCTTACGCTTGGGCTCAAAGACCCTTCAGCGTCCGAGATTGCATTGCGTTTCTCATAGGTGGGCCTGTTTTCTTGGGCTGCTTGTGTATTGTTTTCCTGGGTGGGCATTGCCTTCTGAGGGGTATTGACACCCGTCCCGAAACGGGAATGGTCAAGGAGGGGTCAGAAGCCGGATGTCCGTCCGCGGTAATCCTGGAATCCCAAACTACCAGCGTGGAAACTTCGACAACGCGAGTAGCGGCATAGCCAAGACCAATCGTGAGTCTGCTTTTTCTGAAGCGCAGGGCATCAGGACAATACGACGAACTCCTGCTGCTCGCGGATCAATCAAGAAAGTTGCAATCCCCTGCTGACAGAATCCATAGTTCAACAACGCAGTCGTTGACAGCGAAGCCACAGATCTTTGTCTCGCCCTAGGACTTCGACAGAGTTCCATGGTCTCTGCCCAGTTGATGTTGAGTAGTGGGACCGGATTTGGTAATATCAGAGGTGAGAATATTCCGTGATGACGGCAAGTAATAAATCTAAGAATAGTAACTCCAGAGTGTGGGAGCTTGCAGCAGTTCCTGAATCAATCTGGGTTCATGTCTTTGGGTATGCCGTTGTCGTGGCATTCCTGGTAGGTTGCGCCTACTATGTTCACTCACGATGGAATGACTTTGGCTTTTTGCACAGCGTCTCATTACCGGAACTGGCTCTTGCGGGACTGTTGGTGTTGGGAAGTTTGTCCATTCTTGCCTGGCAATTGGCTCTGTTCTTGGAGAGCTTTGGCGTAAATTTGGGTGTGGCAGAGCTAATGGCTCTCACGATGTCATCCAACCTGGGAAATCTGGTAGTGCCGGCCAGAGGGGGGACAGCAGCTGTCGCGGTGTACCTTGACAGAGTGAGAGGGATGGACCTCAAAGCCTTTGCAGTGATCTATTCAGGAAGCGGGTTGTTGATGACTTTTGTGAATTCGGTAGTAGCTTTAGGCAGTCTGGCATTCTTGTTCCTGTTTAAAGGCTTCTTTCATACACAGCTTACCCTGTGGGTTGTGGCCATGGTTGCCCTTTCCGGTTATCTCATTGCCTTTCCTCCGTCTGTAAATTGGAAGCGCGGAGGGATTATTGGACATATCTGTGACATTATGAATTCATGGCATCTGGCAACAAGAAACAGGCGTCTAGTTTTGAAATTGACTGCCGCATCAACAGCAGCCGCTTTCCTTGTGGCCGCCTCCTTTTTCTTCATCTACAAAGCCGTGGGAGGGCCGCTACCCGTGCTGGCTGTATTAGTAACTTCCAGTGTGGGAAATATAGCAACCGTGGTACCAGTAGTTCCCGGTTCGTTGGGGGTCTATGACCTGATTACGATACATATCTTGCAAGTCTTCGATATGGACCCTGCCAAGTCCGTCGCTGCAACGCTTCTTTACCGGGGTTTTCTTTTCTTATGGCTCATACCTCTCGGCGCAACCGGTCTTGTCTATCTCAACGCGATGATCCGTGGAAAGCATTGTATGACTTCAACGGAAGGGGGAATGTTGAGCCGAGAAATTAGAGGAGACTTTTGGCCCCAGAAGGTCTTGGGCTTGTTTGGCTTACTAGATTCGTCGTCGGTGAATGATCCTGCTCTTGTCCTACCCACGTCACTTTTTAAGTCAGAGTTACATGGTAATTGTCAAAATCTTTTACCGATTCGCGGGGCCGGGTCTTATCATTCCCGCGAAAGTAGGAATCCAGCGACCATTAGAGGAATCCCGTCTTCGCGGAAACGACGGGCGCAGAGGACTTGAATGACGGACGAGGCGCTCGTTACGGTCAGCCTTCCGTATTGCCCATCTCGTCACCAAACGGACATTCTTTTTGACAATCTCTGTGTAGGTTTCCCTCCTTGAAGAGGGACATGGGTGGGCCAAGAAGCTACTCTTTCGCACGGGTTCAGCTCCCATCTCTCGAGGAAGCGCAGCAAGCTGACGGCCCGGTAAGAAGGCCGCTTAAAAGACTCACTCATGAGGCGCTGCTTTCTCTGTCTGGAATAAGCCTAAAAAGATGGTAGTCGGTCGAGGGAACGGCTTCAGGAATTTCCTTGAGTCGGTATCCAAGGGACTCTATCCCCTTCACCACGAGTGAGTAGTACTGTATGTCCTTTGAATCGATGAACAAAAACCCTGGTTTTGTATCCTGGATCAACTTCTCCAGCCTTTCGGTATCCAGCCAAATCTGGTCGTAAGGAACTCCCGAGCGGACAAGAGACACTGTCCTGCGCCCCGTAAGATAGCTCATTATTCTTGGCCTTGTCGTAAGGAGATTGGTCTCCGGAGCGTTGGCCCTAAGCCAGCGAGCGGCTGCGAAGAAAGGGAGGCTCCGCTCGCTTTCCGCTGCTTTGCTCTCAACGGGATTACGAGCGTGCCATATGGTGTTCATATTGCTGCCCACGTTCACAATGGCCAACACCAAAAAGAAGACCACGAGAACCTCAGATCGCCCTGGAAATCTCGTGAATTTGCGGCCGAGCAAAGTCGCGCTTTCCAACACGCCAAGAGCAAGGAACAGATCGAGACCGGGCAAGAGAAAGATCACATACCGGCTACCGGCCGTGGTCAAGAGCAGCCCACCGAACTGCAGGACGGTGAGCGGAACCAGCAAGCGGTCTCCCTTCCGAAAAGCCCGCGCCATCCCCACGATCGTCAGGATGGGAAGCGCCAGCTCCAGGAATCCTGTTCTTAATGAGACCCCACTCAGTGCGAAGCTGGTTTCCGGGAAATAGTATATGAGTGCGTCTATCACCACCGAAACCTGATAACTCCATGTTCTTCCGACTACAGAGCTGAGGTAAGTCCCCTCAGATTCGGACACGGGAAAGCCTGCCTTCCAGTATTGCCAAAGGACAAAGGGACCAAGCGCAAGCAACAGGAAGACGAGAATTCGTAACAAGAGCTTTGGCCGCGGCAGTCCCTTCCAGGAGCAATAGAAAAATAGAGCAGTAGACAAGGGAAGGGCAATCCCATTGATTCGGATCAGGGGAGGTATCCCCATGAGCAGGCCGGCGATGATCATCCAAAGATTGATATTGGGCCCCTCGGCCGCGGACAGGGCCGCATTGAGGGCAATTAATGTAAACAACGCATACGGGACGTCAGTTAAGACAAGAGTGGAATTGTACAATAAAGCATGATTCAAGACGAAAACAGATCCGACAAGCATAGCTGTGTCCTTGCCGCACAACCTTGTTATGAACAAATAACCGAAACCCGCGGCAAGTAGTCCCGTCAGAGCCATGAGAAGTCTATAAGTCAAGAAATCCGGTCCCAAAAGACGGGCGGCGCTGGCCAGAATCAAGGGGAACCCTGGGGGCACGAACGTGTGTGGCTCACCATTAAACACATAACCCTCGCCTCGGGCAAGCGATTCCCCCAGAGACAGATAGAGCGCACTATCAGGAGTAGCATTCCACGAGCTATTTACGATCAGACAGAACTGCCCGAGCGCAACAAGAGCTAATACGAGCTCGCGTCTTCTGGTGGCGATTCCTCTCACAATTTCGCTGACTTCGGAGAACGGCAAGCCCGCGTTCATCTGCCTAAGGTGATCGGGTGAACACTGCATGCGAGTTAATCTCCCGGGAATCGTCAGGTCTGATTCCGGCTTAGCAAATAACTTGCTTCCTCTATGGAGCTAAACCTGGAAAGCCGAACACAGGCTGGAAGAAATCTCGCAAGTCGCGGATCCGCACGGCACATTTACCAGCCGGCCCGAGGGCCTATTTCTTCAGGATCCATACGTAAGTCGGGCAGAGAAAATATAGCATCTGGGTAAGACCCAGTGCGAGCTTCTGCTTCAGAGATCCAGGGGTCAGCAGTTCCGTTGCGTGATATTGGACTGGGTCCCTTATGATTTCAGCGGTGTAGTCGTGACACTCAAATTCGGCCACCAGTCTTCGCAGCTCGCCCAATGTAAGGTGGTTTTCATAGTATAGTTTCCCCTTACCTAAAATGCGAAGGTACCAGTGGGCCATGGATTTGGGAAGCACCGATAGCAACGGCAGTCCGTAGTGAGGTTCTATTACCGACATCCGGTTTTGAGCTGTAAAATGACAGATGCCCCCTTTTTTTAGAATCCGGTGAATTTCCTCCATCAGCCTATTGGAATCCGGCACGTGTTCGTAGACATGCGTGCAGGTGACCACATCGAAAGATCCCGATGAAAACCCCGTATTCATCGCGTCCGCTACCACGAACTCCAGTTTTTCCGAAGAGAAGTTTTCCGCCGCGTATTTCACGGCTGGGACATCGATGTCTATGCCAACGGTTCGAAAGAATCTCTCGCTGTACGCCCGCGTCATGAGACCTGCAGAACATCCGAGGTCGAGAAGAGTTAGTGTGCTCAGCGAGTTCAGTCCACCGTAAAAGTCCTCCAAGACGGAGAGAATTTTCTCGGCCTTATGGCCTTGGCGCGCCCGATCGAACTGGAACTCCGCGAAATGTTCCGAGTATCCAAGTTGGTACTCGATTTCCCCGCCCAGGATTTCTTTGAAATAGGCCACCGTTCGTTCCATTCCTAATGTACTGTGGCACCCTAGCATCATGTGCGCTTCAGGCTGCGCCAACTGTCAGGCGGTCATTTCAGTCTCCGGATCCGCCCTCCTCTAGAGACCAGCAGACCGTGGGTGATCATCGTATCGCGCAAGGGGACGACTCATAGGGCAGTCACAATATAGTATACCTATAGGTTTGACCCTTTGCAAGGCGTTTTAGGCTAGAGCTATTTGCGCTGTTGACGATTTGGGAGGATTGGCGGGCTGCGATTGCGCGGAAAAAAACAGATGGAAGGCGATTTTCTCCGCTGGGTCGAAGGATTGGCAGTTTTCACCCGTTGATCGGCTTGGATAGCCGTTTTTCGGGCAAATTACTCCCGCTCCCCGTCTTCGATGGCTTTGTCCCGTCCATGAACCACATTCAGTCGGCCGTTTTGAGCATCTTTTCCTTCACCGACCAGACCAGTGATCGCATGCGGTAGGCTTGGCGATCCCTGATGGAGCCCACGGCCATGGCCAAAATGACCACGAGAGCAAGACCAACCCGAAGCTCCATCTTGGCAAAGCCGCGAATCGTGTGCAACTCGAATCCATAACTCACATCCAAGCGGCTATTAACACGCTCTACCGCCGTGCGCTTCTTATACTTGTCTCGCCAGTTCTTGCCCGAGCGCGCCAGGGGAGTGAAAATACGGCGATCCGTCTTCAGCGGAATACGCAGTGCACGACCGTAGTCGCCGTCCCCCTTGTGACACCGGCTCCGACCGACACAATCAAAACCGGCATAGGCTGCAGGGCAACTAGACGGCGCTGCAAAACGGGAGTGGAATCCTGATATCCAATGGTGGGAGCTGGACACAGCCCTCACGTGTCGCCTGTGTCCGGCTGCTATCGGATTGGCCGGTTTTCGATGGTCCTCGTTCCTGGTGAACTTCGGTCAAGCCACGAACCAGCAGAACTTTTCTACCTCGCCGCATCAGGCTCAGCTTACGGTCAACGCGTATATTCCTTTCCTGGGTCCTGCGTTACAGTGTGACCCAAGTTGCAGTAGCAGTTTCAAGGCCGCATTCCTTGGGTTCCCCGCTCTTCCCAGCGATGTTGAGTTCCAAGAAACTCTGACCCCGACGGACACTGTCTCTACCAGATTCTCTGGCACGACAAATTTCAGGTCGGGCTACTTTATTGAGGCTTTGGCCGAGGCTTCGACGAGGATGGGCGCCTGGAGCTTGGGAGCCTTGGTGAGATTCGATGCCATTCATACGAATCGGACCCATGATTTTACCCTGGATGGCACCAGTAGAACGGCTGACCTCCAGTTTGACAGGAGAAATTGGATATTTGGTGGGAAGATAGGGTTTGTTTTCTAACAGAGGGCTGAATTCAAGGGATGGCAACGGTGGCCTGCCCCCGCATTATGTGCTACATGTTAAGTTAGAGGTGTAGTAAGTTTTCCTCCTGAGAGAGGGAGAGGATCTATTGCCTCAGTGCGGACGATCCAGGTTGTGGTCGGCTGCCGCAGGCTTAACAGTCGATCCATCAGGGGCTTTGAGTAGGCTACCGGATGAAGCAGCTGAGCGCTCCACGGCGGGCGCTCCGGCGAGATGAGCCTGAAGCCTAAAACCTACCGCTCGGGCTAACACCTGCGCAGCCACCTCATGTCCGAACATGGTGTAATGATCGCCAAAAACGTTTTTCCCCGTCTCTCTTTGTGCGGTTACAAGCGGTTCCAATAGAGAGATGAGGATGATGCCGTTTTCTTCACAAAATGAGGCCACCCGGCTTAGAGATCTGTTCATATCCCAGGCGATCTCTTGATAGAGCGGGCCCATGGCCTTGAGGCGCGCGATCGTCCCGTCAGGATCTATTGCATATTTCACTTCCAGATCAGATCCCAGATATATCAACAGGAAGGTTATGCCACGGGCGTGGCAAAAATTCTTTTCGGCTCGAACAGTCTCCATTGTACGAGACCATGCCGCTTCGATTCTGGGAGTGTTCGAGTCAGCCCATTGGAGGAGGTCGGGAGATACGCCGATTCTGTTCCTTTGGATGTCCTCTATGCGGCGCAGGGCAAAGGCCAGTGCCATATAGCCGTGGCATACCAAGCGGCGTATCGGCGGAGTGATTCCTCCTGCGGCCAACACTAGTTCTTCCTTTAACTTGGGATCGTCGCGGCAAAAGTCGTAGCTACCGAAACCTATGGCTACGACATCCGGATGGTACAGAATCGCTCGATCCCGCAAAACTTTGAAGTGCTCCAACTGGCCTGTCCCGGAATTGCCCAGAGCGATCACCTCAATTTTCGGACGTATCTCGGCGCCTCCTGGCGTGGCGTTCAAATCCGCCTCTATGAGCTTATGGAAAGTGCGAGCAAGAGGCACTTGGACTGCCTCCACAAAGGAATCACCAACAACTACAATCCGGTGTACCCCTTCGGGCCGACGGTAATCGTAGTCATTGTCAAAGTAACCATCAGAATTCCAGTGGAACCTGTTTATATAGCTGGTCTTTGAATTGGGATCGTAACCATAGTATGTGAACTCTCGTCCGGGTGCGTGCCAGACCTTGAAGCGGGACTCCTTGCTAGGCGCTGTATTCGCCGAATTCCGCATCTTCTGATCGGAATTGTTAAACACCACGGATTCTGTGGCTGCCAGGGAGCTAACGGAGGGCATGAAACTCTTGGACAAGTCCATAATTTGATTGTACTCGCGCGGCAAAACCAAAGGAAATAGGACATCTAAGGCCAATATCGCGGCTATACCACCTATAAGGCACAACGAAGAAAGCCTCGCCCAGGGTAGCGCGGACTTGAAAAGGCTCCGTTTCACTGGAATAAGCAGGATTGACGTATTGAAGAGCAGCACGATGAAAAGTATTAACCGCCCATTATAGGTGTTGTTGTAAAGGATCAAAAAAAGGGAGGCGGTTAGCACTATCGGTAATGACAGAAAAGTGACGCTGGTCATTTATAGCTCCCCTAGGGCCGCCAAGGGCATGTCATCATAGCCTACGGTTCCACGACACTACAGTTTGTACGGTGCAGTGGCAGAGCAATTCTCAAGAATCTGCATGGTTGTCAAGTGAAAACGAAATCATTTATATGGTATCAAAATATTATCCTGAAATCCAGCAGTAACTCAGCAGGGTAGTGTCCTAATTTGAAATGGGGTAGGCATACATCCCCAGCGTCACGGGCCTTTCTTGTTTGCACCCTCATCTTTCGGTCTCGAAATAACATGATCAGAGAGTGCCATGACAATGAACAAAACTGCTGATATACCAACAAGATGGTAAACAAGGCGTCCCGTTCTAGACAGATCTAAGAGAAGAGTACCCGACCTTAACCTACGAATAGACAAAATCCTATGGATCTCAGCGTAAGAATCTGAAGGATGTGCCATCAGAAATGGAGCACCTGCATGCTTTCAGACCGTCTCAGATTGTGCGATGGAGTCAATCTAACAAAAGACTCCTGACTTTTAACGAAAGAGCATGTTCTCCGTCAAACAACTTAAAGACTCGGACAAGGAGACATTTCAATGAAATGAAGTGCCTTATTGGTAGTGCCGATGGTCGCTTTTTTGGCGATGGGGGTGATGGTCGCCATTGCCGGTGCCCAGGACGATCCGGGCACGTCGTTCGCCGCTCCGGCTATGCAAGGTGCCGCACCTCAGTCACCTGCCTCGTCAGGAGAGGTTACGGGTAAGTCCTAAGAACTGTTGGGTCGGAACCACCGTTGATGGGCAAAACCGGGTTGTACCTGCCCTCGATGCAATGGCTCAGGTCAAGGCTACGGTGCGCTTCATCTCGTGCGAGCCGTTGCTGGAAGCCCTGACATTCCCCACTTTGGAGGCTATTGATTGGATTATCGTGGGGGCGCAAAGGAAAACCGTCCATTGCGAAGGCATTCAGCCCAAATGGGAATGGGTGCGCCACATGGAGCAACAGGCAAGGGACGCTAAGAAGCCCCTGTATCTCAAGCCTAATCTGGATTTACAGGAAATCAGACCCCGGGAATATCCGCCTGAGAAATAGGTTGTGAAAAGTTTTCAATACCTATCGACGTGAAGTGTTTGGTACGGAAAATCGGGCTGTGATATTGATCAACACTGCGTGAATGAGACATTGAGAAGACTGCCGGAAGTGAATTTTTCCCGAGAAGGCTGAGCCTTTCCGTCCGACTGAAGTCCCCAGTATGCGAAAATGCAGTAGTAATGCGATGATAGGCTTAGTCCAAAATGTCCACGGATTTTTCGTGCCGGGTAGGACTCTGCTTTTTTCTGGCGTAAATTCACCAAATAAGTATAGGGGCAGGGGTCTTTTCATAGTATTAATGCGGGATTTCCCATAGACAAGCATTCCAAAGCCCGTAAAGATGCTGAAAAAAGAGACCGCTGATAGCGATCCCTTCCTGCATTTCTTCACATTTTCGTTGGTTTCTACGTGAGGATTCCAAAGTTCTTCGCTAACGCTGTCATTGCGGCTTGAGCGTCCGCTGGGTCAATGTTCGGGTTGCCTTGAAAAGATTTGCCCAGAGCTTCAGCAGCTTTCTGATAAGATTCATGTTTCTGGCCACTAATCGCCGTAGTACAATCGTTTGCACTCCTGATTTTGAGTGCTTCAGCTCTTTCTGGGCTGTCCTTTTTGAGAAAATATCCAGCACCACCACCAAGACCGAGAAGAAGTAAGCAGTCAATCAGCGGATTTCCTGTAGACATTTCCATAACGCACCCCCAGAGTTTTGATTTAGAGACGTGTGTTGATTCTTCTGTCTCTGTAAACCTATATATATAAATACGTTATTGCATTATTACTTTCGTGTTCACTCGCCTTTATACCCATTTGTCCTTCCACGTTACGACACGTTTTGAAAATGCGCAGGGCAATTTGTTGTTGGCAAATAAGAGCGGGAAAAGAAGACCGCAGATATAGTACTGCGGTAATCCAGGGGAGGAGTCACTGCGTTAGCTCAGTCTTCCTGGCATTGGCGGTCGTGTCACAGGGCGCACAAGAAATCTTCCGTGAGCGTACCTGA
>JBKQRG010000316.1:0-12505 GCA_052144015.1 Desulfomonilaceae bacterium
TTTTCCTTGACAGAGGGCCTCTTAATGGGTGACCCCTGCCTTCGGAGCCTATATATCAACTGTTGAGCAGTGCGAAGTATAGGTATTGTCAAGATCATTTTTTTTATCTTATTATTCAAGATAAATATCCCCCATTCGACTTTCCTCGGGCGAGATCCTACGCAGTAAAATAGCCTAAAACCGAGCTCGGGATAATAATCAGAACCTGAGCGGTATTCACATTGCACAGCCGACACATTACCCGGAAATATCGTTCATGTCGTTCAACGGTAATAATATCAGCCGGTTATCCCGACGGGTATTCGGACGGTATTGCACGATATCTCTAATATCGTTCAACAGATCAGACCGGGGAGACGCTGGTCCGCGGCAAGAATTGGAGAAACTCGCAAACAATGCTATATTCTCGTTTGAGAGGTGTGGTTGATGAATTGTGTGCCGACGGCCTTTCACGCGGGTGCAGCGGGTTCAAATCCCTTACGGAGCTCCAAATACTACTCCGAATCTTGAGAAACTCGGAATCGACGGCCTTAACAGGAGATCGACGAGGCGAAAATGAAATACCGTATTCTAATCGAACAGGACGAAGATGGGATTTTCGTCGCGCAAGTTCCCTCCTTGCCAGGATGTGTGTCTCAGGGCCGCACTCGGCAGGAAGCCATCGAGAACGCGCAGGAAGCCATAACCGCTTATCTTGAAAGCCTTGCAGCGCACGGCGAACCAGTTCCGCCTCCTATTACAGAAGAATTTGTCGAGGTCGCGATTTGACGAAGTTACCGCAACTCTCGGGCCGCGAGGTGGTTCGGGCGCTGAGGAAACTCGGTTACGAAAATGATCATCAACGAGGAAGCCACATTGTGCTGAGACAATCGACCTATCCTCACCGACGGATCGTGATTCCGGACCACGACGAGGTGGCCAAAGGTACACTGAGAGCCATTGTTCGGGAAGTGGGCCTTACTGTGGATCAGTTCAATGCGCTTTTATGAAATACCTCAAACCGACCGCGGCCAAAGAATGCCGGTGGGGTCAGGCCCTTTGTTTGGAGCTCTCGCTCGATTCGCCTTTGCGCAGGCTCGCATCTGCCCTGATCTCATTGTTCATACGACAAACCACGCTGCTCACACTGCTGTAATTGGACATCCCGAAAGCTTTCCCTATGGTTGCCAGTGTCTCGCAGGAGAGACGCCTCGCGAGATAGATAGCATCACATGATACCGTGCGTACAAAATTTTCCCGCCGTAGTACAGCTATTCCCGGGTTTTTTGTAGAGAATATATATTCCCTAGCCTTCACCCATGTGTCCACTGGGACACCACAATGGATCTACTGATTTTGTTCACGAAACTCGCCTTGCCCAAACCTGTCTTTCCGTGCAACACTCTAGCACTCGTAGACTTGACAACTAAACGATTTGAAATTATATGTTTAAGAACTCGCTAGTTTGCTTCGGTTAAAACGGTGAAAGAGTGCGGGATCAAAGCATGTTTCGATCATTCTAGGAGGTGTTTCATGATCTACCGAGCAGCCCCCTTGAACTGCCTGTTGATGCTTTCCAGCCGACAGTCTCCTCATCCTAGGGCGGAAATGAAATGGCATTTCGAGCATTGGAACGAAACGGGTAAGACTACCTGGATTGCTACTACGAGACTTCTCAGTAGAGAGCTTCAGGCGGGGAAAAGCGAAATAGCTTTTTATGGGGATTCTGAACTCAACAATGATTATTTAGGGAAAGCGATATATGTCCGCTATGTGGAAATCAGCAACCAAGAAGCACAGGAACACCTTAGCTCGTCTCTATATAAAAGAGGTGTGCCTCCGACAACGAGAGGATTCATCGGAGTCAAGGACGTGGAGACAGCCGATCCGGGGCAAAGTATAACGGATCTGCAGGGCATGATGAGGGAGAGTGCCAGAGCGCGTCGAACTAAAAACTCCGGCCATTATCTGTTGTCGCCTGAAAATCTGCCACCTTCGGCGGCGAGAATTCAGATCTACTACTACAAGGTGTCTGACCTGCAACCCGATGAGCAGAAATAACAATCTTGGTGGGAGTTGACGGTTGGCCTTTTGGGGTCAGCTTTTGAAATGACAGGACCTGGCCCAGTCTTAGATTACGAGCAATCGGGGATCACCTTAAAATTACATGGCGTCGGTAAAGTCATTTCGGGAACAGCCAATGGTGAGAAATGGTTTCTTAAACCTGATCCCATACACCGGCTGATGATTCTTGGACGTGGAGAGCGAAAATTGATGGTAGCACACCGTAACATATTATTGAATTCAAATTAATACTCAAAAACACACGTTGACGTGTACCAAAAAGCGATGACGGATGGGGTGGAGACCCGGGGTGGGAACGCTTACGTTTTGGGCGCCAATTGCGACCTGGGGGCAGCAGAAAAGCAGCGGGGTCATGTGAAGATTTGCTTGTTAATCAGCGATGTTACAGAGATTGCTACCATTGCTACCACCGCTACATGTTTTTATAGGGTGTCTATATTTTTATAAATAAAACAAGTGACAATTATTGTGAGCGGAAATGCTCTCTTCCTATAGGGGAGTTTTTTTTCGGTAGCAGGTAGCGGAGCCAATGAAAGGCTTCAGAAAACTCTCATACGTTTTCATAACCGATCAAGGTATTTGCAGGAGCCTTTGATATACCGCTAGCCATATGAAAGTTCTTGCCGGAGAGGTCCGAGGAATCCGGCTTCTTGCAAGAAGCGGGTTCCCCCCGCAGGTTTGCCTTCTCTTCCGTCCCTGGCGGGTTCCTCATGGCCTTCTCTGGACCGTTAGGTAGCGGGGGGACGATCTGTGTGCGCCAAGAGCACGGGCACACTCAGGGGTCTGCCCCTGCAGACGCCGCGATGTTACAATTGAAAATCGAATTGTAGCCATCTCCGCTTGTCGTTCCCGGAACACAGAGAAAAGGGCGACCGCCGGTCGCGCCCTACAGCAGCTTGGACGGGGCGGACTAACCACTATACTCCGGCAAGCTGGAATCCCGCGCGGAACGCGGGACTGCCCCACGTTGGAAAATCTGTCTACCTCACCGCTAGCCAAATAGTCCCGGGCAGAACGCGGGATTGCCCGAAGGGTGCGGGTCCACTCCGTGGGGCCCAAATCTTTCTTGCAAAGAAGACCCGTGGTGTAGCCGGAGTTCGCAACATATGTATCAGCCCTTAATTGACCGCTAGCCATGTAGTCCCGGGCAGAACGCGGGATTTCAAGAAGCGGATTCCCCCGCAGGTTTGTCTTCTCTTCACTCCCTGGCGGGTTCCCATGATTCTTTCAATGCGACCGGCAGGGACGCCGGCCGCTACCGGGATTATGGCGATTGCCACTTCGTTACGCTCCTCGCAATGACATCCCCGGCCGGGTGCATCATGATCACAGGCTGAGCGTCTTCCTCGCTTCTGAAGGTGTTGCAAGCTGCCGTCCCATATCCTCAGCCATGCGAGCTACTTTTGCCACCATCTGCGCATTGCTTTCTGCAAGCACCCCTTTGGAAATCCAAATACAATCTTCGAGTCCTGTTCTCACGTGCCCGCCGGCGCCTATTGCAGCAGGGCCGAGGCTATGGACATTCAGTCCGCCGGGCGCACATAGACTCCACGTGGATCCTTGAGGAATAGAATTCTTCAGAAACACCAGATTATCGATAGTCGCTTGCATTCCTCCAAGGACCCCAAGCACGAAGCAAAAATGGAGCGGCAATTTCAAGGCATCGAGCGACAGGAGTGTGAGAGCGTTATTGATCATGCCCGCTTCGTAAATCTCCAGTTCGGGCTTCACTCCGCATTCCTTCATAGTATCGGCATAGTGTAACAACATGGACCATGGATTCAGCTGGACGTCATTAAGAATAAACTCTCTCTTCTTTCGGTCGAGAATACCGAAATTTAGCGAGCCGCAGTTCAGTGAAGCCATATCCGGTTTCACTTTGGGATTCGCAGCGAGAGCCGGTATTACAGCTATTCTTTCCTCCAGGGGCCAATCAGGACCGACTCCCGTTGTAACATTGATTATCAGATCGCATTCATTCCTGATAATTCGGATGGTCTCTTCAAAAAGTTCGGCCTTGTGGGCACGCTCGCCGGTCAAAGGATCTCTCACGTGCATATGAACTATAGAAGCGCCTGCCTTATAGCTGTCGATAGCGGATTTGGCGATTTCCTGCGGTGTATGCGGCAGATTAGGATTGTTTTGCCTCGTGGTTAGGCTACCCGTGACGGCAACGGTTATGATAAGTTTTTCCATCTGTTCGTGGTCTCCATATGGACCGGCACTTATGAGGTCGGTCCCTGCCGAAAATCGTCTCGATCCTTGTTATATGGTGACCGGCACGGAGGTGCCGGCCACTACCTTAATTCAGGTAAGGCGCCGGTGGGTCTGATCGGAGGCGACGGGCGTTGCTGCCGATCGAATATTCATTCCACAAAACCCTTCCTTACCTGATTAGTCCCAAGGACCATAATCGCGACCCAGCGTCACTTGCAACGCGGATTGCCCGTTTCCGCCGGAGGAACTGCAAATTTTTCAGTCGGGATAGTTATAGGATCGCCGAGGAACGGGAAATCAAGCACATCCTTGAAAGCATGATCCTTCTGCATTATGCCTATAAAACCCGGTGTCTGTACCTGGTGGTCACAGGGTCTCATGGTTATCTCGCCTGCCAGTCCTTCGAACTTCATGCCTTCCCATGCAGGGATGATCTTATCTGCATCGACTGAGTTCGCCTTCTTTACAGCCTCACCGACGAAAAGCATAGCATCCACGCTGAGGGCTACCGAGCTTGGCGCCAGGTAGAAGGTCGGCCTGTCCGGATAGTGTTTCTTGAACCAGGCTTGCCACGCTTTGACAAATTCCAGATTTTTCTTGGTTTTCAGTGTTGCCAGGTAAAGCTCGGCTGTTACACTTCCCAAACCGGCATCACGTGCCTGGTTCATGTACGTGGGATTGTCAAGATAGTACGAACCGAATATCGCTTTCAGTCCCAGGTCTCTCGATTGTTTCATAAGGTTCGGAAGGTCAGGGCCGAAATTCCCGGAAATGATTACATCAGGTTTTGCCGCAATAGCCTTGGTCACATACGGACCGAAATCTTTTGTGGCCATCGGATGATAATCTTCCCCTACAATCTCCTGGTCGGCCTTCTTCACTTTCTGAAAAGTCTTTTTAAATGACTCTGCTACCGCGTGTCCGAAGGCATAGTCCTGATTGATGATATAGAACCTCTTGTACGGGCTTGAAGCAAAATAATTCGCGAGAATCCCCGAATGCATCGAGGTGCTAAGGCACGCTCTGAAGGAATTGAGTTGGAATTCCGTTCCCATGATCTCATCAGCTTCATTGTGAAGGATGACGTGTATAACGTTCAGCTCCTTTGCGAGCTTGGCAAGGGCAAGGCCGACAGCGCTGTTAGTGTGACTCATAATGACCTTTGCCCCGTCTTCGAGCACGGCTTTTCTGCCCATTCGTACCGCAACGTCCGGTTTCATTTGATTATCATACTGGATCAGCTTGATCGGTCGTCCCAATAGCCCGCCTGCCGCATTGAGTTGCTCGACGCCATATTCTACAAATGCTGCGACTTCCGTCCCCACATCCTTAAATGGACCTGATAATGGTTCAATAAGACCAAACACGATAGGTTGCTTTTGGTCCTGTGCCAGACCTGGAGCAGAGCACAAGACCAAGGCCAGCAGAAGTACCACAGCCAGCGTGACGCCTGACATGCTCTTACGAATCTTCATGGAATACCTCCCGGTTTCTATAGGGGTTCTCAAAAATAATCGCGAAAAGAAAACGGTTTGGTGGCGACGGGCATCTTGCCTGTCCCATTTAATACACGGGCTAGAAGCCCGTCCTACCGGGATTAAGGGCTGGAAGCCTGTCCTACCATTCTGCGTTAACCTCCGCTCCTATCCGTTACGGGTACAAAACTTTTGAGAACCAATATATTTGACAAAACACAAATGGAAATGAAGGATCGATCACTCCTTAATATCTGGGTTTTTCGACAACACCTTGTACAGTTTGTTGGTTATACTTCCAGGTACATTTCGATGATCTCGGGGCTTGCCTGTAGCTCATCAGGTGTTCCCTTGTACACGATTTCACCCTTGTTCATGATCAGCACGGAATCCGCCAGGTCCATCACCACATCCATCGATTGTTCAACGAGGAGCACCGAGACCCCGGAACGGTGAATCTCTTCAATGACATTCATAACGGTTTCTACGACTTGCGGAGCAAGCCCTTCAGTGGGCTCATCAATAAGCACAAGCGTGGGGTCTCCCATCAAGGTCCGTCCGATGGTAAGCATCTGCTGCTCACCTCCCGACAGATTGCCTCCCCTGAAGGAATCCCTTTGCCTCAATTCAGGGAAGAAATCATAGACCTTTTCAATGGTCCAGCCGGCCTCGGTATTCTGCTTCCGTCCTGATTTCATGCCTAACAAAAGGTTTTGCCTCACCGTAAGAGTAGGGAATATCCTTCTGTCTTCCGGAACATAGCCGACGCCGAGCTTTGCCATCTGATACGGCTGAAGGCCGACTGTCTCTTTGCCGTTGAACTTAATCGAGCCCGCCTTAGGCCGAACAATACCCATTATGCTCTTAAGAGTGGTGGACTTACCTACCCCGTTTCTGCCCAAAAGCCCGACAATCTCCGCCTTCTGTACATCAAGCGACACGCCGTGGAGAACATGGCTTTTGTCATAAAACGAGTTGATTCGATTAACCTCGAGCATGTCTCTTTTTTCCCAGATATGCCTTTTTGACTGCTTCGTCCCCGCGAATGTCATCAGGTCGACCGGAGGCAAGCACCACACCATATGAAAGCACAGTAATTCTATCCGCCATGCTGAAGACCACATCCATGTCGTGCTCTACCACCATGAGAGTCTTTCCCTTTGTTATATTCTTGATCAGGGAAACAGCTTCCCTGCTCTGTTCCCTCGTCATCCCCGCTGTCGGTTCGTCGAGGAGGATGAGTTTAGGGTCTGTTGCCAGGGCGATACCGACCTCAAGCGCTCTTTGCCGGCCGTATGAAAGCTCGCTGGCAGGAACATCCGTGATCGCGTTCAATCCCAAGACATTGATGAGTTCAATAGCCTCCTGGTGTACAGCATTTACATTCTTTAGTCTTGTCAACATGCTAAGTCGAATCCCTCTCCGTGAGAGAATGGCATTTCTGATGTTTCCGTACACCGTCATCCCTGGAAAAACGTTCGTAATCTGAAAAGATCGGGCAAGCCCCTTCCTTGATATCTTGTACGGCGCGAGACCGGTAATGTCCTCGCCATTGAAACGAACAGTTCCCTGTGATGGTTTGTATTTCCCGGAGATTACGTTAAAAAGCGTGCTCTTACCGGCCCCGTTAGGGCCTATGATAGCGTGACACTCACCTTCTTCGATTTTAAGGTTTACATCGTTTAATACGGTCAGCCCCTTGAAATCTTTATGAACACTCTGCAGCTCAAGAATTGTCATTTGCTTGTGTCCCCGGAAAGACGGAACATGTTAGCGATCTTCTCACTCGTTATAAGGCCGACAAGACCGGTTCGGAAATACATAACAAGCAGGATGAAAAGTACACCAAGAATGAATTCCCACCGGTCGGTGACACGGCTCACCCAATCGGTAAAATAGAGGTACACGCCGGTACCGAGAATCGGGCCGAGAAAGGAGCCGGCGCCTCCGATGAATGTCATGAACACAACCTGCATCGACATTGCGGTGTCGATGGAACTCGTGGATACAATTCCCTGGAAAAGCGTGAAGAGACTGCCTGCGACACCAGCGAAGAATGAGCAGATCGTGTAAAGCGTGAGCCTAACGGAAAAGATGTCGTATCCGATAAAATCAGCTCGCTCATCATTCTCTTTGATTGCCAGAGCGCTATTTCCAAAAGGGGTTGATGTGAGATACCACTGAACAAGAATGCAGAGGAGAACAATGACGATAACCATGTAGTAGATATTAATGGCGTTATTCATAGGGAATGTGCCCAGGCCGGGCAGATAAAGATCGGGTCGTTTGATGCTCAGCCCGTCATCTCCCCCTGTAAGTGACCGCCATTTTAGTGCAATAGCAAAGAAGAACTGATTAAAGGCCATGGTGAGAAGGGCAAAATAAGCGCCCTTGAGCCTTACACAAAAAAATCCTGCCAGAAGCCCGCCCAGGGCACCCGCTATTCCGCCCATCAGGAGCACCAGGATAAGTGGAAGCCCGGTGAAATACTTTAACAACAGGGCCACGGTATATGCGCCGATCCCAAAATAAGCCGAGTGACCGAAAGAAAGCATGCCCCCATAACCGAAAAGCATATTGAAGCTCATGGCAAAGAGAGAGAAGAAAGCGATCTCGATGACCATGTTTACCTGAGTTATTGGGATCAGATAAGGCAAAATACCCAAGCCTGCCAGGCAAAGACAGATCACCACTGTTCTCAAACTGGTCGCGTTCATTCCTTGTCTCCAAAAAGACCGGTAGGTCGGATGATCAGGACAAGGGCCATCAGAACAAACTGGAAGACGAGGGCAAATTTGGGAAGGATAAGGATTCCGAATGATTGGAGCACGCCGATCATGAGCGAGGCTACGAGTGCTCCTAGAATACTTCCGAACCCGCCGATGACAATGACGACGAAGGAGTCCATCAAGATGTCAAAGCCCATAGCGGGATTCGTACCAAGGAAAGGTCCGGCTATCGCGCCTGCGAGCCCGGCGAAGGCCGATCCTATTGCGAATACCCCCAGAAAAACAAGCGTTACATTGGTGCCAAGAGCGCCTACCATTTCCGCATCGGATACGGCAGCACGTACTATGATGCCGATACGAGTCTTCATGATGATGGCCGCCATGACCAGGAGCACTATAATGCCGCATAAGAGAATGAAGAGCCGGTAATAAGGATATGTGGCGCCGAGAATAGTCGTGGAGCCGGTGAGAGACAGAGGCACGGCCACAGGAACAGGGGAATTCCCCCAAAACCATTTCACCACTTCACCAATTACAAGGAAAACACCAAAAGTAAGGAGGAGTTCATACGCGTGACCATAAGCATGGACCTTGCGAAGCAGGAAACGTTCTACGAGGACACCTCCAACCGCTGCACCCAAAGGCGCAATGAGAAGGGAAAGCCAAAAGTTCCCCGACCATGCAGCGACAGAATAAGCAAAATAGGCGCCCAGCATGTAGAAGCCTGCATGAGCGAGGTTAAGGACACCCATCATGCCGAATACAAGCGTTAAACCCGCGGTGACAAGAAAAAGCAGCATGCCATAGACAACGCCGTGGATCGCTTGAATAACGTAGATATCGAACGAAAATGACATTACATGCCCGTTATTGTGTAAATGTCGTTATAAAATCCTTCACCATGTCGTCCAACGAATATGACACGTACCATCCCCACTCTTTTTGGGCCTCATCGCACCTTATTTCCCGTGGAGTATTCTTATTAACCTCAGTAGTGAGGGGATCAGGATTGAAACTTATTTTTGCCTCCGGATAGTGCTTCCTTACTGCGTTTACGAGATCCAGTGTCCTCGGCGGGGGCATTATTTGGCCGACATTGTAGATCCGTGTCACCAGTCCATCCTCAGGTGCGTTATTGAGCATGACCAGGCTCCTCAAGGCATCTTTCACGTAAAGCAGTGGAATAACAGTGTCCTCCGGCACGGTCACTTCGAATGGCTTGCCTAGAATGGCTGCTTCAACTAGTCGGCTATTGTACTGCCCGAAGCCGGGTGAATTCACATTGGGGCCTATCAGCACCGGGAGCCTTATACCACGCACATCAAGACCGAACTTCTTGTGATAATACAGGCCCAGCAGTTCCGAGAAGACTTTGGTGACTCCATAGATAAGGACTGAACGTTGGGGCGTGTCTTCAGTTACAACTTCAAATTTGCGCTCAGGATTTACATAAACGGCCAAACTACTTGTCAGGATCACTCTTTTTGAATCGAACAGCCTTGCCGCCTCTAAAATATGGTAGGTCCCCATTCCATTCACTGAAATGGAGGCCCAGGGATTATTTTCCGAAGGCGCAGAGAGAATCGCTGCCAGGTGAATGATGACTTCCGGCCTGAAGTCGCGTACTGCGTTGAGAACTTGAGAGAAATTGGTTATATCGCCGCTGACGTAGCTTACCGCTCCATTGCCCTGAAGCAGGGTCTCAGGCGGTTTAAGGTCAAAGACTACGATCCTGTGACCTTCCGCGATAAGGCTATTTGCCAGTTCAATTCCTATAAATCCCGCTCCACCGGTTATGAGAACCGTTTCAGACATTAAGTCTCCTGCTTTGGATAGAGAATCGTGAGAAGTTCCATTATCTTGTCGTCTCTGGCTTTTTCATCTTTGCTCAAGAGGCCGGCTGATTCATATTCGAAAAACCCTTTTCCCGATTTCCGTCCTACATCTCCTGTCCTTACTTTTTCCTGTATTATTCTTTGTGGTTCCAATGAATTATCAAGATATGAATACATATTTTTCATGCCGAACCAGAAAAGATCTATGCCGGCCAGATCGATGCTCTTCAAAGGACCTATGGTGGCAAGCCTCAGCCCAAGGCTGCCGGACACAGCTTTATCAATCTCTTCGGGCGTGGCCACGCCTTCTTGGAGAAGACTCAGGGTCTCTCTGAAGAGAGCAAATTGTATGCGGTTTAACAAATGGCCCGGGACTTCTTTCAATATTCTCACCGGCAGTTTCCCAATCTTTTCAAGAAGATGAATTGTCCTTTCCATCGTATCCTGCGAGGTCAAGGCACCCTTGACTACCTCCACCACCGGAATGAGATATGGAGGGTTGAACCAATGTGTGACCACCAGCCTTCTCTTCTCCTTAACATCTTTCCCAATGTCCGACATTGTGAGCATCGACGTATTGCTTGCCAATACAGCCCCTTCAGGCGCAAGGGCATCGATCGCGTTGAAGGTCTCCCTTTTAATGAGCAAATCTTCCGGGACCGCTTCCACCACAAAATCTGCACCACGAACTGCTTCGGCCAAGTCTCCTGTCAATGAGATCCTGGAGACGATCTCGTCGACACGCCCCTCCTCCTCCAGGCCTCTTTCCGCCAACGCCTTGAGGTTTAGCCGTATTTTTTCTTTTGCCTGTTTCAGAGCGGTTTGGTCCGTGTCATGTAGTGTGACATTACATCCGCCCTGGGCAAAAGCCTGTGCTATCCCGTGCCCCATAAGCCCTGCGCCTATAACGGATACAGATTCCGGGCTTCCTGCACTCCTAATTCCGCTTCGGCTCATTGGACACGCTCTTGAGTTTGCTGCACAATTGGGGGTACCGCATGCCCTTGCTTGCCTGGAATCATGGCAGCATGGGGAATCGTTTCCGGTGCATAGGTCACTTGTGGGTTCAGGGCACATTGGAAAGGCCTCACCTGTACCGGACTAATGGGGAGTCTTTATGTCTTCTGGTGCTGTAGCCGAGTATTCTTGTTCAAGCAGATAATTTTCTTAATGGACAATATCACGAAGTGCGAGTATATTGTCAACGATTATAATTCATATTGTCGACAATTATTTTCCTCGTAAACAATTTGTGACTCGGGCTGATATGGAAGCGACCACTACAGAAAATAACCTCAAGGGATCCCATGAGGTCGCAAAAGAAATTATGACAGCCATCGCGACAGGCGCGCTGAAGCCCGGCCAGAGGCTTGTCGAGGTGTCATTGTGCGACCTGTTTGGCGTGAAGCGCAACAAAATCAGAGAGGCGTTGCGAAAACTTGAACACGACGGGTTTGTAAGCATCACGCCGAACGTGGGCGCAGTGGTATCTGAAGTCTCACGAATCGACATCGAGCAAATGTACGATCTCCTCGCGGTTCTTGATGGAATGGCGGTAAAGGTCGTCACACCCTGCATAGTGCCCGAACAGCTTGCAAGCTTGGAAGCCATCCTGGACAAAATGGAGGCCACCGATGACCCGGCTTTGTATGCGGATCACAATAACGAGTTCCACTCTCTGCTCTGCTCATACAGTGAAAATAGCCGCCTCATGAAGGTAGCCGACAACCTGAGGCTCAGCATAATGGCTTTCGGATTTCGCAGCTTTTTTGTGCCGGGCCAGATTGGCGTTTCGAATAGAGAGCACAGGAACGTTCTTCAGGCCATTAAAGAAAATAGGCCGGATAAGGCCGAGAAGATAATGCGAAAGCACGTCCTCGATGCAAGGAACCGTCTTATCAAGTGGATGTACAAGTCTTTGTAGTAGAGATTTGGCAAAAAATATCGACTTCAGGTTGCATCAAAAGTCTCCCCCGCAAAATATAAGTTATGGAAGAAGGCCACGGGGAACCCGCTTTTCCTGAACGCAGGAAGACAATGCGGGAACCCGCTTTATTTCAAAACGCTGCCTTCGGCCGCAACCAAAATCAGGCTGGCACTATTTCACTTACAAACTTGGCAGCTTAGAGAGTTTCCCCATGCACTTCTTCTCCGGAAGACAAGAGATCAAATGTTATTAATAAAA
>JBKQRG010000317.1:0-25125 GCA_052144015.1 Desulfomonilaceae bacterium
TTTACCCCCTGTTTTTCACTGTTGTTTTCTGTCTTATTTCAATAGCAAATCAACTCTAATTAATGCCTGGCCTAAACAAGAAAATGTAGCCGCTCAGGGCTTAGGGGAACTTTTTTTAATTCGGGAAGCTTCTCGATGGTCCTTGATATAGTATTTTCGAGTCTCTGAAACCGTCAGACAAATTACAAAATCCGTTAATTTTTGGTGTCCATATAGGTGTCCACAGGTGTCCATATAGGTGGCTAAAAGCGATCTTCTCAGGTGACAACCAATAGTAAAGGAAAGCAAGACAACCCTCAGTTATTCTTAACAAAGGGCTGTCTTCATATCAAACGGTAATAGAGGGTGAAAAAGCCTTTTCTTGGGCTCATAACCCAAAGGTCGGAGGTTCAAATCCTCCCCCCTCTACCAGTTATGAGAAATTACAACAGTCCGCAGTGTGACTCCCCTGTTCTCCTTTCTTTCAGAGCAATGAAGTAATAATAAACGCGCGAATAAGGTTTTCTTGATCGCGGAACCCCTTCGCGTATACGGTGTCATAAAAATCAATTTGTAAAAGTTACGTAAATTTTTTGACACATCTTTTTACACATCTGATAAGATCCTAAAAAATTTGTAAATGTGCGAATTGCGCGGGGATGGAACATGAATGATAACGAGCCTTCTACTATCGATTTTGACGCGGATAAAAGTAATCGTGAACGACCTCTCCTGAAATTGGCGGCCGAGACGGAATCAATTGATCTCACCGAAGTGCTGACTAAGGATTTAACTTCTTCGGGGAGTTTTTTCATTGAGGATTTTCAGGAGACTTTTTTTGGCAGACTACTTGAAGCATTGCCTATTGCCGGCCTATTGATTGATAAATCATTCACAATTAGATTCGCCAATCAATCATGGGGCCGTTTCTCCGGTGATTTTCAGCGATTGGAGGGAGATCCTTTTTCCGCGCTGTTTATGAATCAAAACTCCGCCCGCAATATTTATTCTCTCTTAAGGCAAGTTTTTGATGATCGAAAACCGCGAGTCTCAGTTGAAAAATTGCTCATCGGCTCCAGTCAGATTTGGGCGCGAATTTACCTGAGGTCGTTAAGACTTTCCGGCGAGAGATTGGTGCTGTGCCTTGCGGAAGACTTGACGTATGAAAAGAGACAGCTCCTTTTGATGGATGCCATTAAGAGGGCTAAAACAGAATGGGAACAAACTGTTGATACTGTGCCCGAGAGCATTGCGCTGGTGGATTCCGATCATCGTATTATTCGAATGAATAGGGCTATGGCTGACCGCGCAGGTTGCACAATTCAAAGCGCTCTCAAAGAGCCGTGTTATAAGATTCTTCATGGAAGAGATACTCAGCCCTATTTTTGTCCCTTCTCCCGTGTGGTCAAGGATGGAGAGGAACGCAATGTGGATTATTTTGATGATAATTTGGGTGCATTTCTCAAGGAGCATATATCTCCGATCAGAGGAAGCCATGGAATCTTGAGGAGCTGCGTAATCGTGATTCAAGATGTGACGCAGCAGAAGAAACTAGAGGGCGAGCTTCACCGTTATGCGACACGTGACGAGCTCACTAATCTATTTAATAGGCGTCAGACCTTAATTTTATTGGATGCAGCTTGCCAAACGGCCGGTCGCTATAAGCGTCCATTAAGTCTCGCAATATGTGATATAGACTATTTTAAGAAAATCAATGATGAACATGGACATGAGGCCGGTGACGACATGCTCCGGTTTTTCGGACAGATAATCCACAAAGAATTGCGCGGGGCTGATATTGCCGGACGTCATGGTGGAGACGAATTCATAATGGTTTTCCCGAATACCCCTTTGGAAGGGGCCGCTCAAAGCATTGACCGTATTCGAGATCGGCTTGATGCGAACATTTTAAAGAATAACGGAAGAGGTAAAATCACCTTCAGTGCCGGGTTGGCCCAATTTTCCGCGGGAATGACTCCTCAAATTTTTCTGCGCCACGCGGACGAGGCATTGTACGAAGCAAAGCGATTAGGTCGAAACCGTCTGGTAGTCAAAACCGACTAACCTGCCACACGACTAAGCAATATTTTCTGGCGCACCGGTCGATTAGTTCGCATTTTCGCGCCGGAATCCCCTGCTGTCCCCCTGGATATAATCCTTCTCAGTTCACGTTTGAAATCAACTGCGGAATTTCAGCGCTGATCGTTAGTTGAATCCGCATTTAAATCAAGGTAAGATTCCGCCCTGTGCCTGGCTATTTTTGTAACTCAGCTTCGGAGGCGCCATTGCCCAAAGAACGGGTGACCAGAGGCAGCGGATTACTCGAAACATTTCTCGCACGCCGCAGGGCTGAGATGGCTAATCGGCTGATTCCCTCCATTTCCCGGAGAGGGCGCATTGCGGACATAGGATGCGGCAGGCATCCTTACTTTCTATTGAATACCATCTTCTCCCGAAAGATCGGTCTGGACAAATCGATCGAGGAAGCCTTGACGAAATCGGAGCAGACCCCAAATATTACATTTATCAAGCATGATGTTGAACAAGATCCTACTCTGCCGATAGAAGACGATTCTTGCGATGTGGTCACTATGCTCGCAGTAATCGAACATTTGGAACCGAATCTCGTGCTCCCTTTACTGAGTGCGATTCAGAAAATCCTCAAACCCGGTGGTCGTCTTATTGTAACTGTTCCCGCGGGTTGGACGGATTCCCTGCTCAGGGCAATGGCCCGATTGAAGTTAGTAAGTCCCGTAGAAATTGAAGAGCACAAAGCCACGTACACTCACAAAAGTCTTTCTGAAATTCTGAAAAAAATTTTCTCGGAAGACAGTTTGGAATTGGGCTATTTTGAAATGCATATGAACATCTGGGCTACGGCTGAGAAACCACCGTCTTGATGCAAATGGCCCTCCGCCCGTGAAGCCCAATCCGTTTCAAAGGAGCTTTTAAGTGTCCGACCAAATCACGGTATCTGTAATTATGCCTTGCTATAACGAGGTCAGTACCATAGAGCAAATTATTAGAGCTGTTCTTGATTCCCCTTTGGAAGAGAAGGAAATAATAATAATTGACGATGGGTCAACAGACGGCACTAAGGAACTTTTGAAATCTCGTATTGAACCGCAAGTGTCCAAAGTGATCTTTCATGATCGAAATCGGGGCAAAGGCGCTGCAATTAGGTCCGGTATCGCCGCGGCCTCCGGCGCCGTAATTATTGTTCAAGATGCTGATCTGGAATATGACCCTAAGGATTATCCGAGACTACTCGAGCCGATCCGGCAAGACAAGGCCGAAGTGGTTTACGGATCGAGATTCGCGGGCGGGGATCCCCATAGAGTCCTCTATTTCTGGCACAGTGTCGGCAATAAATTGCTCACTTTAGTATCGAACATGTTCACCAACTTGAATCTTACGGATATAGAGACTGGCTATAAGGTCTTTTGCCGAAAAATCCTGGAACAAATAACAATTGAAGAAGACCGTTTCGGATTTGAACCGGAGATCACGGCTAAAATAGCCAAACTGAGATGCAGAGTTTATGAGGTGGGAATTTCTTACTCAGGACGCACATACGAAGAAGGGAAAAAAATCGGCTGGAAAGACGGATTATGGACTATCTGGTGTATATTTAAGTACAATTTGATTTCTTCCAGGTAATATTTGCCTACTTTTCACTACGGAACGAACCATATCGCCGCAAAACTTTCAGTGCTTTCTGGTCCACTTCTTTTTGCTAATTAACACCTTTAAACCTATAATGATCGTCTTAATACAGATTCGTTTCAAAAAAAGCCCGGAGGATCCTTGACCATTAAAAAGGGGCCACACGGACCCCTCTCAATGCAATATATAGCACTTTATTGTTAAATGGGAGCAAGGAGCCTGTCCGTTTTAATAAGCCTCCTCAGATTCCAACATCTCGTCGGTGACCTTTTCTCTAAAAAGATAATAGGACCATGTCTGATAAGCGATTACCACGGGCACAAAAATCAACACTACCCCCAGCATTATCTTGAGTGTCAACGGACTGGATGACGAATTAAAGGCTGTCAAACTGGCGGTTTTATCGATGCTTGACGGAAACAGGTTTGGGTACAGCCCTACGACACCAAATAGGGTTGCAGTCAGGATGGTCAAACCTGACGCGAACCAGGCCGTCCACCATTTCGCCTTGGCCACAAATAGCCTCACTGCAAGCAATGCGACCACAGTTGCCAATGGAATCAGAAACAGAACCGGATTTGCGAGATAGTTGTTATAAAGCGGTGTTGCAAACCAGGTGTGCACGAAAAAAATGACTGCAACTATCAGTAGAATTACCCAGATCACAGGAAGAGTCCTGACGGTCCTCTCGTGGAGATCACCCGAGGTTTTTATCGCCAGCCACAAAAGCCCGTGGAGAACAAAAAGCAGAACGAAGAGGAGGCCGCCCACTATCCCATAAGGGTTGAGCAAACTGAGCAGATTCCCATGAAAAACACCTTTGGCATCAAATGGTATGCCTTGGAAAATATTAGCGAAAGCAACTCCGAAGAGCAACGCGGGCGCAAAACTCCCCAGAAAAAGACATGTATCCCATAACCGATTCCAGCCACGACCTTCTATTTTTCCTCTGAATTCAAATGATACGGCGCGGATGATCAATGCGAAAAGAATCAGCAACAGAGGCGTGTAAAGCGTGCTGAACATCACAGCGTAGGTTGTGGGAAACGCGGCGAACGTGACACCACCTGCCGTAATTAACCAGACTTCATTTCCATCCCAGAAGGGACGCAATGAATTGTAAATTGTCCGAATGTCTTTATCATTTTTGGCCAAAAACGGCATGGCAGTTCCCAGCCCCAAGTCAAATCCATCGAGCGTGAAATAAATAGCCCAGAGCAGTCCCCATAATAAAAACCATATCGTTTCCAACATTTTTAACCTTCCTTTCTCAAATGCCCTGCGCGAGGAGTTATATCGGAAGGCCCTTGGCGGGCGATTTTGCTCATAAGCACGAAAGCCGCCAGTCCCAGAAGCGAATAAAGGATAATGAACGCTATTAGCGATACGAAGACCTGAGATGTGGCAATATTAGAGACGGCTTCTGAAGTTCTCAAAACTCTATACACTATCCAGGGCTGGCGTCCAACCTCAGTGACTATCCAGCCCAACTCAGCGGCAATATAAGGCAGCGGAATTACTAATAGCATTACTTTCAAAAATCCGGGGCTCGATTCCAGTCGATTTCTCTTAAACCATCCTATGATCGTCAACAGAGGAAAGAGAAATCCAAGACCAACCATTAACCTGAAAGCCCAAAATACCAAAGTGACAGGAGGCCTGTCCTCTTTCGGCCAATTCTTGAGACCTTTCACCTCGGCATTCCAATCAGCGTATATTAACCAGCTCATAAATTTGGGGATTTGAAACCATTCTATGAGATTGCGTTCGTTCGCAGCGTCCGGGATGACCAGCATCGAAAACGGGACTCCACTGGCTGTCTCCCATATGGATTCCGCCGCGGCGAGTTTTGTGGGCTGTGTTACGGCCATTTGTTTGCCATGAATGTCACCCACTACCACCTCCGCCACCGAAAAGACCAGGCTAAATATCAGGGCCATCCTAAAGGATTTGGAGAAGAACTCAGTGTTACTATTGCGCAACAGGTGGTACGCGCTGACTCCCATCACAAAAAATCCTGCCAAGATGTATCCCGCAAATGTGGCATGCAAGTACATGATTGGGGCAAACGGTTGAGTTATGACTGCCCAGAAGTCGGTTAACTCTGCCCTTCCCCCACGAATTACATACCCCACGGGGCTGTGCATCCAGGAGTTCGCAGCGAGTATCCAGTAAGCGGAAATATTGGCGGCCAAGGCTACCAGCCAGATGCACAAGGCATGGACTTTAGGCGAAAGTTTGTCCCATCCAAAAAACCATATCGCGACAAAAGTTGACTCCAGAAAGAAAGCCACTGTAGCTTCAATGGCCAAAAGCGAGCCGAAGATATCGCCCACGTATCTTGAGTAGCCCGCCCAATTTGTGCCGAATTGAAACTCGAGAGTAATGCCGGTGACTATGCCCACGACAAAATTGATAATGAAAATCTTGCCCCAAAATTTAGCCATTCTTTTGTATACTTCATTGCCGGTTCGGGCATAAATTGTCTCCATAATGGCCAAAAGGATGGACAATCCTAATGTCAAGGGCACAAACAAAAAGTGAAATCCAGTCGCCGCGGCAAATTGCAGCCTAGACAACCAAAGAACATCCATCAGTCGTTTCCCCCTTTCCGAGTATGTGCTAAATGCGACATAAGTTCATCGCGGATCCAGTCACGTTGACCAGAGTTCTGCTTCGCAACCTCAATAGCCGTTCAGTAGAGCCAAGCCTTTTTCAGCCAAATTCCGAACCCTGATTGTTACAATTTTTCCTTCAGAGTAGATTCGCAACTCCGATTCATCTGAGAGCAATTCCTTTAGTCTCGAACGAGTTTCCTGCGCTTGCAGCAGTCCTGCTGCCCATGTGGCAAGGCCTCTCACCGTTGCATCGCTCGATTCCAAATATCTTCCTATGTGAGCTGCTGCTCCAATTATCAGCTCCGGTCTGGATTCGGCCAGCCGAATGAGACCCCAGATAAGGCCCCTTTGCAGTATTTCATGTTCGATGAAATTGCCTTTAGGATCCAAATAGGAGATAAAAACCGGAGCATATTCAAGACCCAGCTTTTCATGACAGGCCATGATTTCACCGATGGCTTCGGGAGCGCCCCAACCAATTCCACCCGATTCCTCGTTGAGGCTCCACATTAGCCTGCGCATAAAATCCCTTGCTCTTTCCATGTCCCTTTCGGCCAGGTTGCGCATTATTTGCCCTATGGCAGTAACGGACCTCCATCGGACCAGCTCATTGTCGTTGCATAGAAATGAAAAAAGAGGACTCATTACCTCGCGAGCCGGTAACAAAGACAATTCCCTCACGCATTCAATCGGACTGTCCGCCAAAAGAAGGTCAAGGATTTTTGCCTTCAATTTTCTACCGGTAATCTTATTTGCCATTGTCGTTTTCGATACTTATTAAGCAAGGCTCAATATCTGGCCATACGAACTCAAATCAACCATCCTCTTTTACCGCCTTGGCGATCTCACGTCCCAGTTCAGCGCATTGCCTCAGAGTCTCGTGAGTCGGCACGTACATCAAACCTAAACCCGGATGGAGAAGTTTTACTTTCATCTCTTCCAGGGATTTTGTCATTAATTTCACCGCCTCGCCGCTCCAGCCGTACGACCCGAATGCGGCTCCCACTTTGTTGAGCGGTCGAAGGCCCTTCATATAGCAGAGCATATCCGCCATACGGGGAAGCATACCGTTATTAAGGGTTGATGAACCCACTATTACCGCCTTGGCATCAAGCAGCTCGGTGATGACATCACTACGATGATTCACCCTGAGATCCATCAATCGAATGCTCACGCCTTCCGCAACCAGACTGTCGCAAATCGCCTTCGCCATCATTTCCGTGCTATTCCACATGGTATCATAGATCACGAGGGCTTTTCGTTTGGGTACTTGTTTGCTCCACTGATCATAGGCGGCAACGATCTGCATGGGATTATCCCGCCAAATCAAACCGTGATCAGGGCAGATCACATCTATTTTTAAATTCATTTTTTGTACGTCAGCTATAAGCTTTCCGATCAGTGAAGAATAGGGCAACAGAATATTGGCATAATATTTGGCCGCATGCTGCATGAGCTCTGCTGAGTTGACTTCATCGTTGAAGCGCTCGCTCGTGGCCCAGTGTTGGCCGAATCCGTCGCTCGAGATCAAAACAGCATCCTCTTTAAGGTAAGAGAACATGCTATCCGGCCAATGAACCATCCTCGTTTCTATAAACTGCACTGTGCGTTTTCCAAGGCTGATCTCACGACCCGTTTCTACTACTTCGTAAGGCCAGTCCTCCCTGTGATAATGCTGCAAAAGGGCTTTCTTGCCGCGAGGCGAGCAGAATAGTTTTTCGGGTTTGATGACCTCCATCATTTCGGCCAAAGCACCTGAATGATCCGGTTCCACATGATTCACCACGAGGTAGTCAATGCGGCTGGGCTCGATTACTTTATAAATGCAGTGAAGTAAATCGCGTTTGAAAGTTTTCTTGACGGTATCGAATAGAGTTGTCTTGTCATCCATTACCAGATACGAATTGAAAGTCGTGCCCTTTTCCGTTGAATAACCGTGAAAATCACGGACGCTCCAATCCACGGCCCCTACCCAGTGAATGTCCTTTTTTACCTCAATATTTATCCTCAACCGAATCCTCCCTTAAAGGTGTCCCACCACTCACGATCCCCCCATTCGCTCGGGCGTGGAGACTTTCTTCGACATTGTGGCAAGACGGCCACAACGCCCCACATATCTATCAGTTCAATTCGGTAAGCAAAACGGACCTGCTGCTACTCGGGAGAGAAGCTGTCTTTGTCCGCTCCGCACACCGGACAAACCCAATCTGCAGGAAGGGCATCAAAAGATGTGCCTGCAGCCACACCGTTATCCGGATCACCGACAGCCGGATCATAAACATAACCGCAAACTTGGCATACGTATTTTTGCATCTGTTCCTCCACCATTTGAGTTTATTTGGGCAGCGCTGTTGTCTGGCGCCCAACATAGTATCAAATCACTTTAACGACAGTCTTTTGCCTATTTCCCGACCGTAGTCTTGAGCCATTTGGGGGCCGCCCTGCAAAAGAGTTGATTTGAGTCTCAAGGCTGATCCTACCATTTCCATTTTAAATATATGTCGCATAGTTTCATATATTCTTTCCGAGGCCTCTCCGCTCCATCCGAACGCGCCGAAAGAACCACCTACCTTGTTTTCCAAACTTGCTTTTTCTGCCAAGAAAAGCAGCGTCTTAACAGCCGGCATCATGTCACCGTGGTAAGTCGCTGAACCAAATACATAAGCGTCATACCCTTCCAGGTCTTCTTCCTTTTTTAATTGCGCGGCTTCGACCACCTTGGCCTCCGCCCCTGTGAAGCGTACTCCTTCAGCAATATAATCAGCAATGGACTGAGTTTCACCTGTCCTACTTGCATAAGCGACAAGAACTTTAGGCATATTCAATTCTCCTGAAGTCTCAGTGAATCCCCCTGCATAAAAGGGAGCTTAAATCGCGTCTTGCGCCTCGAGGGCTCCTCAGCAAACGACTCGGTGTTACGTTAATTCTTAGGCTCCAAGACTATCCTCGACCCCAATTCACAAGCCTCTTTCAGGGCGTCAGGATTATTTTCTATGTCACCCTTCCTTTCAATCTTGTTTATAAAAACGCCGCCTTCATAGCTCATATCCAGGGCGTCATAAAAATATTTGGCTACAAGCTGGGCACCTTCAAAAAGGTTCTTTCCCTTTGTCGCTCCCACACAGAGCAAGTAACCTCTGCCGCTACCCAATGTGCGCCTTTCCTGCGGAGTCTTATCGAGCATCCTTTTGCACCAGGCAGCTTGACACCGGTCTATGAGCGCCTTGGCTTGCGAAGTGATACCGTAAAAGAAGATCGGCGAAGCCAGAATAATCGCATCAGCCTCGTACAGTTTCGGATAGACGCTCTGCATATCATCATCGACCACGCATTTACCGGTTCGGTCGCAGCCACCACATTCGGCGCAGCCGGCTATTTTCAAATCGCAGCATCGAATCGAAGAGACATCCGCTCCCGCGCTTCGGGCAGCTTGCAGCGCCTTATCCAGTAAAATATCTGTGTTTCCACCTTTTCGGGGGCTGCCATAAATTCCGAGGATTCTCATTTCAGAACTCTGTTTCCTGGCTGATCACCCAAGCCGCGGATCCTGTCCCTTCATTCCGCATTCAGGAATGTAGCAGGACACATTTACAAATTCGCACTTCTCTTTGCAGCCGGGACAAGTCTCCGGTGGTGCGGTCTGCTGCTCGGCCTCCAACGTATATCCGCATTTTGGACATTTCCAGGTATTGTTTTCCATTGCTTCTCCTCATTTCGAGATGTGATTGTTCAGGACCCCGGTTTCGATTCCGCAGGGCTTTTACCTTTTTCCTTAAGCAAGAACTTCAGGTGATCCAGCATCTGCTGAATATTTTTGGACATGAACCAACGTCCGTTGGCAAACACTCCGTAGTCCGCGCCCATCATTGCTGATGCAAAACGAGTCGAATTTGCGTAGAACAGCCACTGTTCGACCCATTGTTTTTCAATGGCTTCATCAAAAATACTTGGGCTATCGGACGCCACGCCCGCCTTCCAGGCATCCTTCAGTATTTGCGTGGATGTAAGCGTCATTTGGTTTGAGGTCTTTATCGTGTTTTCAAACCGTTCCCAATGCCCATTTACCCAATCCACAGTATGGCAGGAACGACACACCTTCTGAAGGGTATCTTTTCTCCTTTTCTGCTCCTCGGGATTGATGACGAATTCAGTGGCGGGTTCTCCTCCAAGAGTAACAGGCAAAGACATTCCATCTTTATTTTTTATAATCGAAGTATCGGGGCTCTTGGAGTGCGGGTGGGCATAAATCGGTCCGAAAATGCGCCACGGCAATCGATCATTCATCTGATGCGTTCTCTGTACAACAACTTCTCCCTCAGTTGTTACCAGGAGGCTCACATGGCAAGCAGCGCAGGTGGGTGCTCCAAAATCTTTACCTACAGTCCACGGTACTTCTTTGAATTTCCATTCTCCGTAAAGGGATGAGAAAAGGTTGCCGTGATTGCTCACCGAATATGCCTGATAAGCAGGGACATCAGGGCCTTTATGACATCGCGAACAAGTATACGGTTTGCGGGCCGCTTCTATGGCGAACTGATGCCGGTTATGGCACGCGGAACATGAACCTTTGCTTTCATCAGGATTCAAGCGTCCAACACCTTGATTCGGCCAGCCTGACAGCTTCGGGAATTCAAAGTCACCGAAATCCGTGCTCCGTGATTCCATTCCGGTGACCTGGAGCGCTGTCCCATGACACGACCAACATGAATCCGCGTTAGTTTTGTCATCCGGGGCAGACACAGCTGTTTTCATTTGCTCCAAGGATTGCATTCCGTTAATAGATTTCATCAAATCTTGATGTGCCGGATTGTTTGCGAGATTCCCATGCGCATGAGACATCAAGTTCTTCTCAAATTGAGCAGCCTCCGCCGCATGGCACGTTGAACAGTCTTTAGGAGTCACTGTCAAATGAACCTTCTGATCATTATGTTCAAAACTATCGTTGTGAGCATCCGGATTCATCATATGGCACTCGGCGCATCCCACTGCGACAGACGTTAAGTTGTCAGGAATTTTCTCAGCAGAAATCCGCCTTTGTTTTTCAGGTTTCTTTGCCGCATCCGCCGGCGTTACCGACGCATGACGGCTCTTCTTCCAGTCCGCGACTATGGCAGGGGTAGCCGAAGCATGGCACGAAATACACTCCTTGGATGAATCGCTTATAGTTGCGGTTTCACCATGTGCACTGCCAATCAAAGCCAAAATGGACACCACGACAATGGTTTGAAAACAGGATCTCCGGGACATCGCACTGCAGCCCCTTTCCCCCTCACAATCACACGAAGGTATTACTTTGGAAGCTTCTCCAATTCTTTGATCAGATCCTCAAGTTTCGGTGTAACATTAATATCATGTACATCAATGTACCGGATGGTTCCGGTCTTGTCGATGACGAACAAAGCCCTTTCGGTCATTCCATCTTCCCTCAGGACCCCATAATTTTGAGCCACTGCTCCGTGAGGCCAGAAATCGGACAGCACCGGAAACCAAACTTGTCCCATCTGCTTGGTCCAGGCATAGAGCGTCGGAACATTATCCACCGTGATGCCCAGGAGTACCGAGTCATTCTTATCAAAGAGATCTTTCGAAATTATATATCCTGGCCACTGTTGGGAGCAAACCGGAGTCCACGCAGCCGGAACAAAAGAGATGACCACATTTAGTTTTTCACGGAAACTGTTCAAAGAGACCTGTTCTCCTGCAAGATCCTGAAGTGTAAAATCCGGCGCCGCGTCCCCGACCTTAAGCTTCGGCGCGCTTGCCTGCGGTTTCAATTTTCCGGGATTGTAAATGCAATTCTCAAGAGGTTCAGATTCCGCGTGGCTCATAGGAATCAAGAACAAAATTGCAATGCAGACGGAGGCAAACCCCACTGAAATTATGATTTTTTTCGCAAAGAGAAACATGATTCATCTTCCTGTTAATGCTAACAATTATTTCACATTCCTCAAGAATTCCGCGATATTCTTGATTGTACCAATATGGGTCTTAGCCACTTTAAGCGTCGAATCGGGACCGATTCTTGCCACAAGAAATGTCGGCGTCCTAAAACGATCCTTCGAGATCTTCTGCAATTGGAAACCATCATCAGGAAAGAGAGGGAAAGGCACATTAAATTTCTTCCTGAACACCTCGACCTCGAAAGGAGTATTCCCTACACCTATGCCGATAAGCTTCAAGTCCTTTCTAGACACTGCATCTTTTCCAATTAATGTATGCAAATCATTAATTACCGGCGCCTCACGCTGGCAAATAGGGCAGTACATGCTGAATACTTCTACGATCAGCACACGCGCCTTTACTTGAGACAGAGAAAAAGTTCCTTTTCCCGACAGCCCGAGATATTCTTTTTCAGCGTTGCTTTCGGGGATCGGAAGCTGTATCCGGGCCAAAACGTCCTCATTCACATCGAAATTTCCGGCTGCGACTGCTGTGTTACAAAGAGCAGCTATCAAGAAAATGGACAGTACCGAATATCGCAATAGTCTCCGCATCATTTCCTCAGGAATGTTAGTTTTCCTGTACCAAACTTACAGCTCCCAGAGCGGCCAATATTATTAGTAAGCCTCGCAATGTCATCCTACTGTAAGCGGGCTAAACATCTTCTTGGTTGCGCCGCATATTGGACATTTCCAATCTTCCGGAAGATCGTCAAAGCTTGTGCCTTTGCTTATCTTCCCTTTGCGATCTCCCTTTTGCGGATTATAAATGTATCCGCAATTCGGCGTCTGACATTGATACATGTCTGCAAATTGAGTCATTTCCACCGCCTCAATTAATCAGAGCTGCGCAGGCGCATCATGCTTTCCATAACCCGTGTAAATTGCAATACTCCCGTGCGGTCCATTCGCCCTGAACGGGAAAAACCGCCTGCGGGGCTTCGCCGGGTTTTAAGAATTGCCTGTAAGCCTTGCCATCTTGAGTGATTTCGACCCACTCAATATAGTGTTTCTCTTCCATCGGATGTGGAACGCTCCCCACCTTCACAGTAAGACCGTTCGCCCCTGCCTCCTTGACCGGCACATGTTTTTCTTTTGCCGCATCGACAGTATTTGCTGCAAAGAACTTCATAGGTTGCCCGCAGCAGACGAGTTCGCCCGCGCCTTCATGCAAAAGTTCCACGATATTGCCGCAGATGTCACATTTATAAACCTGCAATTTTTCTGTCATGTGTAATGCCTCCAATATTACAGAATACGATTTTGAAGCGGAATGATAACCGAACGATGGCAGTCCCGCATAACGGGACGTTTCAGACCGACCCCCCAATATTCTACCGGAATTACCAGTTCTCGGCCAGTAATTCATAATATGCCTGAGGATGAGCGCAGGCCGGGCAAGACAAAGGCGCCTCGGTACCTTCGTGCAGAAAACCGCAATTTATGCATCTCCATACCACGGGCTTATCTTTCTTAAATACTTTGCCAAGATTTACATTGGACAGCAGGTCGAGATAACGCTTTTCGTGCTGTTTCTCTGCAATTGAAACCGCATCCCATATTTTTGCCGCGTCCTCGAATCCTTCTTCACGGGCGACCTTTGCGAATCCGGGATACATCTGAGTCCATTCACCGTTTTCACCTGCCGCGGCAGCCTTCAAGTTGTCTGCGGTGGAGCCTATAACGCCGGCAGGAAATGAGGTCTCAACCATAACTTCGCCGCCTTTCAGTTGCTGGAAAAAGCGCTTCGCATGCTCTTTTTCCTGGTTGGCTGTTTCTTCGAAAAATAGAGCAATCTGCACCAGTCCGTCTTTTCTCGCCTGAGAAGCGAAATAGGTGTATCGGTTGCGAGCCTGAGCCTCACCTGCAAACGATGTGATCAGGTTCTTTTCGGTCTGAGAGCCATTCAACTTGTCCATAATTCATCTCCTTCTTTTGACTAATATATAAGGGAGTTCCCCCTGAGTAAGGCCACTAGGGCCTGATTCTCACATTACACTTTTTTCGGGAAACAATTCGCCGCACCGCCCAGCCGTCTACCATAGGAACCGGCGCCCCTGCCGGTCAGGGTTAATTAGACAGCATCAACGACAGCAACATTTTTCAATTCCTCTTTGCATTCATCTTGTGCCGTCAACTTGGCAGGAGGGACATACGCCCTGAAATTCCAGGCGGTGCGACAAGATCTTGTAATTGCTAAGCCCATGCAAGACATCTTCGATATCCCGGAGTAATGGAAGAGGAAGGTCATCAACCTGACCACATTGGACACATCGAACGTGATAATGGTTCTCCACTGTGCCGTCGAATCGTTTCTGAGTCCCTGCTGTTTCCAGCTTTTGAATGATCCCCGCCTCTGCCAGAAGATCCAAGTTCCGGTAAACCGTGCCGAGACTTATCCGAGGCAATCGTTTACGAACAATTTCATAAAGCGCCGTGGCTGTGGGGTGAGTTTTGAGTTTCTTCAACTCCTCCACAATCACCCTGCGCTGCTTGGTCATTTTTAATTTTGGTTCGGTCACCGGGTTTCTCTGAATTAGGAATAGTAACTATTCCTAATGTAGACCAAGATGAATTTCTGTGTCAAGCAAAATTTGCTTCCGCCATTAACTCCTCAGTTACATAGGGGCTGTGTTTTGTCTTTGCGAGTAGTGAAACGACGAAGCAATCCACCAAGCTGGAGATTGCTTCGCTGCGCTCGCAATGACAGTATTTGGCCGCTCGTAACTGGAGGAATACTTCCGCCTTAACAGTCTAGTTATTCATGGAAATTTCGGATTTCATAGCGACTCGGAGCAAAAGCACTTGCCGGGAGAGATGAAAATGAATGACCCGGGCACCACCTGATCATATCACGGCTCATTCAAAGCATTCCGAACAGCATTCAGAAATTGCTTCGAGTCAAAAGGCTTTTCGACGAAACCTTTTGCGTAGCCTTCCAAACTTTCCCGTGTGGCTCCATCAGGAGAATACCCGGTGGCTATCAGCACCCTTGCTTCCGGATCGATAGCGAGAATTTCAGCAAGACACCGTTTGCCGTCCATTAACGGCATAACAAGGTCAAGGATGATCAAAGCGATTTCATCTTTCCTTTGTCTGTAAATTTCTAGGGCTTCCCGCCCGTCACATGCACTGATGACATCGTATCCTGATTGTCCCAGGATTCTGCTTCCAAGTTCCCTCACAGGTTGCTCGTCGTCCACCAAAAGGATTGTCGCAGTTACACATGCAGAAGACTGCCGGTCTGAAGTAACATCCGGTTCCGCTTCAATTTGGTGCACCGGCAAATAGATTTTGAACGTAGTTCCCACGCCGGGTTCACTGTCGCAAATGATGTGTCCGCCATGTGCCTTCACTATCCCGTAAACCATGGCCAAGCCTAACCCCGTGCCTTCCCCCGGCTTCTTGGTAGTGTAAAACGGCTCGAATATCCGTTCCATCGAGGCACTATCGATGCCAATCCCGGTATCACTAACCGTAATGAGGGCGTGTAATCCTTCGGAGGCTTCAATATGATAGCGACAATACTCATCGTCCAAAACCATCCTCTTCGTCTCAATGGCAAGTCTGCCTCCCTCAGGCATTGCGTCTCTGGCATTCAGCGCAAGGTTCATCAGGACCTGATCTATTTGCGCAGGATCAGCGTTGACTATCGGGAGATCGGGGTCAAAGTTGACTGTAAATTCCATGGTCTTGGGAATAAACCTGGAAAGCATCCGTTGAAGCCTGTCCACGCGTTCGTTAAGATTGAAGGGACATGTTTTGGTCTCCGTCTTACGACTGAAAGCGAGAATTTGCCCACTCACCTCCGCAGCGGTTCGCGCAGCGAGAACTATCTTTGTCAGGTCCTCAAAATCAGGATCTTTTACCGCTTTCCCGGAAATGATGAGTTCCGAGTAGCCCAAAATGATTGTCAAAAGGTTGTTCAAATCGTGGGCAATACCTCCAGCCAATGTGCCGATTGCTTCCATCTTCTGAGCCTGCACGAGCTGCATTCTCAGCTGTTTTGCCTCGGTCCTATCGGCAATGAAGGCAAGGATGGCGGCCTCTCCAAAGTACTCAATTCGGCGGGGCCACACAACCAAATCGAAAGGGTCTCCATTCCTCTTGAGGCCCTTGACCTCATAAGAGAGGGGTGACGCTTTACCGTCCAAACGGTCTTTTTGGATCTTACTAATCAGTTCTCTGTCCTCAGGCGCAATAAAGTTTTCCGGAGGTTTACCAAGAACTTCATCCGGGTGATCATAGCCAAAAGTCCCCAGAAACTCAGGGTTGACATAAGTCAGACCACCATCCTGCAAGATACCGATGCCGAGAGGTGATTGTTCGATCAGTAGCCGATTCCTCTTTTCCGACTCCCGCAGCGCGTTCTCCGCACTCTTGAGGTCGGTGATGTCCATAAAAGTACCTGCCATTCGTAGCGGTCTCATCTCTTGGTCACGTTCCACAATTTTGCCGAGACTTAGAATCCATTTCCATTCACCGGACTTTGCCAGCATGCGATATTCCGCCTCAAAGTGGTCAGTGTGGCCTTTCAAGTGGGCATTGTATACTTCCGCCACACGCGGTTTGTCATCGGGATGGATTAGGCTCTCCCAGAGCTGAGAAGTTGGCGTTATTTCACGGGGTGAATACCCGACTATATTTGCTGCCCGGTCATTTATGACGGCCGTGTCCGTCAGGACATCCCAGTCCCAGAAGCCGACGTGCGCGCCTTCTAGTGCGAGCTCCAATCGCTGTCGGCCTTCACGCAGCGCCTTGTCAGCTCTCCTGCCATCGGTAATGTCAAGACTGGTTCCCACCATTCGGACCGGATTGCCCTGCTTATCCCATTTCACAACTTTGCCGCGAGCCAGGACCCATATGTATCGACCCGACTTGTGGCGAAGCCGGTGTTCACACTCGTATAAACGTGTGCGACCTTCCACATGAGCGTTGAAAGCGTTCGTGATCCGGTCCATGTCATCAGGATGGATGAGCTTCCCCCACGAACTAAAATGAGGCCCAAGTTCCTCGACAGAATATCCTACCATCTCGGCTCGTCGAGCATTGACAACAGCCTCGCCAGTTTGAAGGTTGTAATCCCACATACCGAGGTCGGCTCCTTTCAACGCAAGCTCCAGCCTTTCCTCACTTCTTCGCACCGCCGCCTCAGCCTGCTTCCGCTCTGTAATATCTTCGATCATAACCATCTTAGAAATGGCGTCGTTCTGATGACGGAGAGGGATGTTTACCACGTGGTACCACCGGTCATCCTTAGGGCTCTGGACCTCCGACCAAACCGTTTCACCATGTTGCACTTTCTCATTGACATTCCGAGGAGAGATTCCTTCGAGGTCATAGAGCACTTGGTAATATTTCTCCCCTTTTGGATTGCAGCCCGTCAGCTGGATGAAGCGCTCGTTGATGAACTCAATTCCATGGCTGGGCGAACACAGGTACACAAGTCCGGGGAAGCCTTCTATCATCGCTCTAGATATCGCTTCGACCTCCCGTCCAGCCTCTATCCGCTGCTGGAGCCTGACCAGTGACCCCTCCAGTTCGTCCACTCTTTGCCGAATTTCCACCAATTCATTGATTAGTTCCTCTTTGGTCTTGTCTTGGTCATTCATGCGAAGGACTCCTGTTTACGATCGACGCGGATATTTCCGAGGAAGAGTAAGAAAGAATTTATTCAGGTGACTCAGAAGTACTCTGCAGTTTTGAATAGCATTGCCAATCCCGTTCCGGTCTTTCTGCTGCTGGACAAATTACCGGCAGAGACCGAATCGGGTGACGCTGGCGCGGTCTGCCCGCCCAGCCGGCCTACCTATCAATCTCCAAATAACGACACAAATTTGAAATCCAGTGAATCGAACAGCCCTTGGTCAGTGAGCTTCAGCTCAGGTATCGGCGTTAGGGCCATAAAGGAAAGTGTGGCAAACGGAGTCTCAAGAGAGCATCCTAATGATCGGGCCGCGCGGACTACATCTTCCAGCCCGGCGCTTACCTCGTTGATGTTACCGTGAGACATAAGGCCTGCAATTTGTAATGGCAGCTTTGCGATCACTTCACCGTTCTCAGCCACGGTCATGCCGCCACCCATGTCTGCTGCGCCACGAGCGGCTACGAGCATGTCGCGGTCGCTCGCGCCCACCACAATTATATTATGAGCGTCATGCGCCACGGTCGATGCTATTGCTCCACTTTTCAGGCCAAAACCGCGGATCAAACCCACGGAAAAATTCCCGGTTCCATGATGTCTTTCAATTACCGCTATCTTCAAGATATCTCTTCCAGGGTCGGCGACAATCTTCCCGTCCTGAACCGGAGCCGGTTCGACTATCTTCTTGGTGACGATCTGTCCTGGGACGACCTGAATGATCCTGGCCGATCGGCCACCACCCGGGATGGACAGATCAATTTTGTTCCAATTGACATTTACGCTACCTCGCACCTTGATTGCAGCAGTCGAATCCGGCGGCGCCAGGATTCGACCATTTTCAGCCACCAGTCGGCCTGAGTGGTACACGCGGCTAATCGTGAGTTTCTCCAAATCATCAACAATTAGCAAATCCGCCAAATATCCCGGCAGGACTGCCCCAAGGCGTTTCAGCCCAAAATATTGGGCCGTGTTCAACGTGACCATCTGGATAGCTCTGATGGGTTCGACCCCTTTCTCCATGGCTGTTCGCACCAGATTATCAATATGGCCTTTTTCAACGATGTCGCGGGGGTCCAGGTCATCAGTAACAAAGAAACAGTTGCGGGAATCGCGATCATTCAGGATCGGGAGCAGCTCATCAAGATTTTTCGCAGCAGAGCCTTCCCTTATCATGACGCGCATCCCGTTTCTCAGTTTTTCTAATGCCTCCGACAGAGATGTGGATTCGTGGTCTGAACGAATCCCAGCACTCACGTACGCGGCCAAAGCTTTTCCTGTGAGGCCGGGACAATGGCCATCCAACACTTTGTTTTGAAAGACTTTGATTTTAGCAAGGATCTCCGGGTCGCCTGCTATGAGCCCGGGGAAGTTCATCATTTCCGCGAGCCCCAGGACCCGTTCGTTGTCTTTGAAACCTTTCATATCGGCATGGGTCAGCACCGCGCCTGAAGTCTCAAAAGGGGTAGCCGGAACGCAAGACGGGAACATGACGAATACCCTGAGAGGCACTTTTGCGCTCGAATCGAGCATATACCGGATGCCGTCCACGCCCAAAACATTGGCTATTTCGTGCGGGTCCGCCACAACCGCGGTAGTGCCATGAGGTAGCACGTTTGCGGCAAATTCCGGAATGCTCAGCATACTCGATTCAATATGGAGGTGACCGTCTATAAAACCCGGAAGTATGTACGCCCCCCCCAGGTCGATGGTGACCTGCGCGTCGTACTCGCCGAACCCCGCGATTATTCCTTCACAAACAGCTACGGAAGCGTCGTGAATCTCACCTGAAAAAACATTCACCAGACGACCGTTCTTCAAAAGCAGGTCCATTGGATATTTTCCGAGTGCGATCTCGATCTTGTGAGCTAAATCCATTTATACCTCCATATCCGCTACACCATTGCTGTTTCAATAGCTCTGCGGCATTCACAATCTTCTTGAGTAATGCGAGGAAGGCTATCAAAAAAAATTTTCTTCACATGCTCCACGTTTTTTTCCATGGTCACCGCTATCATTTCCCATGTTACGGGCTCTTCACTGTGATGCCAGGTATCGTAGTCAGTGCTCATGGCCACAGTGGCGTAACAAATACCCGCTTCACGGGCCAGGACAGCTTCCGGCACAGTGGACATGTTGATTACATCGCCGCCCACTAGACGAAACATTTTGCTTTCCGCGCGCGTGGAAAATCGTGGACCTTCTATTGTCACAATAGTTCCACGGGGGTGATGAACGATCTTTTCTTCCGTAGCGGTTTCAACAAGTATTCCACGCAAATATTCGCAGAATGGATCGGCCACCGCTATATGCACGACTTGGTCCCCTTCGTGAAATGTGCTCTTCCGCTGACGCGTGAAATCCAGGAATTGATCGGGAAAGACCAGGTGACCGGGTTCGATCTCTTCTCTCAACGATCCGCAGGCTGTAGTTGCTATAATATGCGTCACCCCCACCTCTTTCATTGCCCATATGTTTGCACGATAATTCACCGCGGAGGGCATTATTCGGTGGCCCTTACCGTGTCTGAGGATTATCACAACTTCTGTTTCTCCTGTTTTGCCGATTATCAGATCAGAAGATAAAGATCCGAATGGTGTGCCTTTCTTAACGTATTTTACGTTGGTGAGGAAATCCGGGTCGTCAAAACCTGAGCCCCCGATCATACCGATCTTGACCACGAGCAGCCCTCCTTGAAATATTGTAATGAATGGGAACTATATTAAACGCGTGATTCTAAGGCGCTGTTCATTGTAGTGTCAACATAAAGGCGGTCTAAAAACAAGAGATATACGAAATTTAATGGACATTTCTGGTTGACATCGTCAAATTCAGTCAACTAGATTGCGGAATATATGAGGAGTTTCGTATCAACTAGGTGATCAGCCGAGGGGAGGTTCGCCTGCCGGTAACGAGTTCTCTGATCTTATTTTTTATGATGGCCCTGATTGGGAATACTCTGATCCCTGGGCAGCAGATTTTTGCCAGGCCTGCGGGGGATGAGCAATCGTATGGAGCCGCGGAAATCGGCCCGCGTCTTTCATCGAAAGAACGCGCGCACGAAGCCGGAACTCACCGGACGGATACTGGTTTGCGCGCCATTCTTGCTCAGGTTCAGCCCGGCCCTCGATCGGAATCCGGGGCAGCTCGTCCCGGAGTTTTCCCGGTCCGCATGTCGGCCGTCCTAAAAGGTATTTCCAATTATGACGCGGTCGGTCCCGGCAAAACCATCGCGAGCGATAACAAACCGGACGGCTTGTTCGTTCTGAGCATTCAGGCGCAGGACAAGGAAATAACCGCGATTGAAATAAGAAATACGGATGGTATCCAATTCATCTGGGACACTGTTCCGGGCAATAATCACTGGGCTATTGGAGTGGCGTCAATCCAGGATCCGGTGCGCCTTCTCAATAGGAGGGACGGAAGCGTCGCAATTAAGATTAAGGATAAGATGGGGCTGAATCTTTATGTTGCGGACAACGGTGGTATCGAGGGGGGCAAGACGAATTATAGGGTTTCGGTTACCTTCAGCGATGGCGGCATATCGTGGGCCCCTGTGCAAAAAGCTGCTCAGCCATCTCCCGACCAACCGCCTGAGCCCGCCTCAATGACCAGCAAAGTAAATTTCCTTGGCGTATTCAGAGGATATGCACAGACTGACGCGGTTGGTCGATATCCCGGCCTCAAACCGGACGGCCAGGCAGATGCTGTTTTCGAGTTGGATATCGAGGTTGTGCCGAAGAGCTTTATCACCGGCATCGAAATCGGCAATATTGACGGGACGGGGAGAAGATGGAGCACAAATACAACGCCGGACAGTTGGGGTTTGGCCGTAGCGTATCAAACTGCGCCCACCGCTATTTTGAATAAGCCGGATGCATCTGTTCGCATTCCCATTGAAGGTCGGGCTCAATTCTATCTTTACGTTGCTGACCCCGGTGACCTAAGCACGACATACCACCGCCTGAGAATAATTGTGCATCTCGCTGATGGCTCATCCTATCAGCAACCTGTGCGAAGAACCGTCGGAACAACGGCAACAGTAGCGCCTGGCGTGGATGAGGCACCCAAGGCCAAAGGCGCAATAACGTGTGAATTCCGCGGGTTTATTGTCGATCTTGTTAACAACTCCAATAGACCCGGCAAGGATGGTTATCTGGACGGCACCTTTATCATGAAAGTCGAAGTGGACAACAAAAAACTAGCGAAGGTGGAAGTAAGCGGGAATGACGGTGTCGTCCGCTGGTCCAGCGAGGGGAAACCCGGTATAATGTTTCTCGGGATAGCTCTGTACCCCAAGATCTATAGTCTTGTTAATGAAAAAGGCGGCCTTATGCAAATCCTACTCTCAGGCCGCCGCACAATTTATCTGTACGCTGCGGATAATGGAATGCTTTCAGATCCAAAAGCCGCCCTGTCAGTTACAGTAACTTTTACTGACAAGTCTACGCTCAGTGCGGAGATCATCAAGTAAATATCCGTCTTGCTCGGAAAGCATAACGGCTATTTTCCCATAACAGAAGACCTCAATCTGCTCTGATATGTCGAGTTCTTTCGAATGTGGGGAGCCATTCAAGGGAGGCTGTGGCTATTATAGTTCTCCCGGTGCCATATTATAGCTTCCCAATCGCCCTGGCGAACCTCTCGTGACGATTCGGCAAAGACCTTGCTGAACGTATGGAACTCTCGGCGCAATAGATGCTTTACTAATTTAGTGACAATTTATAGCCAAATCTATGAGGCATTACCAGAATCATAACTGGTGGAGGCGGCGGGAATCGAACCCGATTTTTGAAAACCGAACTGCAATGATTGCAACAACTTATACTACTTTGCCGACTGCATCCGATTTGCATCCGATAAGTATTTCGCGCGGCCCTTCCGCTGAACTTGCTTCATACTCTCGGTGTTCAAATGGGAATACCTGGTGGTCTGCCGCGGGTCTGAATGTCTGAGGAGTTTTCCAATGAGATAGAGACTCTCCCCGCGGTTCGCAGCCTGAGATGCAATGCTGTGGCGTGTGCCAGCGTACAATGTGATATGGGCAAGTTCGGCCTTTTCCCCAGCCTCATTCCATTTCTTTCGAGCCCAACTTCCCGAAAACGGTTTGCCCTTCCGGGTGAATAGCAATGCTTCAGGATATATAGCCCGCAGTCTTTTCAAGTAGAGCTTTTTCCATTCCGGGTCGAGTGGTATCGTCCGGCAGCGTTTGTTTTTCGTCTGCTCTCGCAGTTGGTTTAGACTAAAGCCACGCCCTATCCTTACCTTGTCTTCCTTCAGGTTAATATCCTTTTGCTTCAGGGCACGGGCCTCACCAGAGCGAGTACCGTGCATGGCGAGGAAGAAGATCATAAAGTAATCTTCGCCATCCAGATGCTTGAATATCTCATCCTGTTACTCTTCAGAAGCCCACTCAATTTCGGGTTCCGGCAGTTTGCTAGGCTTGAAGTCTATGGGAAATCTCGGCAATGCCTCAATGACTTCCTCATCCACGGCATCAGCAAAAATCTTATGAAGCGCGCCCATAATGTTGAAAATAGTTTTGGGAGCCTTTATGCCGAGGCTGTCATAAAAGGCTTTCAGAAGCTGGCCTTTGATTTCCCTCAGATTCTGGTTGCCAAAAAAGGGAATGAAGACGTTGTTCACGAATCTTCGTAGTTCCTTGAGATATGACGGGGACAGTTCCCCGCGACTGAGCAATATTTCGCAATGAGCCAGCCACTGCTCGGCATATACGGAGAATGACCGTATGCTTCTTTTCTTTTTAGAGTAGAAACCAGCGTCAAATGTCCCGGCTTCAATCTCGCCCTGAATTTGCGAGAGCGTCCATTCAGCCTGTTGACGGCTATAAAGAGTTCGTTGGGCCTTATCACAAGATATGCGTACCGCGCCGGGGAGTTCGATGTACCATCGGTCGCCACGTTCCTTGCGAATCTTGCCGAGAGTACTCGCCAAGAGCCATCCTCCCAGGACATTCGTCAGATTTGAATGAGAGAGGCGGGATTTATGTGTGATATTAGGGGGGTTAAGCTGATGGCAAGTGAAAATGGGGAAACTCTTGCGGAGGTATATCGGACCTCGCTAGATAGGATGTTGTCATCCGACGAATGAATTCGTCCATCTTATCGAGGAGGTCCGGGCCAATGGTACATCAGATCGGAGTGAAATTGCGAGGTCAGATTCAGATTTTTTCGGGGAAACTTTGTGCCGAGATAGGTAAGGTTGCCGGGAGATTTGTTGAAGAGATGATTTACGGGATTCAGGCGAGAGGTTCAGCACATTTGAGCGAGATAGCTCGTTCCCTTTTGGAGAAGACCTCGGTGAAAAAGAGAATTGATCGTTTGTCCCGCAATTTAGCCCGTGCAGGTCTCGGAGATGAGATTAGCGCCGGGATTCTTGCTGAGGGCGCCGGCCGAATTGAGCGGGACACGCTTTTAATCGTCGATCCGACAGACATAGCCAAGAAATACGCCAAGAAAATGGGATGTCTCGCCAGGGTCCGTGACGGAAGCGAGAAGAAGCAGAGTGAGGGATATTGGGTAGACACAGTGGTTGGGGCAAGGCCTGATTCGTCCGAGATAATTCCGTTGGTCCACAGGCTCTACTCTCAGAATGCTGGGGATTTTGTCAGCGAGAATCATGAGTTGTTGGATGTGATCAGGAAAGTTTACCGTGCGACCGAGGGTCGGGGGGTATTCGTGGTGGATCGAGGAGGTGACCGCAGGACACTTTACAAGGACCTACTCAACCAAGAAAGCCCTGTTCGTTTCATTATTCGTCAGCGGGGAGATCGGCATCTGCTTTGCAATGGCAAACTTCGAGAGACCTTTGAGTTGGCTGAGAGATGCAAGACTCCTTATGCACAAACGGTGATAAAACAGAAGGATGGCAAGGAGAAGGCCTTTTTTATCCAGTTCGGATTTTGTCCCGTACGTGTGCCTGAACATCCGGAAAAGCCGTTATGGTTGGTAGTGGTCAAAGGTTTCGGAGAGAAGCCCCTGATGTTGCTTACCACCGAGCCGATGAGTCGAAACCGAAAGATTTTGTGGTGGATAGTCCAGGCTTATCTGACCCGTTGGCGTGTTGAAGATACGATACGATTCATAAAACAGAGTTACAATCTGGAAGACATCAGGCGGATCTTTGACGAGAAGGTGGTGGAGAATGTTCGGATAACATATTGTTTTAGTTTAACAATAACATTGATTGGTATCAAGCGGCTTCTGCCGACAATTTGTGGGAGGTCTTGTTTTTCGGGGGGCGAATTTTGAGGGCCTTGAAA
>JBKQRG010000318.1:0-15902 GCA_052144015.1 Desulfomonilaceae bacterium
GCAAAATCGAGCCTTCGATCTCTTGGGTATCTCACCCAGATTGTAGCCACGAAACAACTCAGATTTCTTGAGCCGAATCAAGAACAAACAAATTCTTACGCACATCAACTTTTCCAACTTCGGGCTAGACACTTCAGAAGATTTGCGGTTTTATGAGGATCAGCGGCGAGAAGATTTTTGAAGCGAAACGCCCGGGGCCTCCTCAAAAGTAGCAGCTGTGGCCACCGGATTCCATGAAGTTTGCGAGACTGAGTGTCTTAGTTCTGGAATTTGAGCAAACTGCGGCTGCAATCTGACCTCGAGCGCCGAACTCAGCGCACGCGCAGCCACCTGATGCCCGAACATCGTGTAATGATCGCCGAATACGAAGTAACCTGTGTCTTTTTGCGCGCTGACCAGTGGCTCCAGTAATGAGATCGTTAGGATGTCGTTTTCCTTGCAAAACGCATCAACCCTTCTGACGGATTTGTTTATGTCCCACGAGATATATTCATGCGGGCCTCCCATTGCTTTCAGACGCGCAACAGTATTTTCAGGATCAATAGCGTGACTGACTTCAATTTCAGAACCCAAGTATACCAGAATAAAGGGTATCCCGCGGTCTTGGCAAAAATCTCTGGATTCGCTTATTTTGCCGAGTGTCCGCGTCCACGCAGTTTCTATTCTCGGGATATCCTCTCGAGCCCATTGTAGAAGCTCCGGGGAAATATTTATTCTGTTAGCGCGAATCTCTTCCAATCTTTTTAGTCCGAAAGCCATTGCAAAATAACCGTGAGTGACCAGCCTTCGAAATCGCGCGCTGACAAGAGCACGTGAGCACAAAAGAAATTCAGTGTTCAATTCAGGGTCGTCATCACAAAAATCATTACTACACAAAGTTATCAGGACCATGTCGGGAGAATATTTGTTGACTGCTTTTCGTAGCACCTCATGATGGGCCATTTGCCCGGTTCCTGAATTGCCGAGTGCAATGACCTCAAATTTCGTATCTAATCCACGTTTGGCAACTTCATTGAGATAGCTTTCAAGCCTCTTATGAAAACTGCCCATTAGAGGAACCTGCACCGCCTCCACGTAGGAATCTCCTATTACAACTATTCGGTATGTGTCCGGAGATTTTCGGAGATCGTAGTCATGATCGAAGTATCCGTAGTTGTTCCAATGGAATTGATTCACATACCTTGATCTCGAATTCGGGTCCCACCCATAGTATGCAAATTGTTTTCCTGGAGCGTGCCACACCTTCAAAGCCTGACTTGTCCGAGTATTATCGGAGTTTGCAGGCATTAATTTTTGCTCCGCATTCTCAAAAAAAACCGCGTCGCGCGGCACACTCTGCACCGGTAAGTCGACGAAACTTTTTGAGAGATCCAAGACACTCGCGTACTCTCTGGGCCAAATGAATGGAAAAAGAGTTTCGATGACAAGAACAGCAGAAATAATGCTGATAACGCAAAGAGAAGCAAATTTTGAAGCAGAAACGGCTCTTGCAGGCGCTGCAAGTATTTTAGAAATGGTGAACACGGATAAATTCAGCAAAACCAAAATGATCAAAATGAGATTTCCGTAATAGACATTGTTGTATAGGATAAAAAACAAGGGCAGGCTGAATAAGAAAGGGCAAAAAGAAAGTATACTACTCAAGAATGCGCGGAACGCCTTGAGGCCCTCTGCTGACAGGCTCATCATATTCTCCCCAAGAAATTACGTAGTTCGATGAAGCGATTGTGCTTGTTGTCGAAAATTCATGGGCTGTCAAGCAAAAAACAACTTAATTTTAAACAAAATTTAGCATTGCACCAAAATATTAAGACTTCGCGAGTACTTACTATAAACCATACGACAAGTGGCCCTTAGAGTAGTTTCCAAACCGAACGTGAAACTATCTTCGATCTAATAATTATCTTGATGGATTAAACGTGCGGTGATTCAGATCGGCGATCGATCGGTGTCCTGAAAAAATGTATAAAATATGTGATAGGACGTATCCGGTCCGATGATTAGTATATTCTTGAGATCGGGGTGCGTACGCCAGGCTGTACCCTGCCCTGTGCGGCACTTGAGGACAGCCTGCGGTTCGTATCTCGCGTGACCGCGTGATGGCCCCAAAGCTCATTTAAGGAGGACGACATGACACAAGCCGGGACCGCGGCGGTTCTGAGTTTAATAATTCCCGGAGCGGGTCAGATTTATAACGGAGATTTCCTCAGAGGTATTTTCTGGCTAATCGTAACGCCAGGACTCTGGATAGGCAGCGGAGGGATGCTTGGATGGATCTGCCATGTGATAGCAGCGTACACTGCCCACTCACGAGGTAAAAGGTACATGCGGGGAGAACTCGGCACAGCAGTATAATTTTGCCCACATCCTACTCTTTCGAATGCTGCCAAGGTCCGCAGGTTAGCCGCGCCCTGACCAGTTCACATTGCGGGCGCCGCGGATCTGCCGTGCAGGCCCATGATTTCTCAGGTTGTTTGCGAATCGGGACCTCCCGTCACTGTTCGATTCAGGTGCCCGTCCGGTCAGCAACCGTCATGACAGATCTTCCAAATCCGAAATCTTTTTGATTGAATAGGAACGGCTTCGGGAATTTCCTTAAGACGCAACCCCGAATTTTCAATGGCAGCAATTGTTTTTTTGAAGCGAACGGGATTGGATGCGTCCGAAAAGAGGAAAGCAGGGTTTTTCGTACATATCAGTTGGCGGATCTGGTCTGCGTCTTCAACCCATGCTTGGTGCTCAGGCACGCCCGATCGAACTAATTCCACAGTACGTAGACCGGATAAATAATGCAGAACCCTCGGGTACATCGTCATTACGATAGTGTCAGCGGGTTGCGACCTTAACCATTGTGCGGCGGTGAAGAAGGGAGCGTCTCGCCTGGATTCGGCTCCATAGGCATCCAGAGGAGTTCGTGCGTGATAAATAGTAATCATGTTGTGACCGAAATTAAAGGTGGCCAGCAGACCTAGTACGGCCAAAAGAAGAAAACGGGCTCCGGAAAACATTCCGGATTCGATCCAAGCCGTACGGGTGACAAAGCCGGCCACTCTGATCAGGGCCAGAGCCAAAAATATGTACAACCCCGGAATCAACAGTATCAAATAACGGCTTCCTGCAGGCGCTAAAAAAAGCCCAAAGAATTGTAGTATCGTCACGGGCACTAAGAGACGGTCTCCGCGGCGCCAGGCTATTGCCATCCCCAGGATAACCAGCAAAGGACAAATCCATTCGAAAACTCCGGTCTTGATTGAGACGCCGGTGAGCGCGTAACTGGATTCTTGCACATAGTCCCATGCAGATTTCAAAATTATACTTATCTGAGTGTCCAGACTTCTCCCCGTCAAGGCATTAATATAAGTGCCTTCATTAACAGAAGCCGGAAAAGTGCTTTTGTAAAATTCCCAGGCAAACGTGGGGATCAGGGAAAAGAACAAGAATACAGCGGCACATCCGAGTCTTTTAATTGACGGTCTATCCTTCCACACGAAGAAAAGGAAAAATGCGGCCGCAGGCGGCAAACCCCAGCCATTGACGCGAAAAAGGGGCGGCAGACCCATGATTAAACCTGCCGCAAGGGCCCAAAATATGATCCTACGGCTGTAGGCAGCTGACAAAGTAGCATGTAGCGCTAAGAGAGATATCAAAGCAAACGGGACATCAGATGTTGTATAAGTCGAATTTTGAAGTAGGATATGGTTCACCGCGAAGAGACCGCCAATAAGCAATGCAGTGTCTCTGCCACATAACCGCATGATCAGCAGATAACCGGTCACCGCTGTGAGCAGTCCTATTACGGCCATGAGTATCCGATATGTGAGAAAATTAGCATAAAAACAGTACGCGGAGATTGCGACGATCATTGGATATCCTGGGGGCACATACGTGTGCGGTTCCCCGTTAAATTGATACCCGTTCCCGCGCGCTACCGATTCTCCGAGTTCCAGGTACAGGGCGCTATCAGGAGTTGCGTGCCATGAGCTATTCACGACAAGGCAGAAACTCAGCCCCACCAAAAGAAACAAAACAAATGCTCGCCGCGGGCTATAAATCCCCTCTACGGCATGGGCTATGTCATCGAAAATGGCAAGTTGTAGGCTCATTAATTGAGATTTGCTTCCGGAACCACAAACCTTATTGGACATAGACTTGACTTATACCGCTTACCTACAACAATGTCCAACATTGGATTAGATTCGACATGAGGTTTACATGATAGGTTTTCTCGAAAAGTTGATCAACATTTAAAAAATGTTGCGAAAAAGCTTGACAAGTTTTTAGGAATGATGTCTAAATCACTACCGGAGCTTGGATATGGGACTGACCTGCCGAAATGGCAGGTTGTATATGGAGTCGCCCACCACAACATAACAAACCGAAAGCATCCGCCACGAAGGCGGGCACTCTCCAAAAGCACGAAAACGGCATCTAAATGGCCGTTTACGTGCATCGTACTGGGATGGAAAAGTGTGTTGAGAAGTGCCCGCCTCTTATCATATCGGTACCTCTTGTCAACAAAAAAATGAGTGTGTCCGAAAAGTATCTCTTAATCGCGGGCTTACTTAGATCCCAAGCCAACGCTTATAACGATCGAGTGGTAGGTTTGGTTTGCGGAGATAATCGCTTAAAACTGTAGAATCTCGGATAAATCAGCGCCGAATCTTCTTTTGAGGTAGAGATTAATAAATTCCATTATGGTGGGTTTAAAAGGCTTGCGTACAAGTTGCATCCCTGCTTGACGAGGAGTTCGTCCCCCCTTCTTTATATTGCAGGTACGGCAGCAACCGACCACATTTGTCCATTCGTTGGAACCGCCCTGGACCTTCGGTATAACGTGATCTATAGTCAGATCTCCGGACGAGAATTCCCGGCCGCAGTACTGGCACTCGTACGAATCTCTGGTAAGAATGTTTTTCCTAGAAAATGGCACTTCACGTCTGTAAATCTGACGGATAAATTTGATCAAACGAATAACAGCAGGAATTCGAAATGTGCGGGAAACCGTGTTAACAATGCGATCCGATTCTTTGACGACCTCGACCTTGCCATTGAATAGAAGAACCATGGCTCGTTGCCATGATACTAATCCCATGAATTCGTATCCGGCATTCAGAACAATTACCGCCTCCATTGAGGTCATCTGTCCGGGGCCCCTTTCGTGGGGATCTCTTTTTTTACAGTAAATCGTTTACCAGAGCATCGAAAGTCGTGTCAAGCGCAAACAAAAATTTTCAACGCAACTGACAGAAAACTAACCGTAGAACCTCTTTCGTTTACATTACGAAATCATCTCTCTTTCGAGAAGAATGCGGTGTCCGCTAAGATCCATTTCCAGCAGACTTCCTTCCACCACAAGCTCTTCCCCAAAAATGCTCTTCAGCATCGTCTTGCGGCCTTGCGGCTTTACAAGATTCACGTTTTCCATCACTAGTTCTTCTTTGCCGTCCTTAATAAAATAGGCGTTGGATTCACACATAATTGTCCTCTTTGTTTTAACTTTTCTGTATTATATATTATTCGGGCAAATCGGCCAAAATCAAGACCTGCCATAGTTGGCTTCCATGTTGCCCAAAATTTGGATATAATTCGCCAGATGAATTCGGCCGCTCAATGAGGATGTCGTGTGACCCAGCGCGATCTGAACGATTCAAACGGATCGAGAACATCCGGTAAAATTAGGACCATAGGACGATACGAGATCGTCGATACTCTCGGTCGAGGCAACATGGGTGACGTGTTTCTAGCGAGAGACCCGATGATCGATCGACTTCTGGCAATTAAAACACGCAGGTTTGATCTTGTATATGAAGACAAGGACCTTGAATTTGTAATTGATAAATTCTTTGAAGAAGCGCGGATTGCCGGCAAGCTTATTCATCCTGGGATCGTAACCGTTTTCGATGTGGGTCGGGATGGCGACCAGTGTTTTATTGCAATGGAATTGCTGGAGGGGGACACTCTAGCGTCCTTCAACAGAGAAGCCAGTCTCCTTCCTCTAACTAAAGTAGCTGAACTTATTCAACTGGTCAGCACAACACTGGATTTTGCTCACAGTCATGACGTGATACACCGGGATATAAAACCAGCGAATCTGATGTTCACCAAAGATCGGAGAATCAAGATCGCTGATTTCGGTATAGCGACTGTAGCCCGCACATACAGGACCGGGGACCTGCAGATAATAGGTACGCCCAGTTACATGTCTCCTGAACAGACCAAAGGCCTCGAGCTGACTCCTCAAACGGACTTCTTTTCCTTGGGGGTTGTATTTTTCGAGCTGCTCGTGGGACGGAGGCCGTTTCAGGGAAGTACGCTTTATGAGCTTATGGACAATATACGTTATGCGCCTGCGCCGTCTATATTAACATTCAACCCGGACTTACCGCCGGGACTCGATGATGTGATACAGAGAACTTTAGAAAAAGAACCGGATCGTCGATACGCGTCGGGTAAAGAACTGGCCGCCGACATAGATCAGGCAATGAAAGGGAGACGAATACCGCTCCAGGATATAAAAGTTACCAGAAAAGCTGACCTGCTGAAATCAATTACCTTTTTCCGTTCCTTCAGCCGTGAGGACATAGAAGAAGTGATCAGGCTTGGGACATTTATTCGGTATAACGCGTCTCAAGTCATTGTCCGTGAAGGTGATGTAGACACAACTTTCTTCATAATCCTTTCCGGGACTGTGAGAGTATTCCAAGATAATCGAAAAATTGAGGACCTTCACAGAGGCGCGTGTTTCGGCGAGATGGGGGCATTCACGAGGAGCGCACGAACAGCGCATGTCATAGCCAGAGAACTCTGTATAGTGCTGAAGCTGGATCTCAAGGTGCTTGAGCGAGAAAGCCCTGACCTGAGGCTGAAATTTTATCAGGTTTTCATAGAAACTTTAGTCAATAGACTGGAAAAGACTACCAAACGATATGGCGCCCAACAGCGAGCCATCGCGGAAGCAAAGTCGCCATCGAAAAAAGACCATAAATAATTGTATTCGAACGATCCACGACTTATCCCCAAATTTTTATAGCTTTGGTAGGGCACTTCTTTTGACATTCCAGACAACTGATGCACTCTTCGGGTCTATGATCTGAAACGCCGAAGTCTCTTTTTCCCGGTTCGGTCTCCATAGGACACACTTTATTGCAGGTCCCACAATCTACGCAGTCGGAGGAACGTTCGGGAAACACTGCTGCAAAACGGTTGAACACGGAAAGACATGCGCCGAGAGGGCAAAGTACTTTGCAGAAGAAACGTTTATGTCCCATGACCATGATTATTATGGCAAATAAAATAATTATCCGGATCGACAGTGATAAGACATCCGTAGTCCCATTTATGATTGCCCAAGGGATTGCGGATTCTATGGTGGCAACAGGGCAGAGCCGGCAGAAATACAGCGGAAATGATGTGCTGAGAAAATATGGGACGGCAACCACCAGCCCCAAAAAAACCATATATTTAATGAATCTCGTCCAGCCCGGAATTTGGAATTTCACGTAAGGGATTTTATAAAGCAGGTCTTGGAATAGTCCAAAAGGGCAAGCCCACCCACAGAGGAGCCGGCCCGCAATAAGCCCTCCTAAAGCCACAACTCCGACTACGCTCAGCGGGACTAAGCCGACACCCGAAAACTGTCCAATTACGCCCAAAGGACACGCGAAAACCGAAATCGGACAAGAGTGACAATTAAAGACCGGAAAACATATCGAATGCAATTGGAATAGACCTATGTTCAACAAGGCTGCCATTCCGATCTGAACTTTGAGTCTAAATTTCTCCAAAATAACTCCTCATTCTAGATACCACCAACAGCTATTGGTAAAGCCGCAACTCCTGCCGGACCACTAGAATTGCGTAGTCTTACTGATAAGGTATAACCACTCGATTTTCGGCTCATGAATATCAACCGCAACTGCGGCAATACCTAAATTCAAGTAGGACACGGACGCCGACCTTTAAGCATTCTCAAGTCCGGAAATTTAGAGATTAGCCGCCCGTCCTTGTACAATCCGATGCCGTCAAAGGTCATAGCATTAACCGCTTCCGGTTCGGTGAACCATTGCGATTGAATCGCAAGCTGGCTCTGCGTCTCATCATATCCAGGGATTTTGATAGTAATGCCGGCGCTCTTGAGTTTGTCGAATTTCTCCAGATTATCGTACACCAAAAATTTTCGCACAAACCCGCCATATATTATGGCTGCGACAGCGAATACCATCATAGTGGCAAAAAAATATTTTCTCCGCATTCGGCTACCTGACTATTCCTTTGTGGCTGTCTTCCGATCGGCCATACGGAATCGGAGTTGTTATTGATCGGAAAATTCTTGTATTCCCTGCTTTAGTCAACCGCTTCGTGAATCGACTTCGGACCCTGTGTCACGCGTCCGGCAAACCGCCGTAGAAATGCGCAACATCTCCTCGTCCTGAGGTTACTCGGCATAGAAGTCAAGCCTCTAAATTCATTATAGCCTAAATCCCATTGACCGACTATGACCGTCCGTGTCATGACAATCATTGAACTGATCTACGACACAACATTCAGGGCACAAGAAGTCAGCTCATGAAAAAAGGAATCCTCTTTGTAGTATCGGCTCCTTCCGGAGCCGGCAAATCTACGATTATCCGGATGATCCGGCCGATGTTTCCCGATATGCTCTATTCTATTTCGTGCACCACACGAGTCCCTCGTAAAGATGAGATCAATGGCAAAGACTATTATTTTGTTACGCAAGACAAATTCGAAGAAATGATAATAAACGGAGATTTCGTAGAATGGAAAATTGTGCATGGCAATATGTACGGAACGCCGGCTGGGCCAGTGACGCAAGCGATAGCAACGGGCCAACGAATGATTTTAGATATTGACGTGGAAGGAGCGAGAGAAGTTTTCAAACGGTTTTCCGACGCTGTGGGCATATTTATCAATGCTCCCGATTTTGCGACTTTGGAAAAACGACTGAGGCTGAGGGAGACCGATTCTGAAGAATCCATAAAAACCCGCCTTACCAACGCTCGCCTGGAGATGGAGATGGCCAAGATTTTTCGCTATCAAATCATAAATGATAATCTGGAAAAGGCCGTAGGTGATCTAGCCTCGATTATTCGGCGAGAATCAGGTGAAAAAAACTAGTCTATTCGGGTGATTTCCCTACAACAACTTCCACTGTCTGCGTCTTCTTTCCTCTCTGAATTTTCATTTTTATAACATCGCCCGGCTTGGACTCCGCGACTACGCGTGATAAGTGCCTTCCATCCCGGATCGGCTTGCCGTCCGCGTCGACAATCAGGTCTCCTTTTTTCAGCCCCGCATCATAGGCCGGGGCCGGGCTGAGCACTTCATCAACAAACGTGCCGCGAGGCTGAGTCATACCCAACTGCTTGGCTTGCTGCTCGGTGACATCTTGCACATAGATCCCAAGCCAGCCTCTAACTGAACCATTCTCTTGATTGGCGGGTGTACGCATCAATTCAGTCACGTAATCCGACGGAATGGCAAATCCTATTCCTTTTCCCGATGCTATTACTGCGGTATTCACCCCGATCACCTCTCCAGCCATATTGAAAAGAGGGCCACCGGAATTTCCGGGGTTAATCGACGCGTCCGTTTGTATAAAATTGTCATCTGGTCCCAGGCCAAGAAATCGACCCTTGCCGCTAACTATTCCGACTGTGACAGTACTACCCAACCCGAAGGGATTCCCCATCGCCAGTACCCATTCTCCCACCTGCAATTTTGATGAATCTCCTAATCGCGCCTTCTGCAAGGGGTAAGGAGGGGTGATCCTAAGAAGAGCGAGATCTACTTTGGGATGAACTGCAATCACCTTTGCGTTCATTACTTTCCCTGTAGAGAGAGTAACAAGAATTTTGCTGGCGCCTTCCGCCACATGGGCATTCGTTACGATATATCCCGCAGAATCACAGAAAAACCCACTGCCTAGACTGTCGCTTTGGTCCTTGTCTCCCGGTCTCGATCGATCATCAAAATGGCGAGGGTGCAATCGGAATAATGGAGGCGGCGAAACGGAACTATTCTGGATCGTCTGTCTTTCGATGGAAATGTTGACGACAACAGGTGTTATTTCCTTGATCAATTCGATAAAGTCAGGGCAGCCGCCCGGTCTTGGAGTATTTTGCCGAACCGCCCCCTCATCGGCCCAGCCAGACGCCACGAGGGCCGCGAAAAGGAAAAGTGACAGGCAAATTAGTGGTCGACAGTGCAGGGATTGAAAATTCATACCCTATACCCTTAGACTTTATGCGTAAACTCTCTATCAACCTGAAGATCGCCTGTCAACTGCAACCCTCGACCAACAAAAAAATACTCTAAGCCCAAAGCCCTGCCTCATGTCTCCTGTTTCGGATGGGCTTCGCTGCAATATGTGCGACAGCAGATCGATATGCTGCGACTAATCCATCACGTATGTTGCGATAATCAATCACGCGTAGTACCCATCAAAGCTTGTCACGAACAATTCGGTTAGTTTCACTCATCAAATCCTGCGTTTGCTGGACCAGTCCCGAAGATTTTCAATGTCGCTTGCCCAGAATGAGCAAAGTTTCTCTGACTATTTTTGCGGTGATTATCGAGCTGGCTCCGGACGGGTCCAAAGCGGGATTCAATTCGACAATATCGGTCGCGACGAGATTGACTCTGTCGAGAATGCGAAAGAGTATTTCCATGTCTTCGTAGAACCAGCCCCCGGACTCCGGATTTCCAGTTCCCGGAAGGCAGGAGGGATCAAGCACATCCAGATCCAAACTAAGGTACACAGGCAGATCTGCTATTCTTCTTCGGAATTCTTTCTGGTAACCGCGAGTCCATTGCATTAACGTTCCATTCTCACGCATCCAATCAAATTCTTCTCTTGTCCCAGCGCGAATACCCAACTGAACCAATCGGTCCGACCCGACTAGATCGGACACCAGCTTTATTACAGTCGCGTGGTTCCTTGAACTGCCTTCGTAGCTCTCTCTCAGGTCGGAATGCGCGTCAATGTGCAATATCAATATTTCGGGGTACACTCCTTTGATCGCTTGTACTACCGGAAAAGTGAGCGTATGTTCACCCCCAATACAGCATGGTTTGGCCCCGATTTCTAGTATTCTTGCAGCAGTTCCGCGAATTTTTTCCAAAGCAGCTTCTATGGATAAGCCTGACAATTCCAGATCTCCAAGATCGCAAAAAGGTGTTTCCGACAAATCCCGATCCAGCAGAGGCGAATAAGTTTCAATGGAATCCGAGGCCAGGCGAATCTGTTGAGGAGCTTCGCCCGTTCCCTTGCGGTAGGTAGATGTGAGGTCCAGCGGGCATCCGAAAAGTGCCGGGGAGCCTGTTAATATCTCTCTAGAGCTGAAACCGAGAAACGCATCCGTATCTATTGCAGAAACCATTTAGGGAATCCTGATTATCAATTATCCAAGCAACTGCTCGATAAAAACCGGTAACGCGAATGCGGCGCGGTGCACAGCAGGAGTATAGTATCGCAGCTCGGAACGGAACGAATACAAATCCTCGGACATTATCCCAAGGGGATCCGCTGATTCGGAACAGAATGTGAAAGACCACATTCCTCCCGGATAGCTCGGAACCGTAGCAAGGTACGGGTAAACTGCCGCGCGACCAAAAACATTTCTCAAATCGTTTACCGTAGTCACGAACTCCTCTTCCATAAATAGAGGGCTCTCAGTCTGGAACACAGCGATACCATGTTTTCTCAAGCTCTTTTTTATTGCTTTGTAAAAGGTTTTTTCAAAGAGCGCCGCTCCAGGCCCGACCGGGTCGGTAGAATCGACCAATACAAGATCGAACTCATCTTCGAATTTACTCACATATACAGCTCCATCCTCATTGATGACTGTAGCGCGAGAATCGCGAAGCCCCGCTGAAATTTCAGGAAAATACTCACGGCATGACTCCACAACCATTGGATCGATTTCACACAGTGTTACCGATTGAAGTGACTGATACCGAACTACCTCGGTTACCGCTCCGCCGTCTCCACCGCCAATGATAAGAACTTTACGGACCCTCGGCAGGACTGACATCGCTGGATGAACAAGCATCTCGTGATAGATGAACGAGTCCTTCTCGGTAACCATGAAGCATCCACCGAGAATCAGAACTCGTCCCATGGCCTCTGTTTGAAAGATCTCAATGCTTTGAAACTGACTGACACGATCAAATAGCTTGTCCGAATATCGAACAGAAAACGCCGTCTGTCCCTTCCACACTTCTGTAAACCAGTTAGATTCTATCAGGGACATAGCACCACCGCAGCAAAGACTGCCCCCACTCTTCGGACTGTTAGAGTAGCCGAAATGCTTTTTATTTCACGAATACGCAATCCACGTATATCTTCCATACCTTCTCGCACCATTTCCCGAGTGGTCCGTTCACAAACTGCAGCGTCTCCAATGCGGCTACATTCCATTATGAGACCGGCGGCTGATGTGTCCATAGGAATACCTACTGCAACGGAAGCCGATATCTGAATTCCAGGTTCAGAATGTGTCAACTCACCGTAAGCCAACGGCACCATCGAACCTTTGGGCAATTCATATGGTTCGATTTCGATGCAACCAGGCGGTAAAATACTACTCAATTTAATGAGATTTGTATTCCCGATTTTGGCGTCCAAAAGAGCCGCATCAAACGCGTTGAGTTCCGTTGACGCCTCGCCAACCCCGGACGTAAGAAAGAATTTTGTCGGGAGAGGACCGAATATCAATGTGCTCCTCCTGGAGATTTTTGAAGAGCTCCGGGGAACCCTTTTTTGTGCAAAAAAGGGTTCCCCGGCCCCTTCCCAAAAAACTCTAACATTGTATAACCTCAGCCAGCAAGGTCTTCGCGTGGAGCGCGATCCAGGGTTCCAGTGGAAAGCAATCTAGGCATGTGCAGATCCGCGTCTCTGCCCCTATTGGGTTTGCCGCAGCCATATAGTCCCGCGTTTCGCGGGATTCTGAAAGGCGGCCTCATTCCGGCGAGACGCGGGATTTTGCACAAGGGTTTTCCCCTGACAGTCTCTCTCAGGATTCTCTCAAGAAAATCCTTGCGTCAAGAGCTCGGGCCCCTGAATGAGAAACCAAGACTGGATTGATGTCAATAGAATTGATTTCCGGGAAGTTCACCATGAGCCACGCGACTCTCGCAATTGTTTCTTTAAGCGATCTTCTGTCAATCGGCGGCAGCCCCCGAACCCCTTTGAGGATCTCGGAACCCGGTAATTCTTCTAACATCTCCTCAATTTCGGCTTCGGCCAACGGAGCTGTTCTCAGGGACATTCGTGCAAGGACCTCCACCATTATGCCGCCATGCCCAACAAGAACCACCGGGCCGAACTGCGGATCCCTTTTCCCGCCAACAATCAATTCAAGATCGCCCGGTTGTCGTGCGGCCATCTGCTGAACCATGACACCGTACAACTCTGCTCCGGACGAAGACTGGATTCGTTGCCTCATTTCATTGGCAGCTGATTCGAGGGCTGAGCGATCCCTAATCCCCAATGCGACTCCGCCCAGATCCGATTTATGGGAAATTCCCTCCGCGATTATCTTCATAGCGTAAGGTCCATTAAAAGGAGGAAAAGCAGAATCCAGACAAATGGTATCTTTTGTCACGGCAAATTCCGGCACATCCAATCCAAGGCTTTTCACTATTTGCAAAGCCTCATGGAGCAAGAAAGAACGCCGCTCCTGGGCAACGGCATTGATCAGATTTCTGATGCTATTGATATCCGGAAGAGGATCCGGCGGAATCATTTCATTATTCTCTGCCAGAAAAAGCTTGCGGCTATGGTATTTGATCCCCATGTCCAATCCGGCCACTGCCCGTTCGGGACTGACAAAAATCGGATACTTCAAGTCTTGGTGCAATTCCGCAAGCTCGGCTTGGCGGCTGTATAGACACAAGGCAATCGGTTTTGAGTATTTCTCTGCAAGGTCGGCCAACGATTGGAGGAGTCGTCTGGAACCTCTACCTTCATATCCCGGTGCGTAAATGTGCAGAAACAGGACTCCGTCAATATTTTCCTGGCGAAGCGTATTTTCGATGATCCAAATATAAAAATCAAAATCGAATAGATCCCCTAAATCAAGTGGATTGCCCAAGCGGATGACATCCGCGCGCACGTGCTTCCGGATTTCGTCCAAGAACTTGTCTGTGAAAGGCGGCAAATTGAATCCTTGCAGATAGGCGGCATCGGCAGCCATAACCGCGTGCCCGCCTGACCGTGAGACAATCCCCAGGTTTTTTCCCTTCATGCGCGGCATCTGAAGCACTTTCACAAAATCCAGATAACTGTGCATCTCCCTGAATCTCATTATGCCGGCCTGCGCCAGCGCTGCATCGATGACCTGATCGTCATTAGCCAGTGCGTCGGTATGCGACTGAGCAATAACTCGACTCAGCGAGCTGATATTGGATTTGTGGACTATAATCGGTTTAGGAGAGGCCTTGCCCAAATCAGTGAGGCGTCTGCCGTCCTTAATAGATTCGAGATACATGCAAATCATGCTCGTTTCAGGGTCTTCAATGTAGTATTCGAGCATCTCGTTTTCGTCAATATCGAGCTTGTTACCAACCGCAGCAAATTTGCTTGTTCCAAGACCTTCACCTTGGAGCATATTTAAAAGCGATAAGGCTACTCCACCACTTTGGGCAATAATACCTATATTCCCGCGGCGGACGGCCTTTCCCATGGGACCAAAAGGTACTGCCAATCCAGTGGCCGTGTTCATGATCCCGATACAGTTCGGCCCTACAAATCGGATATCGTACTTTTTTGCTATGGATTTCAAATCATCACTCAGTCGGCGTCCACTTGGCCCAAATTCTGCGAACCCCCCACTCTCGATGATTACGCGCCGGATTCCCTTTTTACCGCATTGTTCTAGAATCCCGGGTACCGTTGCGGCCGGCGTAAGAATAACTGCGAGATCAATCTGTTCATCGATTTCGTCCACCGATCGGTGGATCCTGTGACCAAAAAAGTTCCCCCCTTTCGGACCCACTAAACGTATGATGCCACTAAACCCGAATTCAAACAGATTCCTCGCTATCTCTTTGCCCAAGTTACTCCATACGGTGGAAACTCCGATGACAACCACCGATGATGGATGAAATAGATCTTTCACGGATGCCTCGCCTTTTGAAATTTAGAATTCATATAAAATACTAGGCTGGCAACCGACTGAAAAGAGATTTTTTGATTTTCAAATCAACGCGGGCAAAATTAGCGGACGCGAAAAATAGGATAAGGAAATGCGCCGTACTCAATCCCGTGACAATGTAGTTGGAGGGATGGACAAGCAGTCTTGAACGCGCAAGGAACCGCTTGCTCTTCAAATCCGGGTGGGCGGCATGGGACTGCACAAGGATTATCAGCACGAGGGAAATGACACGGCGCTTCATAAAATTGATTTATGCACTGGGCATCGCGATAGCAGCCGAAAGTGAACATCGCCTCGGCCGGGATTGACGGCATTACGACAGCGCCGACCATCAGTGCAAGAAAAATCACAACCATACGTTTCATTGTTGGTCTCCGCACTATAGAAAAATCCTGAAACAGAAACTTGAATGGATATCTATGAAATTTCGTCAGTATCATAGCACTATAAGCTTTGTTCTGTCAATTATTACATCGTAAATAGCTAAAAAGTTAGTTAAGACCGGTGGCAATGATGGCATTTAGACTGAAGTTTTGTATGGGCTATCTTTGTGGGGCACTCCCGCGTCGCGCGAGATTCGAGCCTGTCGTAAGACGCTAATATACTACTTAGACAGAAGTTCGCGATGATTTTATTGTGAGTTGTAGTGATGTCGGGGCATTAGGGCGTTTTGGGGCCGGATATGTAGCCACTAAAGTGGTATCTTTTTGCTTGACTTCCGTTTCA
>JBKQRG010000319.1:0-46669 GCA_052144015.1 Desulfomonilaceae bacterium
TACACAGACTGAAACGGAAGTCAAGCAAAAAGATACCACTTTAGTGGCTACATATCCGGCCCCAAAACGCCCTAATGCCCCGACATCACTACAACTCACAATAAAATCATCGCGAACTTCTGACTAACGCAAGCATGGCGCCACTGACTCCGTTGGCCAGCTGAGTCTTTGCTCCGCATTCATTATTCAAGGCAGACCGAGAGAAACTTCCGTCTACCGGATAGCCTTGAGTGAATGCCGAACCGAGACTCGCAAATCCCAACGCGAGCAGTTCCTGGTTCGTATCAACTCGGTAACTGTTCTGTCTTGCGAACATTCGCGCGACACTCATGGCGTCAAGGCACGCTAATATAAAGGCTCCGACGGCTAATTTTAGAAGATCTCCCACCACTGAGATTGGGGCGATTGGCAGTGCCGGAAGAGGGAATCCCGTCGGAATCTCGCCCACAACGCGCACTCCTCGACCGGAAAGGCCAGTGATGTGCATTAAACCGATCGAGCCCAAGACCAAAATTAGAGCCCACGGGACTCTCGGAAAAATGCGTTCGCCTATTAATAGAATGATTATTCCCGTAACCCCGAGACTGAATGCCCATATATTGGTGGCGCGGATATGATGAGCCAGGTCCAGGATTCGATCAAAAAAGTGGCCGTGGATCCCGGGTATTCCGAATAGCTTGCTGAGCTGAGTAGCGGCAATGTACACTGCTACCCCGGTTGAAAATCCCACCAGGACAGATTCGGAAATGAAATTCACTAGAAAGCCTAACCTGAGGACATACGAGAGCAGGGCCATTACTCCCACAAGGGCCGCAGTCGTGGCCGCCAATGTAACGTACTGGTCGGGGGAGGAGAGCGCGAGTCCGCCTAGCCCCGAAGCCACGAGAATCGACATGGCTGCCGTTGGGCCAACAGCGAGCTGACGAGATGTCCCGAATAGCATGTATAGGATGGGAGCCACAATAGCGGCGTAAAGACCGGTAACAGCCGGAAGTCGTGCCAATTCCGCGTAAGCTATGGCTTCCGGAACAGTAAACGCGGCCAGTGTCAATCCAGCCATAATATCCGGCCGCAAGAAGCTCTTACGATATGCCGGCAGCCACTGCAGGATCGGGACTGAACGAGAAAGACGACTCATAGATTAGGTCCTGGCGCATCTATCGACCGGACTGCACAAGAATGCAGGTTCCGGAACTCCCCCGAAAGAAATCGATTATGAATCAGGGATCACTTTCTTTTTTCCGATCTCAAGATCGTGAATCGGAATGATAATATCCGCGGCTTCTTTTATCCGCTTCATGCTCTCGTACGCCTGGATTACATCCAGGTGAACGCCCGGAGCGATGACCCCGCCTCCGCGAGGAAAATTCTCGGCGTTGCAACAAAGTCCGGTAATGATAGCCTTACCTTTTGAAGTTTCCACCACAACGGACTGTCCGCCCGGTGTATGACCCGGCGTGAATAAAACTTCAATCCCATTTACAATTTCGGCATCGCCGTTGATTATTTTCAAGTTCACGCCTTCCAGGACATCCGGATAATAGCGATGGTCAATGGGATGAGGATTATTGAAAAAGTCGATTTCTGCCTGCTGGACGTATACTTCTGCGTTTGTGCAGAGAACGTCATTTTCACAATGGTCATTATGAAGATGGGTGTGAATTACGATGTCGATCTCTTCCGGTTTCCAGCCAACGGTAGCCAATGCATCTTCGAATTGCATAAAGGAAAACCCGACCTGCTCTTCTATTTCTTGAGAAGGCATGAAATCTTCAAGTCCCGTATCCACGAGGATCTTCCGGTTTCCGCCTTTGATGGCAAACGTGTAAATCGGTAATATTATGCGTTTTCCATAATAACGCTGATAGGTCATTATTCCCTGATCGGTTTCGTTGAAACCTACTGCCAATGGATGAATAGTGTACATAATTTAGATGCTCCACTCTAATTTTCTACCAAAGCTTCCGCCACGAGGTCCGAGACCAAGCTTACCCGCAAGTCCAACTCATAATCGTCGTTTAAATCCTTGAGCTGGGCAAAGCACATTTCGCATGCCGTCGCTACAATGTCAGCGGACGTGGCCTTTATTTGATCGGCCTTCACTCGTGAAGTCAACATGCGAAATTCCGGCTCCGCTGCAATGACGAGTCCGCCTCCTCCTCCGCAGCACCAGTTTGCCTGCCGGTTCGGGGTCATTTCGATGAAATCATTAGTCACCGCTTTCAGGCAGTTCCGAGGTTCTTCGTAGATGCCGCCATTGCGAGCAATTTGGCAGGGATCGTGATAAGTGATAGTTCCTTCAATTTTCGATTTGTCCAGCTGGATCCTTCCGTCCCGAATATATCGATCGATAAGTTCCATGAATGTAATCACACTGAAGCTTCGCTTGCCGATTACATGCTTCATTAATCGGTATGCGGTCCCGCACTCGCAAATGACCAGTTCCTTGACACCGAGTTGCTCGGCTTCCGTAACAATCCTTTGATAAATCTGCTCAGTCATGGATTGGCTGCCGAGAAATGCCCCGAAATTAACTGCTTCAAAGCAGCTCAACGTCCATCTTTCACGGGCAGCGTTCAGGATTCTCGCAGCCGTGAGGATCGAGGGCTTCTCTGCCATGGAAACAAAGAGCACATCCGCGTTCTTCACATCCAGCGGGATCAGATCGTAACCGCCTGTCCTCGGCCATTTTTCGATCATCTCCGCGCGGACTTTTTCCACTTCTTTGGCGAATTTCTCTTTGGTCGTTTCGAGTTTCTGACCTTTATCAATTTCAGCCTTTGCACGCATTGTCAGCGGCTTGGGATCCATATCCGCGCCGATGAGCATGGCCTTGGCAATGGCCTGAATTTGTTGCGTATCAATACCAAAGGGACAATAAGTCATGCAGCGTCGGCACCCGGTACAGGTGAAGGCGGTCTCGTAAACCTTTTCCATCCATCTTTCATCGAGTTCAACTGCTTCGTTTAACCACGGCGCCACTTTGCCGGTGAATTTGTGGTAATTTTCGAATAGCCTACGTATATTCTGTGCTCGCGCAACCGCACTATACCGAATGTCTCCCGTGGACGCATATGCATGGCACGCATCAATGCAGACACCGCAGCGAGTGCAATTATCCAGGTACATTTTCAGGGATCGGTTCAATTTCTCGGCCATTAAGCCTAGGAGTTCTTTCTTTTCCGACTGTTCCATGATTAGCCTCTCCTCAGTTTGTTCATCGGCACTGCAAAGAACACATGCATGATCTTGCTAAATGGCAAAACTATTAGAAACAAATTCGCCAAGAGCACATGAGTGCCTATAACTGCGTAGTGAGAGCCTGTAAGGAATTCACGTGGATCGGAGAAAGTAAACCGCAGGAGGCTATAGAAATAATTCCCGAAATCCCTTTTGGTTATCACGAAACCGTTTTCGGCCCATGAGTTGCCCCAACTCATTATGTCGCCCGTTACGACTATGGCTAAAAGCAAGATCAGCAGCAAATAGTCGGCCGGCACTGAAACTTCGCGCACCGGCGTTCGAAATCGACGGAACAAAAAATAGAGTATGGAAATGGTCACGGCAATGCCGATAGCCCCGTTTCCTATCATGTGCTCGGAGGCCGCTGGCATAATATTCACGTGTGGTAATAGATCGATATGGGCCAGTATGAGCAGAGCGATAGATAGATGAAAAATGCAAAGGAAAACCCAAAGCACACTATTGTGCTTTCGCACGGACGGCATAGTAAAAGCATCCCAGGCCGCAGCGGCCAAAGGATATTCTGGTACACTCCGCGTCTTAGATTCCGGAAAAATCCGCAGCGTTGGTGGAAAATTAGACGTTTTGAGAATATCCATGATTTTGATAATTATCCATACAACGCACCACGCAAACGCGAGGTACACCATAGGTACCATTATGAAGTACCAAAATTTGTCTATCATTGCGTGAAGCTCCCGTTAAAATCTTCGTATTTGACCGTGGGCTGGAGTACTATTTTCGGCTATTCTACCATGTAGCGCAATAGTTTCGGAGGACCCTCGGTTTCGAAATGAAAAATTGGTCCCCTGGGCTAAACATGAGATTCCGGTGTGCTATTTCGACTTTGTAACCTGTTTGGCCGATTGCAAAACCCGATCACTAAATGTAAGTTTGAGCACAAGCGTGGCAAGATCCTCAGCTTGTCCGAAGCCTAATTACTACAATACCGCATTGGAGGATTTGAGTCCCTTGTCGGAATTACGAAAACTCGATGTCATGTCCGAATTAATGGTACTGAGTAGTTTCCGGAACGCCAAAAACATCATCATGATGGCTGCCGAAGCAAAGGGACCTTTTGACGAAGAAGTTTTTAGGCTTGCAGTGAAAGAAGTCTCGCACGCATTTCCAATGCTCACAGGCACGCTACGGGAACTTCGCGAGGGAGCAAAATTATTCCTTTTCAGAGAGGATCATCCCGACCTGGAAATTCCAGTCATTGTATCTGACGTGAGCCGACCCACTGGACCGGAAGGGAGCTTCAATGCCATCATGGATCACCTGAGGCCCGGGTTGGACAAGCAATGGGACCTTTGGCATGAGCCTCCCCTCGAAGTCCATGTTATGCGCTTTCAGCCTGAATATTTTCTGCTGGTATTCATATTTCACCATATGGCCGCGGATGCGGGTATGGCCCTAAAAATAGTGAGTGAAATGATAGGGCGGTATGATGGGTTGATCAACGGACGTTCGTCTGAATGGCAATATATGACGTACGTGTTTTCTACGTCCAAGAAAAAGGCTTCGAAACACGGGAAAACCAGTTTGAAACATTTGGCACGCCAAGTACTCCGAGATCTGAAGTATCGAAAGGAAAAGCCCGCAGTACCACACGGGACCGGGAAGGCGCATGATCTCACCGAACAGCACGTGCTCCGAGTTTTCCCCACAGAAGATTTTCAAGAAATAAAAACCAACGTTGCGGAAGCAGGAATCAACCTTGTGGATCATATTGTCGTTTGCGCGAATCGAGCTTTGGATGAATGGAATAGAAACAAGAATATCTTTCCTGGGACGAATACGAGCGTCGTCACGGTGAACATGAGGCAAAGATTCGGCGGAGAAGATGAAAAGAATTACAGCTCAACTATTTTCTTCCGATCAACACCGGAAGAGCGGAATAACCTCGCCGAGTTTGCTCATTCAGTTGCCGAAAGCCGCAAGAAACAGCTCAGCAGGAATATAGACCTGATAGTCCGCGGATCCCTTTCAATGGGAGCCGCCCTCTTTACTTTGTTCCCTTTTGTCATCCGGCAAAGAGTAGCAAGTTATTTTATGAGAAGCCAAAAATTCTCGATAGCGGTGGGATTCCTTGGAGTAGTCTGGCCGGAGCTTATAGAAGGCCGACCCGGCGAAGATTCATTTCTTAAATATGCAGGCGGATTTGAAATAATTGACGTTCATGGCACCGGATACAAGCTCGCAGGAAATGCCCAGATAAATTTGTATGCTTTCATTTATCGTAAGCGGCTACACCTGGTCCTGACTGTGCCTGGTTCCTTGCTGACCCGTGATGAAGCCGAATCTTTCGCGGACCTGCTTGCAAGAGTTGTTCGAGAGACACGTTATGGAAGATGAAGAGCTGAGCACCAGGGCCGGAACAGGCGAGCGGCCCGGATTACCTGCGGAAAAACCAGAGCACGACATTCAAAATCAGGGTAATTATTATACTGATTACAATACCGGTCATCAGAGGGAAATTGAACGAGAAGCCGGGCCTTTCAACCCGAATATCGCCGGGGAGACTTCCGAACGGCAGTCCTGATTTTCCGGCAAGCCATACCAGGATGCCGATGGCTGCTATAGATAATCCGAAAAAAATGAGCCATTTCCCCAATGCGGAAAATTCCATGACAAACTGCCCCGACTTTTTTTGTTTATTTTAAAGCCCTTACTAGCCTTTTTCAACATCTGGCCGCTTAAACGCGGGGCTTTCAGGAACCAAGCTGTACATGAAACAGGCCAGACCGACGGTTATAACACCCACATACCACACCAAACTAAAATCCGATGGCCCGGCCAGATTTGATGGCTCTCGTCCGATTACAAAACCCAAAATGTGGGTCATTACTCCGGCTCCAAGCACAGTAAACATGTTCACAGCAGTCATTGCTTGAGCGACCATTGTCGGTGGAAGAAGCTCTTTAATGTGAGCATACATTATTTGTCCCGGCGCTGCTGTGACACCGACACCAAAAAGAGTCGCCATCACCAGCCACATCGGCACTGTTTGAGTCCACCAAATTACACTGCCGGAAAGCAGGCAAAGTCCCCACATCGTGCCCAATATAACCGCTTTACGCGATTGGAGCACACTGTCGCTGAACCAGCCGCTTAATGGCAGGCTGATCATATAACCCAATCCGAGAAAGAAAATCGCGTTGCTCGCAGCGATTTCACTGAATCCTAAACCATAAATGAGAAATGGGGCGACCCAGAGGCTTTGCAGAGCTGCAAAGTAGCCATAACGGACAAATTGGCTAAGACTAATGGCCCAATAGCTGTACATCCTGAGCAAATGTCCAAGCCCGGCTATTGCTGAACCCGTGTTTAGCCCGATGGGCGCAGACGAATCCGGACGATCTCTCACCACCACGAGAAATATTGTTACAACAGCAGCATTTATCCCGGCAAAAATCAGAAAGCTTGTTCTCCATCCGATCGAAATGGTCAGTAGAGTTAGCGGAGTGGCTGCCAAGAGATTTCCGGCAACGCCAATGGAAACCAGCAATCCGCCCAAAAACGCAAACCGGTCCAGCGGAAACCAGGCTGCCAGGAGGGCATATATGATCATGAGGTTACCGCTCATGCCTATTCCCAGAAGCGCTCTGGCTATTATCAAATCGCTCGGGGTTTGCCCCAAGGCAAACAACACAGCTCCCCCCACTGCCGCAAGGGCCAGGAAGAACATGGTTATCCTGGATCCAAGGCGATCTAAAGCAATTCCGATGGGTATCTGGCTCAGAGCAAAAGCGTAGAAGAAGACAGCGGCTAGATCGCCGAGTTGGGCATTCGTGAATCCTAGATCTCTAACCAAAAAAGGGCTTATTACCGCGGTGGACACTCGGTAGAACATCGAAATCAGAAAATTGATGCTGCCGATTATAAAGATAGCCCAACGTCTATGGCTGGCCGGCGCTGGATCACGAAACGGTTCTATGGTAATTCGCTCCCGGCAGTTAGTTTCTGGTCAATCGCCGGATCATAAATTAGCATATTTTGACAGCATCGTGGTTTTTGACAAATAAAATTGCAGGTACATAAGCAATCTTATATCCGGTCTGATCGACAAATCGTTTGTGCTCGTCTTGCCGGCCGCTTTACAAACCGTTTCGTGTTTGAACCAGGTCTAAGCGAACTCATGCTTAATCCAACTCAAGCGGAATGAACCTATCAGCTATTTACAACCAGAACAATTCCTGACGACTTTTCCGTCACGATTGTAACAATCAGCCACTTCCAGCATAGAGTCAAATTTGGAACAAGAGCTGCGAACACAACAGCTATATTGGGAATATGGTGGACCTTTGCTCTTCCTCATTTAAACCTCAATCCGGGCAGAAGCCCAATTTGACATGACGGCGGTTCGCAAAAAGCAGTATGCTGCTTGCGTGTCCAGACCCTAAATTACCGCGTGGTGATCAGTCATGCGGCAGGCGTCTGTACGGTCAATCCTGCACGCGAACCGCCGATCTGAAATCATGTACGAACCGTCTGTTGTGAAATTAAGTTCTGTCCTCGAAGAGTCAAGAGGAGAAGCGTCGTCTGACGTTGTGAGCCTTGAGTTACGCGTGCGAAAAAGGAGGTGTGTCATTGCGAGCGGAGCGAAGCAATCCCCTGCGCGATAGGGATTGCCACGGGCTACGCCCTCGCAATGACAGAACGAACCGCCTTGTAAGTGAGGGCTAGTCTGCCCTTACCTGCAAATGGGTTGGATTGTACCGTATTTCGTGAAAACAATCTGCCAAAGCTGAATATCTCGGGCACGGAATGCGCCGGCACACGAGAGCAAATAGTACTCCCACATTCTTTTGAACTTGTCGCCGAATCGGTTCTTGAGTTTAGGCCAGGCACTTTGAAAATTATTATGCCAGGCAATTAAAGTCTTATCATAATGTGGCCCCAGATTGTGCAGATCCTCAATTACAAAAAGTCCTTCGGCGGCTTTACTGATTTGGGCAATGCTGGGCAGCACGCCGTTAGGAAATATGTACTTTGTGATCCAGGGATCAGCTTTTATTTTGGATTCATTGCTACCAATGGTGTGCAATAAAAAGATGCCGTCCTTGCTGAGACATCGATGCGCGACTTGTATGAATTTTCTGTAATTTTTGACGCCGACATGCTCAAACATGCCGACTGACACAATCTTGTCGAACGTCCCTTGAATATCTCGATAATCCTGTTCGAGAATCTTTATCGGAAGCCCTTTACAAAAGTCTTTAGCGTACCGGATTTGCTCACTGGATATATTTACGCCGGTCACTTTGCACCCGTACTTTTCAGCCGCGAATTTAGCCAAGCCGCCCCAGCCGAATCCGACATCCAGAAGATGATCCGTGGCCTTAAGCTCAAGTTTTCTGCAAATCAGGTCCATCTTATTGAGCTGAGCTTTGTTCAAATCGTCAGTACCGTTGAAATATGCGCAACTGTATTGATTATAAGGGTCCAGGAAGCTCATAAAGAGCCCACTATCGAGATCGTAATGTTGTTCAGCAACTTCACGAGAGAGGGTTCTTGACTGACGATTGAATAGCACGGCCTGGACGTACGGAATGAGCAGCTTCCATCCGCCCGGGACCTGTCCTTCTACTCCAGCGATGAGCACTCGGTAGATGAATTGATCGATTCGAGGACATTCCCACCAGCCCTCCATATAAGATTCGCCGAGTCCAAGATTTTTGTCTCGCAAGGCCCGCGCATACATTCTGTCGTCCTTCACCTGGATATCCCAGGGATTCGGACCACCGATCTCAATCCCAATCTTATTCAGAATTCCGCGAACAATATTTTCTTGTGAACTCATTGCATCACAGAGATTATCCGATTTTGATGCATGCCCATTCGAGGCATTCAGCGAAAAACATCCATTTGATATCATAACGCGCCTAGGCATACAACGCGAAGATGCCATTCGGCGATTAATCTGATTTTAATTTCGAGGAGTGAAACGATGAAGATCCGCGCACGTTAGCGGTTGTTTTGCTTGGGCCGCAATTGCTTCTGGAGGTGCTTCGTCCCCCAGACAACTTGATGACTGAATTCTTATTTTCAGATATTGAAAGCGGCACATTATCCCGGCACAATTCCCGCGCTGTGGTCGCGGACAGAAAAATACACAAATCTCAAGCAAATGGGAGAGCCTCCCGGGGGAAACTAGGACAAGCTCTCCCTTGCATTTTGTAAGGTCAAATTATTCTACGTTGATCTTTATGGATTTCTTCTTGCTGGTCTCGCTCTTAGGGAGTTTAAGAGAAAGCACTCCATCTTTGAATTTCGCTTCAATCGCCTCACTTTTCACTTCGCAGGGCAGGGTGAAGGCACGAGAAAAGCTGCCATAAGAGCGCTCGATTCTGTGGATATTTTCACCTTTTTCTTCTTTCTCTTCTCTCTTTTCACCCTTAATGGTTAGCACGTCTCCCGATAAACTGACTTCAATATCTTTCTGATCGATCCCCGGGAGTTCAGCTTTCACAAGCACTTCGCTGTCGTTTTCAGAAATATCCACTGCGGGCGAAAAACCGCGACCTGACAGCCAGTCAAGCCGCTCGGCCCCAAAAAACCTTTGCATAAGGTCATCAAATTCACGGCGAAAGGTTGCCGGAGCGTTTTCCACTCTTTTTCTCCAGGGCTCAAGTTCGAACATTTCCTGAACCTCCTTGGCCAGATGAGTTTTAGATATAGATGGACCTCGGGCTAACTCCGTACTATCCTACGACTTCAGATTTTCATTGGTCCGGCCAGTGTCAAGGGGCCGGGATTTACGACAACTGGTTGCAAAACGCTATATGTGAATTACGGATAGAGGCGCTTCGAGAGCCGCCGTGGTCTAGGGCGGTTCACGAACCGTCCTTACGAATAGTGCAGCATCATGACATTCAATGAAGATTTTGGAACCAGTTGTAGTTCAGGAATCCATTATGATTTGAGAGTAGGTTGTGAATTGTTAATTAGCGTTCGCTGTCCGTCAATGTGCAAGAAGAAATTCCGTTCATCTGCATCAGCAACAATATAGGGGGCTAACGCATAATATGCCGGTCGTGAGAACCTCGCATGAAATGAGCCGTTTTTTACGTGGCAATAGGGAACATTATCCTTTCCGATCCAGAACAATTCAGGCCTGAACGGCTCTTCCGACCCGTCGTTTAGACGTATGCAGATAGTGGCTTTTTCAACCTCGTGAACGGCCTGAACTACAAAAGGGGCATCCTCCACTTCGACTCGACAGATTTCATTATTCATCCGGATCCGATATTCGGAATCGGTGGCCTTTTCCAGTAACCCATTAAAGTACTTATATATTTCAGGATGGATTATTTCAGAGCCGTTTTGAAACCATCGACCATCTTTGTCGATTACCAACTTTAGATAAGGCGTGACGTCAACCAGCTTCTCATCGTTATTTCTTGAGCTATCGTCCATTCTGCTACCACAGTTCTGCAAATTCTTTTTTTCCGTATAACCGGCTGTATGCTCGATACCCAGCCAGGACTTTTTTGACGTAAATTCGAGTTTCAATGTACGGCATATTCTCGATAAACTCATCATCTTTCATCTTGCCATTCTTATGCAACCACTCCCTGACTTTTCTGATATCCGTATTATAGGATGCCACAGCAGGGATAATTTTCCCATTAAACCCCGCCAGGTTCTTGCTCAATATCTTTATTCCCAACGACACATTCTGTTTTGGATCAAGGATCTCAGCAATGGCCTTGGCCGGGATCTTGCCATGAGATCTGGAGAGCCCGGCAGCTCCGGGAGTAATCTGCATCAGGCCCAAAGCGCCGGCCGGCGAGATTGCGGACGCGTCGTAACGGCTCTCCTGCCGCATTACTGCCCATACCAGATGGGGATCAATCGAATGCCTCGCGGCGACCTGAGTCGTGTGATTCAAGTGGATACGTGGGAAAGCCATCTCCACGAACTCAGCAGGCGCATTCGAAGGGGGATTCTCCATGAATGATTTGAAACCCAGCGCCAAGGCTTCATGCGCAATCCGATACTGTTCGGCCCTATAAGCTGCCCGTGCCGACACAAACGCGACAGCAGGCGACGACTTCATAGATTTGGGAAGCGCTTCAAGGTTGACTAAGGCAAAATCGTCCAACCCTATGGCCATCAATTTCAACGCAGCCGCGATCATGCTATTAGAGCTCTCCACCGGGGTAAGTTTTAGCTCCGGAAATAGTTGGTCAGATTTCTTTTCCCGTTCCGATCCTGGATTCAGGGATTTCAGTACGCGAGCGGCTTCAAGACCATAATAATCCAATGGTGAATTAAGCGCCAATTCTCTGAGCAGAGGTTCCGCGTCTTTAGGACGACGGCTCTGTATAAGAGCACGAGCTTGCCAATATTTGGATGGGTTCTCAATTCTATCGCCGGATGCTCCCTTTCGCGCTTCATGAAATGCCTCCGCCGCAGCACCGTAATCATGGTTAAGATACTTGATCCAAGCGAGTTTCCATCTAATGGTTACCTTTACTGAAGGCTCTGGATTGGCCGTAAGAAGTTTGTTGAAGTGATTCTGGGCCGCTGGAAATCTGCCTTTTTCAAAATTATATGCCCCTAAATTGAAAAGGGCCTTTTTTTTTGCCGCAGCGGAACCGGAGGACAGGATTTTATTACAGCAGAATTCAAAGTCTTTTTCTTTGTCCAGCCTCCAATAAATGAGGCTCATGGTGTGAAGCGCTTCTGTGCGCTGTTTTTCAGGCAAGGCACCCTCGAGCAGTTCCTTCAGAATGCCTAGGGCTTTTTGATTCTGACGATCTTTATAGCGGCACTGGGCCAGTTTGAGCATCAGAGACGTGTCCCGCGGTTTGCCCTTTAACAGGGCAGTATATATGTCAGCAGCCAGATCGAACCGTCCTTTAGCAAAAAGGCGAGCAGCGCGGTTCAGCTGCTCGGCTTCAGAATACTCGGGTTTGGCCATTTTTCCGTGGAAAATCATCCGAGCGAGCTCATCGGTCGCTTTCAGGCCCTCGACTGAAGCAGGATAGTTCAGAAAAAGGATCCTATAATGCGAAGCAGCGTCAGAATAGTTCCCAATGGATTTTTCCAAATTACCCAAAAGTAATAGCAAAGCCGGCTTATCTCTCTCAGGAGCCTTTTCCATCATGGATAGCAGCAGCGCCTTCGCTTCCGGTTTGGCCTGCCGGCAAAGAACATCCGCGAGGGCTTCACGGGCCCGGCCATTATAAACGGTGTTTGGATGTTTGCTGAGTAGGTCTTTTAGAAGCATTTCAGCCTGATTAGCATTGCCGGACGCCCTGTTCCTGGCCAACAGCAGATATGCAACCGGGCCGTAAAGCGTATCCGGCAGGATGTTCTCCCAAGTTGCGCGAGCGCGGTCGAAATCCCCGGAATCGTAATATCTTTTTCCTTCTTTGAAGATGTATTCCTGGGCCGGTCCCGATGCGATGGTCATGCCGCAAACCCAGGAGGCACCGGAGAAAATGGAAAAAAGAATCAGTAATGCGATACGCAAGAACATGCAAGACCCCGGTACGTCATCGACAGGTTTATCATTGGGACGCAGTACGAGCCCGTTTTCAAGGCTAATCATGGTATCTACCTTAGAACTTGAGGCCTGCCCAGTCAAGCGGCGGACTAATTGAAATGTGTACGATGACAAGAAATCCTGAAAAATACATCTTTGACAATTCCTTTTGAGTATCCTACAATTTCGTAGCATTTTGCACTCAATGCGATAATCAGCACCCTCAAAACGAGACAGGCATGGCAAACCGAAGCAGAGAACCAAAAGTGAAAAGAGAATTACTGGAGCTGCTGCTCCTTTTCGATATCAGTCAAATCCTTGACCGGAGCCTTGATCTCCGAGATGTTGTTGGACCGGTGTTAGAGGCCATTGCAAAACATATGGGAATGATGCGTGGGACGCTGACCCTTCTCAACCGGCAATCGGGCGAAATATTTATCGAGGCGGCGCATGGACTTTCAGAAATACAAATGGAACGCGGAAGATACAGACCCGGAGAAGGAGTGACCGGAAAAGTCATCGCTACTGGAAAACCGGCCGTCGTTCCTCACATATCCGAGGAACCGCTGTTCTTGGATCGTACTGGAGCCAGGAAAGACCCACGTAAAAAAGACGTATCTTTCCTATGTGTTCCCATCAAATTGGGCAACGAAGTCATAGGGGCACTGAGTGCGGACCGCTTGTTTGCGGAAGGTATCGGGTTCGAAGAAGACGTGCGTCTACTATCGATAATCGCGTCCATGATCGCTCAGGCAGTACGCTTGAGACAATCTGCCCAAGAAGAGCGGCATCGACTTTTGGAAGAGAATCTGAGGCTTCAAATTCAGCTAAAGGAACGGTTCAGGCCTTCCAATATCATCGGAAATTCAAAAGGTATGCAGGTTGTGTACGATCTAATCGCCCAAGTATCCAGGAGCGATACAACTGTTCTTATAAGAGGAGAAAGCGGGACGGGAAAGGAGCTTGTGGCCCATGCGATCCACTATAACAGCCACCGCGCGGAGAAGCCTTTTGTAAAAGTCAACTGCGGCGCGTTGCCGGAAAGCATCGTTGAAAGTGAATTATTCGGCCACGAGAAAGGCGCGTTTACCGGCGCAATAGCCACGCGGAAAGGGCGTTTCGAAATAGCGCACGGCGGCAGCATTTTCATGGATGAGATTGGCGACCTTTCTCCAACAACTCAGATCAAACTTCTGCGTGTGATTCAGGAGAAAGAGTTCGAACGCGTCGGCGGGACGGCGACTATTAAAACGAATGTGAGAGTGATTACTGCGACAAATAGGCCGCTGGAACAACTTATCCGAGAAGCTAAATTCAGAGAGGATCTTTACTATCGGCTCAACGTGTTCCCCATCCATGTTCCGCCTCTTCGTGAGCGCAAGACAGATATTCCGCTGCTGGCCGATTTTTTCATAGAAAGATACAGTAGACTCAATCACAAGGCCGTTCGCCGGATTTCCACCCCCGCTATAGACATGCTGATGAGCTATCATTGGCCTGGAAACGTGCGGGAATTGGAGAACTGCGTTGAAAGGGCCGTGTTACTGAGCGCGGATTCCGTGATTCACGGGCACCATCTCCCGCCGACTCTTCAAACAGCTGAAGCCAGTGGAACAACACATAGCGGGACATTGGAAAGCACTCTGCATGCTGTCGAGAGAGATCTCATCTTGGATGCTTTAAAGGCTTCGCGAGGCAATAGGGCAAAGGCCGCGAGGGCACTAGGAATATCCGAGCGGATCATGGGTTTGCGAGTAGAGAAGTTGGGTATAGACGCCAAGCGATTTCGCACAAGAACGTCACAATAGTTAGTTGAACATACCATTATGTAGCTCTGGCACATAGGCGACGGTCTCGCCATCCCCCGATTCTTCGAATAAAAAGCTGCAAAATCAAGCTGATGTGTTTTCAAAAACTTGCTGGCCGTTAATTGGCATTGAGATTGCTTTTTGATCAATCCAACTTGGACCGGTTCGCCATTCTTTCTTGAGAACTCCAGTGCCGGCAAGCATTCCGGCGGATCGAGTTCGGAGCGTGGGATAACTCCGGACCGGCGAGGCGAGGATATAGAGGAATTTCGAATTTGAACCAAGCAGCTGTTTCACTAAACCGAGTATCATCCCATCTGCAATAATTCGGCTAAGAGTAACGGCTGGACGCGAGTTCACTTGGAGGTGTTCCAAAATGAATGCAGCCGACAACGCGTGGGTCCTGGTCTCGTCGGCACTGGTGCTCTTGATGACCCCGGGTTTGGCCATGTTTTATGGTGGTATGACCCGCGCCAAGAACGTTTTGTCAACCATGATGCACAGCTTCTTCCTTATGGGGCTTGCATCCATAATCTGGCTATTTTATGGATTCAGTCTTGCTTTTGGGCCGGATGCCTTCGGCGGACTCCTGGGCGGGACCTCCTATTTTGGATTAAACGGCATCGGCGCAGGATTATTCCCTGACCTGGCCGATCCTTCCAAGACCATGACCATTCCCGGAACTACTTTCATGATATTCCAGTGTATGTTCGCGGTCATCACCCCAGCCCTGATTTCTGGCGCCTTTGCCGAGCGAATGAAGTTCAGTTCGTTCATTGTGTTTATGATTCTCTGGATGACTTTTGTCTACTGTCCAATAGCCCATTGGGTGTGGGGTCCCGGTGGCTGGCTCTCGGGATTGGGCGCACTGGATTTCGCCGGCGGAACGGTAGTTCACATCAATGCCGGTGTGGCGGCTCTGGCATGCGCTCTGGTCATCGGGAAGCGAAAAGGTTACGGAACGGCCGCAATGCCTCCTCACAATCTTACTTTGACATTGCTGGGCGCCGGCCTTCTCTGGGTCGGGTGGTTCGGATTCAATGCGGGGAGCGCACTGACAGCGGGAGAATCGGCTTCAATGGCTTTTGTGGTGACTCACATGGCCACTGCTGCCGCGGCAATGTCCTGGGTATTTGCGGAATGGATAATAAAAGGTAAGCCCACCACGCTGGGCGTGGCGTCCGGGGCAGTGGCAGGGCTTGTGGCAATCACTCCGGCATCCGGATTTGTCGGCCCTATATCATCCGTCATTATCGGTGCCGTCGCCGGTGTAGTTTGCTATCTGGCGGTTTTGGCCAAGGTCGGGCTCGGGTATGACGATTCATTGGATGTCGTCGGCGTCCATGGCATTGGCGGGACATGGGGCGCTATAGCCACCGGCCTTTTCGCATCCAAACTCATCAACGCCTCGACAGAGGGGGGTCTGTTCTTTGGGAACCCCGGACAGCTCTGGATTCAGATAGTGGCCGTGGTCGCCACCATCGTCTACTCATTCGTCGTGACTCTCGTAATTCTTTACATCATCAAGGCTGTGATGGGGCTGCGAGTCAGCGAGGAGGACGAAGTAGTCGGAGTTGATACCTCTGTCCACGGTGAGGCTGGTTACAACATATAAATGCCAATTTCCCGGAATTGTGGACTCGTCTTTCTTTAGCCGGGAGCCTGATTGGCTATGGATATTCGGCAAGTGAAAAAGGAAATAACAATGAAGAAAATCGAAGCGATTATTAAGCCCTTCAAATTGGATGACGTAAAGGAGGCGCTTAGTTCGATTGGAGTGCAGGGGATGACCGTCACCGAAGTCAAAGGCTTCGGAAGGCAAAAGGGGCACAAAGAAATCTACCGCGGGGCCGAATATCTGGTGGATTTCCTCCCTAAAATAAAAATCGAAACAGTTGTGGTCACGGAAATGGCAGACCAGGTTATCGAAAAGATCGTTGCCGCCGCGCGTACTGGGACTATTGGGGACGGCAAAATATTCGTAACACCGGTGGAGACCGTAATACGGATCAGGACGAGCGAAAAGGGCACCGACGCTGTCTGAGATGGTGGGGTCGGTCGACAATCCATATCAAGGGGTGAGGTCAATCGTACAATAATGTAACTGAATTTTCGGATATCCTACGGAGTGGTAGCCGAATGTGAAATACAATTCGGCCACTCTCCTCTGAATATTCCATGAAATTAAAATTATATTAGCACGTTAGTCAGCAAGAGAACCTCCAGAAGTTCTTTTGGCACGCGGGTTGCTCTCCTGCCAAAAGTGTAACTTTGCTCCTGTAGGAAAGTTTTTTCTAACAGGATTACAGCCTCTGGAGGTACGCCAAATGAATCCTGCCGATAACGCATGGGTCCTTGCTTCGTCCGCATTGGTCCTCTTGATGACTCCTGGTCTGGCCATGTTCTATGGAGGCCTTACCCGATCCAAAAACGTGCTCTCGACCATGATGCACAGCTTCTTCCTTATGGGACTTGCAACAGCTATATGGTTTGTTTATGGATTCACCTTGTCTTTCGGGCCGGATGCTTTTGGGGGGCTGATTGGCGGCTTCCGGCATTTCGGGCTAAGCGGGGTAGGTGGAGCCCCTTGGCCGGATCAGACGATTCCGGGCGCCACCTTTATGATATTTCAGTGTATGTTCGCCATAATTACCCCCGCGCTTATTTCTGGGGCATTTGCCGAGCGTATGAAGTTCAGCTCGTTCATCGTATTCATGGTATTGTGGATGACTTTCGTTTATTGCCCAGTGGCTCATTGGGTCTGGGGACCTGGCGGTTGGCTTGCAAGGATAGGCGCCCTGGATTTTGCAGGGGGCACCGTAGTGCACATCAATTCAGGTGTGGCGGCTCTGGCATGCGCTCTGGTGATTGGTAAGCGCAAAGGATACGGCATGCTTCCGATGATACCTCACAATGTGACGCTCACCTTGCTGGGGGCCGGCCTACTCTGGTTCGGGTGGTTCGGTTTCAACGCGGGCAGCGCCCTGAAAGCAAACGAAACCGCTACCATGGCTTTCGTGGTCACGCACATGTCTGCGGCTATGGGAGCGCTGGCCTGGGTCTTTGCCGAATGGGGGCTCAAAGGCAGACCGACCACTTTAGGCGCAGCATCCGGCGCCATCGCCGGATTGGCAACGATAACGCCCGCTTCAGGGTTCGTCGGACCGGGATCGGCGATTATCATTGGATTAATTGCGGGAGTGGTGTGCTATCTGGCAGTCCTGGCTAAGACAACTCTCGGATACGATGATTCTTTGGACGTTGTAGGAATTCACGGAGTCGGCGGTATTTTGGGAACCTTGGCCATAGGATTCTTTGCTTCGAAAGCATTTGGCGGAGCAGACGGCTTATTTTTTGGAAGCGCTGCTCAGTTGGGGCCTCAGGTAATAGCGGTTTTGGCAACGACAATCTATTCGCTCGTAGTGACTTTGATCATCCTTTATATTATCAAAGCCGTAATGGGATTACGGGTAACCGACGAAGAAGAGGAGACCGGCGTGGATACCTCTGCTCACGGAGAAACAGCGTATAACCTGTAACCGAATCCATTTGATACGAAAGGGTGTTTTCATGAAAAGAATCGAGGCGGTTATCAAACCTTTTAAATTAGATGACGTAAAAGAGGCGCTCAGCTCAATCGGTGTGCAAGGTATGACTGTAACGGAAGTGAAAGGATTCGGGCGACAAAAGGGACATAAAGAGATATATCGTGGGGCGGAATACCTGGTGGATTTCCTGCCCAAAATCAAAATGGAAATGGTCGTGCCCGCTGAAATTGTAGAGCAGGTTGTCGAGAAAATAATCTCTGCAGCCCGTACGGGCACCATTGGGGACGGAAAGATTTTCGTCACGCCTGTCGAAGGTATAGTTCGAATTCGCACAGGCGAACGCGATCTGGACGCGATTTAACAGTGGATTGTTTTTGTATTGGTTCCAAGTATCAAGGGTGAAGGACTTCGGATGGCTGTTCAAGGCACAAAAATGTCACATTTTTCTAACCGATTCTACAGAAATGTATGGACGCTTGAACCTACTGTCGGTTCATTATGCGCGTGCAAAGAAATTTTGTTTAAATATTACAACTTATTGACGCGCGTAGTTAATAATCGAACTTGGCACGGTCATTGCTTCATAAAAGGGCGGACGAGCTTTCACCGGGCACCCCGTGAATATTCAAGGGAACTGTATTCACGGGGTGTGTTACTGTATGCGGAACACACGACGCATCATAGCGTGATCGTGTTGCCGCATGCCTAAATTTTAGGTATGTAAATATTTGGACCCTAACTTTACTGGGGGTAAGCATGAAAAAGGTGGAAGCAATAATTAAGCCCTTCAAATTGGACGACGTGAAAGAAGCCGTTAGTTCGTTGGGCGTGCATGGAATGACCGTCACCGAGGTGAAAGGGTTTGGCCGCCAAAAAGGGCACAAGGAAATATACCGAGGGGCCGAATACCTGGTGGACTTTTTGCCCAAGGTGAAGTTGGAAATGGTAGTCCCTTCGGAACTCGTGGACCAGGTGATCGAGAAAATTGTGGCCGCTGCAAGAACCGGCAGCATAGGAGACGGTAAAATATTTGTCATCCCGGTCACGACCGTTGTTCGCATCAGGACAGGAGAGCGTGACGAAGACGCTTTATGAGAATATCGCAGGTGGTGGAACTTGATCAGCCACTTTGCCCAGAGCAGCTCTGGATGGCGAAGAGGTTCGATATTTTTTACTGCGCAAAACGGCAGAAAGAGTGCGGGAGATGACCTGAAGCCCTATTCTCAGTGCAAGAATGTAAGTCCGAGTGGCTTGGAATACAGGCCCTACCGTATCTAACGGTGGGATTTTCTCCGTGTCAGCGATTCGAAGGCAGCAGGACTGATGAATGCCTGCGTAAATCTTATAGTAGAAGGAGTTATAAATGGGACCAAAAGAGGTGATTGAATTCGCCAAGAAGAATGGGGCCGTAATGGTCGATCTCAAATTCATGGACTTCCCTGGAATGTGGCAACATTTCAGCGTTCCGCTCCACGAGCTTGAAGAGGATTCCTTTGAAGCCGGCTTCGGGTTTGACGGTTCATCTATACGTGGCTGGCAACCTATTCACGCTTCGGACATGTTGGTGGTTCCAGATCCGGCCACAGCGGTGATGGATCCTTTCATGCAGCATCCAACCCTTTCCCTGATCTGCAACATCGTGGATCCTGTGACAAAGGAACGCTACACCAGAGATCCGCGCAATATTGCTCAAAAAGCGGAAGCTTACCTCAAGTACACCAAACTAGGAGACACCTCTTATTTTGGACCAGAGGCGGAATTTTTCATCTTCGATGACGTTCGGTACGGCTACAGCTCGAACGGGGGCTTCCATCATATAGACTCTATAGAAGGATGGTGGAATACAGGTCGCGAGGAGAATCCTAATTTGGGGTACAAACCTCGCCATAAGGAAGGCTATTTCCCGGTTTCTCCCACCGATTCACAGCAGGACATGCGAACCGAGATGGTCCTGATCCTGGAGAAACTCGGGATCAGTACTGAGGCTCAGCATCATGAAGTAGCCACGGCAGGGCAGGGCGAAATAGACATGAGGTTCTCACCTCTGGTTCAGATGGGCGATCAACTCATGTGGTTTAAATATGTGCTGAAGAACGTTGCCAAAAAATATTGTAAGACTGTGACATTCATGCCCAAGCCTCTATTCGAAGACAATGGTTCCGGAATGCACACGCACATCAGCATCTGGAAAGGTGAAACCAATATTTTTGCAGGTGATAAGTACGCAGGTTTTTCTCAGCAGGGGCTTTGGGCCATCGGTGGAATCTTGAAGCACGCGCCTGCTCTCTGCGGCATATGTAACCCCACAACGAATTCATATAAACGATTGGTTCCGGGATTTGAGGCCCCCAACAAACTGGCTTATTCTTCGAGAAACCGGTCCGCCTGCTGCCGCATCCCTATGTACAGCGCCAGCCCCAAGGCAAAGCGGATCGAATACAGAACCCCTGACCCATCGTGTAATGGATACTTGGCGTTCAGCGCGATACTCATGGCTGCCCTGGACGGAATCGAAAACAAAATGGATCCGGGTGAACCGCTGGATAAAGACATTTATGCACTCGCGCCGGAAGAACTCGATCGTGTTCCGTCCACTCCAGGCAGCCTGGAAGAAGCCCTCAGTGCCCTGGAAGCAGATCATGAGTTCTTGCTGAAGGGCGATGTTTTTACCCAGGACGTTATCGACAAATGGATTGAGTATAAGATCGAGGCAGAGCTTAACCCTATAAGGACGAGACCTCATCCGTATGAGTTTGCTCTGTATTTCGACTGCTAGGCGTTGGGCCAAAGGCAGGAAGCTTCCGTGAGGGCAGGATCTAAACCTGCCCCAGAGGATTGATCAAGGGCCATTTTGGAGAATTATCGCAAGGAATTGCAACTAGGCCTGAATCGTAGGACGATCATAGGTGATGGATTGTCCTGCTCTCTTCGTCCCACTTGGGGGTATTAAATGCCCTTTTCGTAAAAGGGGACTTGGGAGATCGGGCGCCAACTTTCAAGATCCACGCCCAGTGGTCTCTTATCACCCTTCCCCTTCCCTCTCGCGTCCAGGGAGCCGGGTTTCAATCCCCCTTACCTGGAAGGAGAGGGGGCGGGAGAGGGTTATTTGACAGACAGTATGTCGCCACGAATGTTAGCGCATAGGCAGCCCGTAAGCCGTAGCGTAAAGGGAAATTAGTTGCGCGTCCCGCTCTCCTGTGTAATTAGATTTTGAGATGGATGGAATTCCGCGAAAAATCTGAGTCACCGGTCTGCGCTTGCTAATTAAGAATAGTTCTTAATCAGCAATCCTTGGAGACGCAAATGTTCTTTTTTAATGATACTGAAGGAAAAGAGCGCTACGGAATGGTAATTGCCTCCCTGGGTCTGGACCCGAAAAAGGTCACGCCCGAGTTTTTGAAGTCTTTGGAAAAAGAGTTTAGATGCCCTTTTGAAAGAGGAGAGTCACTTATTTGGGTGCAGGAGACTGAAGAACGGGCGGAGCAGATTTTTGATTCCCTTAGCAAAAAGTATTTTCCATTCAAGGGTAAGAGCAGAAAGCTTTAGGATATTCAGGTCTGGATTTTTCAATTCACAGAGGTCGTTATCAGACAATTGAATGCCTGATTGCTTTCCAGTTATTTCCGGATTGATGCAATAAACGACTTTCCTCCCTGCTGCGCCACGCTGAATCCATTTCCTATTTGTGCTAATATAAATCCCACTATGGCTCTAATAAGGATAGCTCAAGCTCAAATGAATTCGACCGTGGGTGATTTCCGCGGGAATCTGGAGAAGATCAGTGAATGGATCGTCCGCGCGCGGGCAACCGGAGCTGATATTGTGATGTTTCCGGAACTTGCGCTATGCGGGTATCCGCCTGAGGACCTCCTGTTCCGGAGGAAATTCCTTCGAGATAACCGACGTGCGCTGGAAATGTTGGCGCCCAGGTGCCGAGGACTAATAGTGCTGGTCGGATTTGCCGATTCCGTCAATGGCAAGGCGCGGAATGCTGCCGCCTTGCTTGGCAACGGAACTGTGCTCGATATTTATCATAAGATCGAACTGCCGAATTACGGTGTTTTTGACGAAAAGAGATATTTTGAACCAGGCTCCAGGTGCTCTATTTTTGAAATCAGCGGAGTGCGGGTTTGTGTAACTATTTGTGAAGATATATGGGTGGAAGGTTCACTCACAGAAGCTTGCGCGATAAAAAATGACTCACAAATAACTTTGAATATATCCGGCTCTCCTTTTTTCGCGGGTAAGCTTGCGGTGCGCAGATCGATTGTTAAGCGATTTGCAAAGGCCACTAACACCCTGGTCTGCTACACAAACATGGTCGGCGGACAGGACGAATTAGTTTTCGACGGCGGCAGCATGGTCGTTGATGCCGGTGGAGAACTCTTAGGTTGTGCAAAATTTTTCGAAGAAGATCTCTTCGTAACGGATATCAATATAGATGCCTTAACCACGAAGGGCCCACTCTGGGACATATGTGGGCAGCCTAGCCGGCTCAAATTCGAGGCTGCTACAGGCCGGCCTTGCCTCAAGCCTTCGATATGTCCGGCTTTGGGTCGAATCGAAGAAATTTATCTGGCACTGGTGTTGGGCACAAAGGACTATGTCCGTAAGAACGGGTTCAAGAAGGTGGTAATCGGGTTAAGTGGGGGTATAGATTCCGCTCTCACGGCGGCTATCGCTGTAAAGGCTGTTGGCGCTGACAATGTGGTCGGCGTTACAATGCCTTCGGAATATACTTCGACGGGGACTTTTTCGGATGCCGCTGCATTGGCCAAGAACTTGAATATTGAATTGATCACACTGCCCATCAACAGCGTATTCGATGCGTATGTCAAAGCAATGGAAGAACCTCTCAGTAAGGGAAGTCCCAGCATAGAACTGGAAAACCTTCAGGCTCGCATCAGGGGCAATATGTTGATGACTCTTTCCAACAGGTTCGGCTGGCTGGTATTGACGACAGGCAATAAGAGCGAAACTGCCGTGGGCTACAGTACGCTATATGGGGATACCGCCGGCGGCTTTGCGGTGGTTAAAGATGTGCCGAAGACATTGATTTACGAGCTGTCCGAATATGTAAATCAAGAGGCCGGGAGAGAACTGATACCGCGCAGCGTCATAGAACGGGCTCCTTCGGCAGAGTTGAAGCCAGATCAAAAAGATGAAGATTCATTGCCGCCTTATCCTGTGCTCGACCCGATATTGAAAGCCTATGTTGAAGAAGATAAGGCTCCGGAAGAAATAGAAAATTCCGAACCTGCGCTTGTGCGCGAAGTTATCCGAATGGTGGATCGGAATGAGTATAAGCGCCGGCAAGCCCCTCCTGGTGTGAAAATCACTCCCAAAGCTTTTGGAAAAGACTGGAGACTACCCATAACCAATCGATATCTGGACGGTAAAATCCAGGAGCCGACCTAATGACCGTGTTGATTATTGTTCATGTTGAATCGGAAGGCCCAGGCACACTGGGCAGTTTTTTGGATTCGTCCGGCGACACTGTCCGCTTGGCTCGCGCTTATTCCGGGGAACGGCTTCCGGAAAATATTGATGGTCTACAGGCCATAATTTCTATGGGTGGGCCGATGAACGTCTATGAGGAGAACGAATACCCGTTCTTGCGCGATGAGACGATCCTGTTGCAGAAAGCAATTGCGGCTAATCTTCCGGTATTAGGGATATGTCTGGGAGCGCAGATGATAGCCAAAGCATCCGGAGCGCAAGTAGTCAGATCCCCCAAAGAAGAAATTGGTTGGGGCAAGATTTTCCTGACCGATGCAGGTCGAAGCGATTTGTTGTTTAGCCGAGTACCTGCGACACTGGAGGTGCTTCAGTGGCACGGAGACATGTTTGAGATTCCCGAAGCAGGAGCTTTGATGGCAAGCGGCGACAACTGCCCCAATCAGGCGTTCCGGTACCGGAATGCCTTCGGCTTGCAGTTCCACGTAGAAGTGACACGTGAGATTCTCGCTGACTGGTTCATAGACTCCCCGGACTTGGACAAGATTTTGCGGCGGTATGATGAATTGAGGCCGGACCTGGACCGACATGCCCAGCAAATGTACAACAATTTTAAGAGCATCATTCCTTGACAACTGGATTTGTTCAACTCTTAGAACCGGAAATCCACCCTGATCTTAAAAATTGTCTTGGCCGGTAATTCCAGGATCTCAACGCCGGTTTCTTCGCGTAATTGACTGATTATCCTCTCTTTTTCTTTAACGGATGGTGCAATAAGCGTGAACCAAACATTGTATTCATGCTTTCTTTCATAATTGTGGGTAACGCCGGCGCATGCATTGATGATCTTGACGACTGTCTCGAACTTCTCTTGGGGCACTTTTGCTGCGAGCAGAGTGCTGACAAACCCCACACGCCTCGAATCAATGGATGCTCCAAGGCGTCTTATGATTCCCGTTTGCCTAAGTTTGGCAACTCGGGCGATAACCTCCTCCTCGTCCATCCTGAGTCGCTCACCCAAAACCCTGTAAGGATGAGGCTCAACAGGAAATCCTGCCTGGATTTCATTTAATAATTCTTTGTCCCGCTGGTCCATGCGTGTTGCCCTTCAAGAACCTCCGCGGAATCCTTTTTACAAAGGGTCTTCCCCGCAATTCTCTTTCCAAATCTTCCTACATTCAACCCTGCTCTGCCTCCAGGGTGACGTTCACCTGTACGGGGTCTATGGAATCTATCCTGATCCCATCTGGTTTGATTACAACTGGAACTATCAGCTTGCCGCTCACTTTAAGTTGTTCGATGTTGATAGGTTCCGTCACAACAGAAGTGATCTTTCTCAGTTCCGCCTGGACACCTTTGAGCTGCACCTCTACTGGTGCAATTACGATTTTAGTCTTGTCAGGAAGTGCACCTGTGAGAGTTGGCACTACGATGATTTTTTTGACTAAAGCGGTCTCAATATTCAAGTGAAGATCTGACGGTCTGATTTCTGATATTGTTATTCCCGGTGGGACTTGGACGTTCTTGCCTGTGATTCTAAAATAGTTCACGCCGGTTACAACATTCGCAAGGTTAACCACCGCTCTTACAGAGCCTGGATTAAGATTGGCCAAGCCTGACTCAGATCCGCGAAGCCGCACATCGATTCGATCCATCCACTTGCCGGTGATTTCCACATCCGGCGGAAGATTCGTGTACTGTAGCGGGATACTGATGCCCAATTCAGATCGTTGAGGTCCTACTATGAGAAGCCAGAGCAATATGGAAGTGAAAAGCGCAAGGAGCTTCAGATGCCAGTTTGATTTCAGATGGCCAATAATTCCTTGATGGAAACCTTCTTGTCCGGGACGGGCCCTCAGCAGTCCTTTATCCAGAGCATCCCGAAAATCTCCTTTTTTTCGATACGTGGTTATGGTCTTCCCTTCCGCGATGGATACCTCACCCCGTTCCTCCGAAATCACCACGCATAAAGCATCGGAACGCTCGGTGAGTCCCAGGGCTGCTCTGTGACGAGTTCCGTATTGGCTGCTCAAATGCTCGTCCCGCGACAACGGGAGTATGCAACCTGCTGATTTGATTCTGGCGCCTGATACGAGCACTGCGCCGTCGTGGAGCGGAGACGCTTTCTGAAAAATCATTATCAGCGCTTCAGTAGACAGGAGGCTCTCGAGAGGTTTTCCTTTTATTATGACGTTATCAAGTCTATCCAGCCGCTGGAAAACTATTATGGCACCGATGCGTAGTCCGGCCAATTCGGTTACCGCATTGACGGTCTCGTCTATTATATCTGCCTTAACGCTATTATTTTGACGGCCGCTCAGATACCTCATGGGAGAGGCCCGGTCGAGCATCTCTCGAATTTCCGGCTGGAACACGATGACCAGCACAATAATAATGGCCGCCCACAAGTACTGAAATAAAATTGAGGTAAGAATCAGGCCCGATTTGGATGCGGCGAAATAGAGGATACCCATACCGATGACAGTCGCCAGTATTTGAAACGCGCGAGTATCTTTAAACCACGCTATGACCGCGTAGATCAGGGTGGCTATTATTGCGATGTCCATCACATTGATTATGCTGATGGAGTAAAGTAGATCCTTAATATATTGCATGAATTAACTGATTTGAGACCGATAAAGACCTGGGGTAATATGCCGTTTCTGCGTGAAACGGCTGCTTGTTAGAAAGACCACATTTAAGAGCATTTTGCAAGCCATAGCGAATACCGCAGTTCGTTGCTGAGATGTGTCAAATATGTTTCTTCTAATGATCCCGGTAAATGCTGCGATACGATTGAAATTGGGTTCGAAGTTCATGAATATAATAATAGATTTCCACTAAGGCTCGGAGCCCCATTACAAACCAGCCCGGCAGCAAGGCCGCCAATAATATACACAATATACTTTCTTGTCGTAGGCAACATGAGATATTTGAATTCGGAGAATTTACATGGGCTGTCATTTGAATAGAGGATATCTCGGGTTGAATACCCATACTCCGCTAATGCACTGAACATTCGGGATCGTATACATCTACTCCTATGTCCTAAATTGACATGATTATACGACTATAGCTGGTCGGCAGAGTTGGAATTATGTCCGTTTCGGATATCCACATTTCCTGTGGATAACTTGCCTGCGACCCTGTGAAAAACCATCCCGAACCCGCTGGTTTCGTGCATTTACAGCGTTTTGCATCATCGTGGGGCAGAAGAAAACATCAATTAAATTAGCTAGAAAGGTAAGCATTTAAAATTTCGGGGGAGTCTTCGGAGGCCGCATCGGGACTTATAAACAGGTGTGGATAAATTTTCGGACACAGTGTGATCTCCAGGCATCGAGATTAACTGGAAATTACCATCACGGTTGAGGGACAAATCGGGGCTACCACGCGATCCCCCTTCAAGGCTGAAATGCCGGTGCACGGACGTGACAAGCAGCCATATGGCCATCTCCGATATCGTGCAACGGCGGGACAACTTCTGAACAGATGGGAATCTTTAACCAACAGCGGGGGTGAAAACGGCACCCGGACGGCGGTTCGATCGGGCTCGGCACATCCCCTTTCAGAATGATGCGCTCTCGAGTCTGGCTTGGATCCGGGATAGGGACAGCGCTCAAGAGCGCTTCGGTATATGGATGGAGAGTATTTTCATAAATGCTCTTTTTGTCGCCTATTTCAACTATTTTGCCCAGGTACATCACGGCGACTCGGTCTGCAATATGTTCCACTACCGAAAGATCGTGCGAGATGAACAGATAAGTCAAGTTGTATTTGTTCTGCAAATCCTCAAGCAAATTCAATATCTGTGATCGAATCGAAACATCCAGCGCGGATACAGGCTCATCAGCAATAATCAGAGAAGGGTTCAATGCCAAAGCTCGCGCGATTCCGATTCTTTGTCTTTGACCTCCTGAAAATTCGTGCGGGTATCGATGCAGGTGTTCGGGGCCCAAACCAACATCATCCATCAATTCAAGTACTTTTTTCCGGCGTTCAGCGCGAGTTCCTATTCCATGGACAGTTAGAGGTTCCATAATGATGCTCTGAACGGTTTTTCGAGGATTAAGAGACGAGTAGGGATCCTGGAAAATGATCTGCATTTTCCGCCGAAGGTGTTTCATTTCTTTCGGGCTGACGGTTGCGAGATCAATCCCTTCGAAATTGACCCGACCCGAAGTTGGTAGTTCAAGTCTCAAAATGAGCCGTCCCAAAGTACTTTTGCCACAGCCGGATTCTCCCACCATGCCGAGAGTTTCGCCCCTTCGTATGGCAAGATCCACTCCATCTACCGCATGAACGTATTGGGATTTTTTTTGGAAAAAAACTTTCTTAACCGGGAATAGCTTCACTAATCCTTCAATACTCACGAGTTCTTCATCGGCTTCATAATTGCGGGCAAGCGATACCGCGGTTGCATTCATATCTTACGTTTCCTAAATTAGGAGTAGCTTTTAATCGTATTTCGAACGAAGAGTCCGTCCAAAATCAATCTCTAAAATGGCGTCGAACCACTTGGCTCTCCCGGTTTTTCGTGTTATACGGACGCCACAGAACAAAGTCAATGCGAGGTGAACATCTGGACACAGTTTATCCTATATTAGGTCTTGCTCCCGGTGCTGCATGGCTGGTGTACTTCAGTCAGAAAGAGCGACATCAACCGAAATCGGTTTTGAACCTGTTGCGTGTCTTCTTTTGGGGCTGCATCTGCACTGTTCCTGTGGCTTTAATCGAGAACACGGCCGGGGCGGGACTCATACAGCCAAACCTGGCGCTAGCCGCTGGGGCGAGTTTTTTGGTCATCGCTCCTATTGAGGAGTTCGCCAAATTACTGGCCGTGTGGATATCGGTGTACCGGACGCAAGATTTCCGTGAGCCGATCGATGGAATTGTTTATTCTGCTACCGCAGCGCTTGGTTTTGCCTGCATTGAAAATGTCATTTACCTAGGGCTTATGGGTCCAAGTGTATTGGTATCGCGAGCCGCATATGCCACACCGGCTCACGTGATGTTTTCAGCTATGTGGGGATATTCTATGGGCCTGGCCCGATTCAAACGGGAGGGCGAGATTGCGATAATTCTGCAGGGATTCCTAATTTCCACCGCTCTGCATGGAATGTATAATTTCGTTGTGGCGGTCCATCCGAAACTCGCTGCATTCTCATTGTTGCCTCTTATGCTCTTTATGGCTTGGTTGATGAACAGGCGCATTAAGGAATTTCGCAGCAGCTTTCCTTTCCCGTCATTGGGAGAAGGAGCGCTGATAATATGCCCTGGTTGCGGAGCTTACTCCCGAGAGGATTCGGATCAATGTTCGCGGTGTGGCTTTACCACGCCACTCCTGGGGACGGATACACCTCGTTTTTGTAGCAAATGTCGGTCTCGTTTGGACCCATGTCGTACTACTTGCGCGTTATGCGGGCAAGCTGTAAACTTGAGTCGGTTCTGCGCTCCGGGCAGACCACGAAGCGTCCGAGGTTAATGTACTTAAGCACTCATTTTCCGGTATTTTAGAAACACGAACTGATTAAACGGTGAGACGGTAAATTGTTCGCGACCGCGCTCGCGACCTAATGTAAAAAATTTGAGTTCTCGGAGCCGATCTGTCTCAGATCGGGATCTTTTTTTCTTGACAATGGACAATAAAAAAAGACAAAAAAGAATGCTTAAATTCAATCTTTAGTGGCTTTCGCCATTGGACGGGAAGATGATCCGAAAAAACGCTCTGCGAACATTTTCAGTTTTTTTCAACTGCGAAAGTTGCTTCAGCGGTTCGGATTCCCGCGCTTTCCTTTTCTCTTCCACATTAACAAAATCTTTGACAGGAGGGACCGGCGTAAGCGGGGAGAATTTATATTTCCTCCTCGCGAAGTTAAGACCCTGAGCTTTCGGGCTTGGGAAGCTAGCTTCCCTGGGATCTTCGACCGCGCGCTCCGGAGACTCTGGTCTCTGAGCCGGAAGCGAATATCGGTCGGCACTGTCGGTAATTGGGGCTGTCAACTATGCGGGCTTGATTATCATGAGCCTGGATAGTGGCGGTAAGCATCATTCGTATATTTTTCGAGAGGCGCAAAGACCACTCGGTACGGGGGATGACGATGAAAGCTTTAGGTATTCATCTTCTGATCGAGTTGACATCCTGCAATCGACAAAAGATAAATAACCTTGATTATCTGGAGAGAATCATGGCCCAAGCAGCTGAAGCCGCAGGGGCCACGGTTCTGAAAACGGCTTTTCAGGATTTCAACCCACAGGGGGTCTCGGGGGTCGTAGTAATCGCCGAGTCACACCTGACAATTCATACATGGCCGGAATACGGCTACGCAGCTGTGGACATTTTCACATGCGGCACGAAAGTCGACCCATGGAAGGCCGCGGATTTCCTCAATGAGCATTTGGAAGCACATGAGATTCAAATTCGTGATTTTCGCCGAGGAATCCCGGCAGAAGACGAAAAAGGTCCGGTCGAATACAGGTCCATAGAACATGCTGAATGCGGGAGTGCTCACAATTAGTGATCGTTCGTCTCAGGGCCTGAGACAAGACGCTTCAGGACCTCAGCTTGCGGACGTACTTCGTCAACACGAGATAGAAGTGGTTTGGACCGCAGTTGTGCCCGACGAAGAACGTGATATTCGACTGGCATTGATAAACTGGGCTGATGATGAACGGGCGGACTTGATCATAACCACCGGAGGGACGGGGCTGTCTCCCCGAGACGTTACACCCGAGGCCACAACGGCTGTTGTTCAACGGTTAATTCCGGGAATGGCTGAAGCGATGAGGGCGGCCAGCCTGTTGAAGACCCCTCATGCAATGATTTCGCGGGCGGTCGCGGGAGTGCGAGGCAAGACATTGATCATCAATCTTCCTGGAAGTCCTAAAGGGGCCGTCGAGAACCTTGAAGCGGTTTTGCCTGCGCTCAAACACGCTATCGCCAAAATCCAGGGTGACCCCTCCGAATGCGCTTGAGGCTCGGAGAAGATGTCCAGAACGAAAACCCATTTGTAAAAGGGTTTTCATCGAGCAACTTCCTTTCCGAAAACTGGTATTTGGTACGGAGAAGCTGAAAGCCGGCGAGATGTCTGGCGCCGTCACACTAGCTTTTTTGCATAAATGGGCGTACGGTTGTGCGTCCTAGGCTTCTTTGCAGGAGCCTATCTGAGGCCGCAACATGAAAAGAAAGACTAGATCCAATGTGACAATGGTAGGCTCAGTCCTTGGAGAGGTCCTCCACCGGATGGGATTGGAGGCGCCTCTCGCGAGGCATAATGTTGCTCGTCTGTGGCCCAAGATTGTCGATTCTGCTGTCGCTCGGCACGCAAAGGTGGAAAGTGTTTCCGGTTCCACGCTTTTCCTGGCGGTGGATTCCTCCGTCTGGATGAATGAAATGTCTGCCATTAGGAATCTTCTCTTGGAGAAGGTCAACGCGAGTTTGCCACCCAACGCAGTTCCGTTTACCGAAATTCGGTTCATGCAACGTTCCTGGGCCGGAACGGAGGATCGGAAACCACAGGCGTCTCTGCAGCCTGAGATGACGGACCAGGAGAGCCGTGTGATCGGCAAGATCCTGGAACCGGTGAAAGATCCTGACCTGAAAATAATTCTTCGAAAAATCCTCGATCAAGACCGCAAACTCAAATGGAAAAGAGATACCAAAGAATAGACGTCTCATGATGACCAAATCTGAAACCTTGCGGAATTTCGTGCTGCAATACTTAAACCGGTTCGCGCCTTCGGGGGATGGGGTCATTGTCCCGAGCTCCCCGAGTTTGAGCTTTATGCTCAAGATTATCTTTCATGATAGCTTTAGGGCGGCCGCGCGGTCTCAGCATTCGAGCCGCAGTCTTCCGCCCAACAATCTCGCGAAGCGCTTCAGCGGTTGGCTTGGCAGGTCGAAAATCCTCCTCAGTCCATTCCGGGTTCTCTTTGTCAATTAGTTCGGGGTCGGGTTTCCTTTTCATATCGCAGCACCTCTCGGCGATTGTGTTCGCGAGGGTGACAACACCTCTGATGCATCCTAATCTGGCATTTCATCTCTTTTAATATAGCTTGACCGTGCATACTTTTGTGCATATACTTACCGCATGGAAATTGTTTGGGACCTCGACAAGGCTGCAGACAACCCTAAGAGACACGAGGGTGCAACCTTTGAAGAGGCCAAGCAAGTCCTCTTTGATCCTTTTGCTCTGACGCATGAGGATTATCATGCCGAGAATGAGCAACGTTTCGTTACACTGGGCATGGGCGCAAGGGGGCGAATCCTGGTGGTAGTGTACACTTACAGGGAAGAAACAATAAGGTTGATCTCAGCTTGGAGGGCCGATGAGCCGCAGGGGAGGCGATATGAAGAGCAATTCAGATAAAATATTTGAGAAATTCAAGGACCTTGATTTTGCCGATGCGAAGCCGGTTGCCGAAACACCCCATTTGGCAAAATTGCAGGCTCAATCCGGTCAAAAGACTCGCATCACCATGCGGATTGATAACGAAGTGCTGGCTGTCTTCAAAGCGCGTGCCGCGACGGTTGGCGGTAACTATCAAACCATGATGAATGACGCTCTTAGGCAGTTTGCTCACGGACTTACGCTCTCCGACATGGTACGGGAAGCAGTCCGTGAAGGGTTAAATGCGTGCTTGACTGGACGCTCAACTCGGAACATCCGTAAGCGGGCGAGCTAGCTTTTTGAGGGAAAAGGTTGGCGTGTAATACTGACCCCATCTGACCCATCTGATTCATACCAATTCGCGGCGGCTTGGCCGCACGCGGTAATGAATAATATTATAGGAGTTTTTGGGGAGGGAGGCCTCCCCGGATCATCTTGACGACCAAAAGAAACAATCCGTTCCGCAGAGAACGTGGTGCCTGCCGAGAAAACCTTCCCAGCATTGCAATCCGATTTATTCGGTTCTATACTCTCCCGAAAAGGCCAGACAATTTGTGTGGAAACTCGCTGATTGTCAGCCAAGGCTCAATCAGGAGGACACACAAAATGAAGGCAACAATCAAGACCAGCAAGGGTGACATTTCTTTGAAACTTTCTGACGACCAGGCTCCGATAACCGTTGCAAACTTCGTGAACCTTGCCAAGAGGGGCTTTTATAACGGACTGAAATTCCACAGGGTCATCAAAGAGTTCATGATTCAAGGGGGTTGTCCGTTAGGAACCGGGACTGGTGGTCCGGGATACAAGTTCCAGGATGAGTTCGTACGCGAATTGAAGCATGACAAACCTGGAATTCTATCCATGGCGAACTCCGGACCAAATACCAACGGAAGCCAATTCTTCATCACTCACGTCCCCACACCTTGGCTCGATGGAAAACACACCGTCTTCGGAGAGGTAGTTGCTACTGAAGATCAAAAAGTGGTGAATAGTATCCAACAGAACGATCTGATCGAAGCCGTTGTGATCGACGACGATACGACCGAATTACTCGCAAAGACCAAGAAGTTCCTAGATGAATGGAACAAAATTCTCGACCGCAAGTAAGTTAAACAAACTCTGGAGCCTTTACTCTACGGATGAACTCTGATGACTCATAATATCTTTATTTCCAGATTCATTCTTGCGAGCCTTCCACTGGGCGGCATAGTATGCGCGACTGGGGGATGCAGGCCATTTTCAATGTCCAAAACGGCCTCTATAAAACAATCTTTGAATTCTTGCGTCAAGACCGGCTCGCGTCCTATGAGGAGCGGATTGTTTGCTATTATAGAATGATGTGTCGAGCCTATCGAACCCGTTTACCTGGCGGATTCAAGTCTAAGACGCGAAGCAACTCATGGGGCGAATACACGGGAATACTTGCCCGCCTGAAACCGCTGGGATCGCGGGTAACGAGCGCTTCCATGCCTACGTGTATTGAGGCTTCATGAATGACAGCGTCTTCGAAATCCTGAAAACGGGAGCGCAGAGCCCCTTCCAGCACCGCCCGATTCACTGGCGCAATCTCAAAAAGTAACAGAAGATTTCCGACATGCTTTTGAGCTTGGTGGGCGCCCAATGCTTTGTGGATCAGATAATGGATTGTAGTCACAGTGGTTGCGCAGAGGTATCCGAACAGTTCGCCTGTCTCAACTTTCGAGAACAACTGTGCCGCAGGCGCGGAGAACGGCTCTCGGTCCAGCAGGACATCCAGGACGATATTGGTATCAAAGATGACTTTCACAGATGCCTTTCCTCAAGGTGTCGGCGATAATCCTCAATGTCTACATCAGTCCCGTTCAGTGCACCCTTCAGTGACCGCACAATTGGTGTAAGATCCTGGCTCGGCCGTTTCGGTTTCTTGTCCAGCGAAGCGAAGTAGTCAGCCACAAGCTGAGAAACCGACTTGCTTCTCTTTTTGGCGTAGGACTTGGCCCGTTGAATCAGGTCTTCATCCAGTCGCAATGTAAGTTTTGTCTGCATGGAACTCATTCCGTATGACGTATAGTTTTAAATAAAATATACGTCAACACAAGCTGGGTGTCAACTTATTCTCGTTCTTTTCGAGGGACGTGATAAATGATCAATGAGGCGGTTCTATGGTAAGAGAAAAAGGCAGATGGAGCATCCTTGCGCGACACACTTATTTATCGTTAACTGTATAATTGTGCAGCGGCTTTAAACAATGCCGTGAGCAACAGGAGATACTAAGGAGGAAATTACATGCAATCTTCATCACTGAATCCTTCCATTGAGGACAGGATTTTGACAGCAGATAAGGACCTTGAGCGATATTGCTCTATGGCTATCAAAGCCGGAGCGACCCATGCCAAACAAATAGATCCAAGCAGTGTCGTCACTGCACCCTGGGTGCGATTGAAATGCCAATTTGGCTGTCCGGGTTACGGCAGAGGCCTTTGCTGTCCGCCTTATACTCCGACCCCGGATCAGACGAGGAATATCCTGGATTCTTACAAAAGAGCGATTCTGTTTCATATAGAAGTCAAGGGCACGGAGAGTAGAGAAAAAGGCTACAAAAAATATTTGGACAAGCTCGTCGAGCTTGAAGGCGAGATGTTCAAGGATCAATACTATAAGGCTTTTCTCTTTTTGGCAGGCCCTTGCAGACAGTGCGAGAAATGTGCCGCTCTTGACGGGAAACCTTGCGCCTCTGCGCGGAAAGCCAGACCCGCTATGGAAGCTTGCGGAATTGACGTTTATCAAACGGCCCGCAATAATGGTTTTACTATTCAAACTCTTAGCCAGCGAACAGATACAAACAACTGGTACTGTTTGATGATGGTCGATTAGCAGCGCCGGAAAAGGCAGAGCAAAAGCCGGAACAGCCGAATCGTGCGGTAACTCTTTTTTTGCGAAAAAGCGGTTCCCGTAACTTCCGTAAAAAGTACTATACCGCTGGCTAACCACCAAGGCTGGTGTAGAGAGCGCATCGCAAAGGCCACGGTTCCCTTCCTCTTTCATGAAGGAAATGCAGGAAGGATCTTCTTCTCGTTACCGGGCCACAGCCCATGAATGAAGCAGAAGTTGCGCATCTAGCTGATTCGCGAAGAGTTGACAACTCCTTCGGAATTTGGAATGCGTACGGAGACGAGGGAATTCGAGGCTAGGACCATGATTGTACCGGCAGTTCTGTTGATCATCACCGCCTGGGCCTTAATCGCGATTATTCGACGCATCAGACGAAATGCCAAGATAGGCGCGGTCCATTGGGCTGTCTTGCTCATCGGCCTCATCGGAATCGATTTGTGGAGAATATTGGAAGGCTTTACTCCCGCGCTCAAGGATTCCTCCGATCTCTTCCTGTTTCTTATGTGCTCCTTTCTTGTTGTGGTCTGTCCGCCGCTAGTGCTGGGCATCTACAGATATATTGTCAGCAAGCAGCCGCCGACCCATTGTCAATGGGACGCGACTGAGCCGCTGGACACTCTCCGGAGAGACATGGCCGCCCGAACTGCCAAAGCAGGTTTGGTAGTTGTAATCACATTTGTGTTAATCGTTTTTTATAGCGGCAGTATTCTCTTGGGAGCGGCTTACACCTATGGAATCAGTTGGTTGCCGAACGAGAAGAATCCTTCAGGTCAAGGACTACCCGCACTAGCTGTTGAAGCCGCGTGGATAGCGGAATTTGGTTCCGGTCCTATGGTCATGGAGCCATGGCCGGTCTATATCTTGATACGTCCGTTCTTGCCACGGCCTTACTGCGCTCCGGATCTATTTGAAAACTTGATAGGATTGCCCAATGGTCATCGTGCGGCAGGACTCGCGGCTCGGGTGCTGCTATCTCGTGACCCTCTTTACAGACCAGAGCGGAGTATACAGAGCAAAATGCGGGCAGATGTTGTGGCCATTTGGATCAGCCGCAACTGGACAGCGGATCAGGCTATACGCACTGTTTTCGGAGAGAGCTACTATTTGGGGAATGGGTGTCACGGGTTGGAGGAAGCTTCTCGAGGTTATTTCGGGTGCTTGCCCAATCAGCTTACGATCGATGAAATTGCCCTACTCGTGGGCTTGCTTAGATCACCCTCCGCAGGTAATCCCTGGCGCCACCCCGCAAGTGCCAAGAAGCAATTTAAATATGTCTTGGCCAAGTTGGCTTCAAAACATGGGTCTGATCCGTCTGAGCCTGACCCTCAGCTTCTTTCAAGACTTCTGCCGGGCCCTCGGTGGAGCACGTGCGAGAATAAGCCTGATATTGATGGCCTCCAACACCTCGTAAGAACCTATTCTCAACAGGGTGAATTGAGCAACTTGGAAGAATTGTTGAGAAAAGGGGTCGATGTAAATGAAAAAGATCGCTATTGCCGGACCGCGCTAATGTATGCTTGTCGCCGGGGTCACCTGGAAACGATGACACTCCTTCTGGACAAGGGAGCTGATATCAATGCACAGAATGACTTCGGTTGGACTGCCTTAATGGAGGCATCCCTCTGGGGGCGCTTCGATGTCGTGAACGTGCTTGTGAACCGGGGCGCTGATGTCAATGTGAAAGATAATTGGGGTGCAACTGCTCTGATGCTGGCCTCGTCTAACGGTCACACTGTGATCGTAAAATTGCTGAAAGATCACGGAGCAAAAGAATAGCCTATAGCTCCTCAACCGTGATTGCCTCCTCGGGGCAGACGACTACACATGATTCACATTTTGTGCAATCGCCTGGTCTGGCTACGGTGACCCGGTCTTCATCATCCATATCGAATACGTCCTCGGGGCATATTCTGAAGCAATCACCGTGATTTCTACATTTATTCGGATTGATCTTGGGGAAATACATTGGAAAATTCCTTGCTTGGAAATTCACTGCGAGGCGAAGAATTCACCGCTGAAGAAGCAGAGGATGAAGAGAAGAACGAGATCTTTCCTGGAATCTATCGATTGAGTTTGCATCCGTAGGCCTTATGAAGATGCTATTACTGCCGCCCGCCTTTAGGAGTTTCTTGCGGAGTACGGGAATCCCGCGGGACGCGGGACAAAAAAGGGGTGCCCGCATCTTCCTTCTTTCCTGTCCCCGCGTTTTCCTTCTGAATCTACGGTTTGTGCTAATTTTGTCCGAACTTCCTGCTCAATTGCTCCGCCTGAGAAATAATTCTATCAAGCAACTCCTGCACTGTTGGGATATCATGTGCCATACCGACCCCCTGGCCGCAGGAGATAATTCCTGCGGTCACATCGCCCTCCGCGTACATCAATTTGGCCTTTTCTCCTCCGGCAACAGCGAGGAGTTCAGGAAGCTCGGCATTGCATGTTTCCAGTTCCGAGCATTTCTTAGCGGCAGGATTGACCCAAACACGGTGTGTGGATCCCACAGAACGCAACACGAGCATCGTATCAAGTTCCGAAGCCTGACGAAGGGCATCCTTTAGATTTTGATGAATGGGAGCTTCCTGAGTTAATAACAACCGAGTTCCCATGATGACTCCGGCAGCGCCGAGAGCTAACACGGCGAGGAATCCCCGACCATCGGAAACTCCTCCTCCACCAATAAGCGGTATCTTGAGAGCATCCGCGACCGTTGGTATAAGAACCAGACTCCCTACATCCAGTTTTCCCGTAGCGCCGCCATTCTCGTATCCCACTACAGTGACAATGTCTGCGCCCATTTCCTGGACCTTGAGTGCGTAACGCAGACCGACGCATTTATGTATCCAGGTGAGGCCTGCGTTCTTAAAGCGAGCGCAAAGCTCCTCAGGAGCGGAATGCCCCGACGTCTCAACAATCTTGATGCCTTTTTGTAACAAGACGTCCAGGTATTCGTTATTGTCGATTGGACGCATGGCTGGGAAAAGGTTGAGATTTACCGCAAAAGGTTTGTCAGTCAGGTCCAGCAGACGATCAACCGCCGTGGCAAATTCTTCGGAACTCGAGTACATGGCTGAAGCGAGCACTCCGAGACCGCCGGCATTGGATACGCTCGCAGTGAATTCCGGTGTTGCAATCCACATCATTGTCCCGCCAACAATGGGATACTTGATGCCCAAAAGGTCGGTAACTCTAGTCTGAAACATAGCAAGACTCCTTGCGAGGGTGGAGTAGGAAGTACTTTTGGGGAACCCTTTTCTGCAAAAAAAAAGTTTCTAAAACCTTCCCCCGAAAACTCTAAACTAATCGTATGTGAGACTGCAAGCCATAGGTTTATGGCCCTGGCTTGATGCTTCGTGCGGGCAGGCCAATTTGTCTCTAGTCTGGGGCTTGTCCTCAACCGTACAGTCGTTTCTAAACGAGGGCGGCGTGAAAACCTTCTCGCAAAAGATTCATTCCCACGGGCATTCTTCTAATGAATAGCTTCGATGAAACCTTCAAATCCTCTATTACTGGTGGAGACCACTTTCCCATCCCTCCATACGATGTCACCGCTGAGTTCCAATAATTCAAAGTGACTGAGCAACTCGTTCGTGGCGAGGTGCATCCCAAAGCCTTCGAGCAATTCAGGCTCGAAATACTCGTGAGCAATTTCTTCAGGTGTTTTGGGCTTTACCGTAATCAGTTTCAGAATATCAGAGCAGCGCTGGATATGGTGCTGAACCAGCTCGTCGCATCTTTGGCCAAGATCCACCAGATTGAAATCACCATTAGACGTAAATCTGTGGCCGGGTAAGACGGTTAGATTCGGAAACCGATCGGCTATTTTGCGTAGACTCTTTACCGACCGTATATATGCACGCAATCCGTAAAGCTGATCGGCGCTGCCATAATGGGAAGGCAACACGCAGCGCGTGCTCTTGAAGTAGTGCTCCCTAGAAGGGTGCGGAGTGATTTCGGGGAGTATCGTATCACCCGTCAATATTACTTCATCGTTGAGGAGGACAGCTACACAATCCGGAGAGTGACCGGGAACGTGGAGAACATAGACTCCAGCAGCGACTTCACAAACTCCTCCGGTGATGGAGGTCACCCCAATCTTATTGCGCTCGTTATGATAATCCCGGCAATGCTTTTCGGAAAAGCTCTCCGGCATGGGGCAGTGCCAGCAAGAGGCCGGAAAATTTTGCAGCCGTTCCGAGGGCGCTTGGTCGCGTGAAAAAGCTGTCAAAGCCTCATAAGGTTCATGGGCCATAACTTGCATCTCGGCAGCTTGATTCAAAGCAAATAAGCCTCCGTCGTGATCTTCGTGCCCGTGGCTCAATATCACGAACTCCAGATCGGCAGCTTTGGTTCCGCCAGATTCCATCATTTGCATGAGCAGCGGGCCCATGCCTCTCCTGCCGGTGTCCATGAGGAAAGTACTATCCGAATTGATCACATAATTCCAGGTCGGGCCAAAATCCCAATCACCTGAGTACAGATTCTTAGTGGCGAGCCCAAGGATTTCGAGTCCGCCGGGAAAAGACATCTTTACGATCATGTCGTTGCCGTATTTATCTCCGGATTGAAGAATTTTAATTTTATCCAAGGCCATTCAATACTCCTGCAAAGAAGAATAAGATGTGGTTAACGATCGAGGCGGAACAGAAGCTTATATCTCCACAGGATACCACAAACGATCAAAATTGCGGCCTGCAGATATTTCCTCGGCGAAACATCCTCGCGTTGAGCACAGATGGTACATTACGATTTCATCGAGCCTGCGGCTGTTTGGGTCTCAAGACGTGAATAGCGCCAGGTGGGCCTGCATATCTCTTGAATGGGACGGTGCGAATCGCCTCGTATCCTGGCAGTGGTCCTAGAGTGAGTACATAATCCTCCTGATGGACCCACCACCAACTTAAGCCTTTCATTGGCTGGAAATTCGGATCGTAACAGTGATAGCCGTTGAATTCGAATCCCGCGTCGATATGGCATGGATTTACAGCCTTTTCCTGAATCAAATAATCTACAGCTTCTTTTTGAGCCCTCTTTAACTCCATGAAATCGTGGGTACCCGTTACGGAAAACCAGGCCAAAAAAAGAAGCGGAATTCCGGCCGCCAAAAGCTCGATACGCCCAAACGCACTTTCATTGGAAAGCTCTCGATCAGAAATCAACCAGATAATAAAAAGAACGCAAGGGGCAATCAGATAACGGTCCTGAAACCCGGAAAGGACTATGATGCCCAAATAGAATAGCCCGGCCGCCAGAGTGAAACTCGGCAAGAATGCGATTTCAATACAATCCAGAGATGTGAGGCCTCTCAGCAGACGTGCCAGCGACCACAATGCAAGACAGAGAAATGCGACGACTGCAATCACTGCCCAGTAAACTATCAAGTAGTACACAGCAGGCGACAATTCCGAACCGTGGTGAACACCGAGAATGTATACGTCTTTCAAAAGTATTGGGCCAATGCCGAAATTGAATATCACGTTGGAACAAAACTTCACAGGCGCATCCATAGTTCCTGCGATGAGGGCAATTTCAAAAATGAGAAACGTGCCGGTAAAAACCAGAATGAAGTACTTGAAAGGAGTCCATGAAAGCAGTGACCGATACTTTAATACCAGGACAGGTGAAATGAATAGCGCGATATACATGAGACCGCAACTGAACAAATTCCCGAAAAGAAACTTTAAATAATCCGGGAAGCCCTTTTCACTGGGATGAAGAAATACTTCCTGCAGCACCAGATGCCTGGAGATAGGAGTACTGCCTGTGACGGATAAATAATACTCGTATGCAGCCCAGGGAATTATCACGAGAATGAGCGTCAGGCAAAGCGCCTTCCACTTTCCCACACTCAAGCAGGCAGGATGGACGAAGCATATCAGAACAAAGGCTACGGGTATTACTATACCGAGTTGCCTAGTCAGTATAGACAGCAGGGCAAAGATTAGTCCAAGCGCAACAATGTGAATCTTGCGGTTGTCGATTCCCATGGCGAGAAACAGCACGGAGAAGATCATCATTGATGTGAACGTTACATCGGTCATATAAGTGAAGCTTTGAGACAGGAAAAGAGGATTGAAAAGCATCGTCAGAGTTGCCCAGAATGCTTCAGCGACACCGGCCTTCGACAATCGCAGCAGAATGAGCATAGCCACCGATCCCAAAATTCCTAAGACGAGAACAGAGACACGAAGTCCGGTCAGTGAGAATCCCCAAAAATATGTGAACAGTCGGCCCCAGATGAGATGTGTCAGGAGCGCGGGGCCTCCCGGCGCCCAGCTGGGACCCCAACCTGTTGGGGCCAGGCGTCCTTCTGAGACAAGTATTTCGAGAGTTCGCACAAAGGCCCAGTCATCATTGATCATAAATTCCCCCGCGGGATTTATGATCGAGATAACAACAATCCAGATTAAGATAAGAATTGAGAGAGTAAGAACCTGTGATTTCAATCGACGGGCCTATCGCAAAGACTGGCCGAAAGCATCCCGCCTTCAAGGGGACGCTGAAACGGCGCAGGCAGTATATCAGTAACTTTGATTTTAGAATATGGTTGGGATAAGTGAGGCAACGCCAAGATCAGCAAAAATTGTATCTTGGTGTATGGAAACTAATCCTCAAGCAGAAAAATCACCTCGGCTCTGGCACGGTATTCCTGAATTTTGCCCCCTTCGCAGTTCACTCTTAATTCCGTGATCTTCATCCCCGTAATGCCTCTCAAGGTTTTGCTTGCTCGTTCGAAGCACAATTTGATTGCATCGTCGAAGCTATTAGGCGAACCTGCTATAACTTCGGTAACTCGCGCTATCCTTCCGTCTTGCATGATTCCTCCTCCCCTTATGATCCTGGTGCCTCACTTAGATCACAGTAGAAGATATTCAGTCGACTTGTCAACTTTTGTCCGCCATCCGGTAGGAGGGTAGTGGGGCGGACACACGGGCCCCTCTATGGCCAACGCGAGGTAAGTCTCGGGCTGAACCGGCAGGCGCGCCGGCGTCCCTGTGGGCGCCCGCGGAGCGGCACGGATTCCGGACATTCTCGGGGCAAGGTTTGGTCGCTGCCGGAAAGCATCTATGGACGAGAGGTATTCATAGTACGAACGGCATCTCACCGGTTCATTCAAAAGAGAGGCTGGAAGAAATTGTCTCAGAATTGCGGCCAACCCTCTGAGTTCGGGCGGTTCACGAATGTCCCCCGCAAAAGATGCCCGCAACCAGGTACACTGAGATAATTTCAGAAACCCCTCCGATTATTTGACCCGCGCAACGATTGCTTTGTTCTTGCGTTCTTCGCGTTGAGATACATTCCCTTATTTAAACATTGAGGACAATTTGGCTTGCTCGTCTTTTGTAAAAGGCCTCCATTGGGCGACAGGTAGGCTGCCCAAACTGAACGGCCCGAAACTAATCCTGCGTATTTTTCGAACAGGGTGGTCGATCTTGAAAAAAATCCGCTTTATCTCGTTCTTTTTCCCTTCGAACAGAGCCAATTTGATCCATGTGGTGGTTTTCTGCCTATTGATCACGGAAAACTCAATCTGTCCCAGACGCTCCCCTTCTCCAATATCCATTCCTTTTCGAATCCTACGCAACGATTTATCGTCTGGATTACCTCGCACTTTTACAAGATAACTTCGCTGAACCCGATGAGAAGGGTGACTAAGCTTTTGGGCGAATTGACCGTCATTGGTCAGTATCATCAGACCTTCCGCGTCAAAATCAAGGCGGCCTATCGGGAACAGCTTTTTCCCAACAGTCTTCATGATATCGCCGACGCACGGGCGTCCCTCGGGATCTTTCATCGTTGAGACCACATTGCGAGGCTTGTTAAAAAGATAATAAGCCTTAATTGGTTCCAGGTATTTGATCAATTTGCCATCGACTTTGATATGGTCCTTCTCAGGATCCGCAATAACCGACGGATCGCTTACTACTGCGCCATTTACTGTGACACGGCCTTCGCGGACGATCTGATCAGTCGCTCGTCTCGAGCCGATGCCTGCATCCCGAATTATTAATTGGATTTTTTTTAGCGGCATGGCATGCCTCACGGAAAAATGGTGATTCACAACATAGAATTGCAGAAGACGCGTAGATATAGCGTACGGCAGAAAGCGAAATACCTCGCTTTCTCACAAAAAAGGGTTCTCGGATTTCTTACGCGTTTTACGCACAGCGTTCTCGGCGCACTCTGCTCATCATTTTGCAGTCTTACATAACATGCTGGAAAATGACCTTCATAGCATTATTGGAAGAGCGATCTTTTAGCGTCTGGAAAGCGGAATGATAATCTTCCAATCTGAACTTATGTGTAATTAACTCGCCGAAAGAGACCCTCTCCATTGACGCCAATCCGAGCGCGATATCAAAGGTTTCGAGCACTCCTTGTTTGTAAGAATCCCTACCTGAAAAAAGGGTCCCAAACATTCTGATATTCTTAAGCCACAGAGGAGAAAAATCGAACCCCATAGGTCGATTCATGTCCAGCAGAACGAGCTTTCTGCCCTCACCCGTAAACCTGAGGGCATGCTCAATGTTTTCTCCTGTTCCTGTCGTCTCATAGACAATATCGGCCCCTCCTTCCATTGTAAGGCGACCCACTTCCGGATAGCGAACAGCGCCTTTAACAAACTGGGCCACTTCTTCATAAGCCAAATCAATCCCAAGCGAGAGAGTCACATGATTATCACTGAACTTGGTTTGCAGGTCAGCTGGCAGAGGGTACTCTTCCACCATCAAAACATTAACGTTGGGGTGGAGCAAGCGGAGAGCTATAGCAGTCAGACAGCCAAGCGGACGCGCCCCCACCACGATCACCGAGTCACCGGGTGAGGGCGGATGCTGCAACACAGCTCTGACGGCCCGCGTGAATTCGGGGACAAGGATTGCATGATCGCTTTCCATATCCTGAGGTAACACTCGAACTTGACTTCTATGTGCAATAAAACCATCGCTCCAACCACCTCCGGTATCTCTGCAAGCACCGATGAGAATACCAGGCGCCAAAAGGCCTTTATCGAAATTGCGGCAAGCCGAAGGTTCTCCCCGCGCACAAGAGGGGCAGGGGGGATTCACGCCTCTTGGTCTGCATGACAGTACCGGGTCCAATATAACTCGTTCACCTTCTTCAATGCTATCGACGTCTCGCCCTGTTTGTATTACCAGCCCCAGGTTTTCGTGTCCCGGAATAAAGGGGAACGACAGAAAAGCAGCATAAGGTGATAAATCGTTGTGAATGAATAAACTCTCATCCATTCCTGAGATGCCGGACATTATTGTCCGTATCTTGACCCACTGCGATCCGATGATCGAAAATTCAGGTGTTTCTGTTAGTTCCAGTGACAGAGCCTGTGATTCTGTCGGACGACTGAATAACCGTGATTTGAAGCGATCCCAAACTTCTCTGCCGAGACTAAATTTTGCAACAAGAGCCTTCATGCTGGATTCCCTCCAGGGCATTTCGTCCGCAGTGTTGTTAATTTCGGAAAGGCATTTTGTCAAATGATAATTTGTGGATATCAGAAAGTTCGCATTATCCTGAAGCAGCGCTTTCTGACCTTGTCATTATGTAAATTTGGGCGTGGCATGCTGCAAACCCGCCCCACAAAGAGCCTCTATACCATGATCCTTATGCTTCGGCCGATCTTGACAACGGCGGTTCGATAACACATCTTAAATCGAGTGGACTCGTGCCAATTGCCTATACGTTTTCTTCGTGGTATATTAATCCTAATTTATTGGACAAATCGGCTGATCGGAGAATTGGTTGAACAATATATATAAAAATGTCGGACTTTGGTTAATCATCTGTCTGGTGATGATCTTTATGTTTCATCTTTTTAACCAGACGAAATCATCCCAAAAAGAGATAAGTTATAGCACGTTTACACAGGAAGTGGACCAGGGAGCCATAAAATCGGTTTACCTTCAGGGTAATCGCATACGAGGCTCCTACTTGGACGGGTCCGGCAACTTCAAGACGCTCGCTCCGCAAGATGATAAAGAGCTATTACCGGCGTTGAAGAAGAACAAGGTTGAAATCCAGGTAATGCCGGAGGATGATAATCCATGGTACTTGACAGCCCTTGTATCATGGCTGCCTATGATTTTCCTAATCGGCGTGTTCGTTTTCTTCATGAGGCAGATGCAGGCCGGGGGAGGGCGTGCAATGAGCTTCGGTAAGAGTCGCGCTCGCCTGATAAATGAAGCTCAGAACAAAGTAACTTTTGATGACGTGGCGGGTGTAGAAGAGGCCAAGGAAGAATTGCGTGAGGTGATAGAATTTCTCCGTGATCCAAAGAAGTTCACACGCCTCGGTGGTAAGATCCCCAAAGGCGTTCTTCTAATGGGCGCTCCGGGAACTGGGAAAACCCTTTTGGCTAAAGCTGTGGCCGGAGAGGCCAGCGTGCCTTTCTTCTCAATTTCCGGATCTGATTTCGTCGAAATGTTTGTTGGCGTGGGCGCATCCCGAGTGAGGGACCTATTCATACAAGGGAAGAAGAATGCCCCTTGCATAATATTCATAGATGAAATCGACGCAGTTGGCCGGCATAGAGGGGCTGGACTCGGCGGAGGCCATGACGAACGCGAGCAAACCCTAAATCAATTGCTGGTCGAGATGGACGGATTTGAAACTAACGAAGGAGTCATCCTGATCAGCGCCACGAATAGGCCCGACGTCCTCGATCCGGCGCTTTTACGGCCTGGTCGCTTTGACCGGCAGGTGGTCGTGCCGCCTCCGGATATACGTGGCCGGACGGCAATTCTTAGGGTTCACACGAGAAAGTCGCCCGTGGCGAAAGATGTGGATCTTGAAACCGTCAGCAGGGGGACCCCTGGTTTTTCTGGGGCGGATCTGGCGAATCTGGTCAATGAAGCGGCTTTAGCTGCGGCCCGCAGAGATGGCGACCAGATCGCTATGTTTGACTTTGAATACGCGAAGGACAAGGTCCTGATGGGAATGGAACGGCGAAGTCTGGTTCTTTCCGAGGAAGAGCGGCGCAACACAGCATACCACGAAGCGGGGCACGCTTTCGTGGCGCGAATGATGCCGGGGTCAGACCCGATTCACAAAGTGACCATCATCCCCAGAGGTCGGGCTTTGGGAGTAACTCAGCAACTTCCCATCGATGACCGTCATACCTATGCCAAGGATTATCTGCTCGCCCAGATCGCTGTGCTAATGGGTGGAAGGGCCTCGGAAGAAATGTTTCTCAATCACATGACTACTGGGGCCGGCAACGACATACAGCGTGCCACCGAGTTGGCCAGGAAGATGGTCTGTGAATGGGGCATGAGTGATGCGCTGGGGCCGCTGACATTCGGTCAAAAAGAGGAGCAAATCTTTCTGGGAAAAGAATTTGCCCGTCATAGGGATTTCTCGGAAGAGACAGCAATCACGATAGATGCTGAGATCCGTAGACTTGTTACGGAGAACTATAAGAGAGCTGCATCGGTCATTGCTGAAAACAAAGGAACAGTACAAAAAATCGCGGAAGCGTTGCTGGAGCGCGAAACTTTAAATTCGCAAGAATTAGAAGTCCTGATGCAAGGACGGGAACTCCCGCCCATGGAAAAACCGATTTCCCAAGCAAAGGACAAAGAGAAAGCCGAAGTCACCCAGCCGGACCGTCGCGATTTGGTCATGGGCACACCCACAAGCGCTCCTGACCCAGGAAAACTGTGAAATTGTAGCACTCCGTATTGGATCTGGATCAAAACACACCTTCCCCCTCCTATCCGGTCTGAACATGTCCCACAATTTTGCTGGACACTGTTTGTCGACGGTGCTAAAAAGGGGGCATGCAGGTAATTGGACAGGAATTCAGCGACGAACTCATCACACGGATTGCGACCGCTGTGGAGA
>JBKQRG010000320.1:0-6095 GCA_052144015.1 Desulfomonilaceae bacterium
TATTCTTCTTCGATGGATTCTCCCTGGAGCACGCGCAGATCCACTTGTTTGATATGTTTCCCGGTCCCTTCGCCATAGATATCCTCATCCTTGCGGCCGATGATTTCGGACACGTCCAGTCCGAACATTCTTGCCATCGCAGGATTAGCGTGGGTGTATTTGAGATGACGATCCTTCATAAAAATCAGGTCTTGCGCACCCTCAACGAGTGCTCTAAATCGTTCCTCAATGAGACTCAAGGCTTGCTTCGCTAGATTTTGTTCCGTGATGTCGGTTACTATCATACAAATGATAGTAGAGTCCTCAAGGAGAACGGGGCTTGTGGAAACACGGGCCTGCACAAAATCCCCAGCCCCAGCCTTCAGTGTAAGTTCCATCTGTTGAGGCTCCACTAGACCTTGATTTAACAGAGCCTCAAACGATTGGGTATCTTCTTGTGCGACGAAGCGAGCCACAGAGTTCCCAAGAATCCTTTCAAGCGGCGTCCTCAGTATGTCTGATAATCTGGCGTTGCAGAAAAGAACCATGCCGTCTGAGCCTATTGTAGCTGCTCCCTCGCTCATCGTCTCCCAAACAACGCGATAAGTTCGATCAGCTCCTGTCAGGGTATATACTTGATCACCGTCCGGCCCGGAGATAACGAGCGCATCTACTTCGCCCCTCCTGATGGCGTCCAAAGTCCCTTCGGCCTCTTGCAGTCGGAGCCTTAGCTCTTCAATTTCATCAAGAAGTTTCTTGCTCATGGCCTCTTATTTTGACAGGTCCGGGCACTCGGGCTCCGTCATTTCCCGGTCTCCAGGTCCAGTCCGGCCAGGAGACGTTCAGTATTTGAAAGATCGCCGATAAACTTTCGCAGCGGCAAAGGTAATTCCTTGACCAGGGTAGGCGCGGCAACAATTTGCCCGTCCTTCGCGAAAATCGGCTGTTGATAGATGTCAATTACTTCGAGATCATACGAATCGTGGAGGTGTTCCTTTATCAAGTTCTCCAGGTTTCGGATCGCTTGAATGGATTTGCGGCTTTGTCCTGCCACGTACAAGCGCAGAACATATTTTGGCCCTCGCGATTCAGCCGCTCCCTGTGGCTCGTGGCAGCTGGTTTCTCTGCCTGACCGCTTAGTCATGGTACAATTCCTTTACATACCATATTAGGCCCTGGGACGCAGATCCAATCCCACCAGCACTCGCTCCTTGTCCGAAAGATCTCCTATGATTTTTCTCAAGGGAGGCGGGAGTCTCCTCACAAGAGTGGGCAGTGCAAGAATTTGGTCTCCCTTGGCGAGCTGCGGGTTGGCCGACAAGTCAATCACTTCGATGGTGTATTTTCCTGTAAGATGCTCTTCGCAGATCTTCTTCAGGTTCTCAAAGGCCCTGATGGACTTTGCGGTCTGGCCCGCGACGTACAAGCGGAGGTTCCAGACACCTTCGTCCGGGGTTTCGTCCTTATATTCATCCACCGGCCCCTGCTCCCGCCCACCCATTGACGCCTCCTTTAATGTATTCCTGCCGCAGGCTTATGAAAGATCAAGTCTCATCGGCTCTACGCAGCCGAGCCATCTTCCGTTGATCGTAGTCAAGGGCCTTTTCACGGCTGACCTCTTGGTCAATGGCCTGCTGAAGCTCTTCTTCCTCCGCCTCAAATTGCGCTTGCAAGGTAGCGAGTTGAGCTTGCAACAAGGTGCGCTTTCGCTCCAGTTCCCGTTGCTTTCGCTCTATTTCCTGCTTTCTCGCCAACTCTCGTGCGTTATCGCGTGCCTCTCTGGCTGCCCTAGCCGAGCCCGTCAAGACCCCTGCAGGGCCGAGGTAAACATCCGCCAGCTCCACTCCCTCGTCCGTTAGCAGGAACTCTCTGACCTGGTCGGAATGGGCTATGCCTCTGGACTTGGCAATATACATTGTGCGGTTGCGCTCACCATCCGTTTCCAAATACCGAAGCAGAATCCACGTATCCATGAGTGACGAAAGCCCTATTTCTGTCTGCTGTGCGGACATTCCACCCGATGTCAGGTCTGTGCAGAGGGTGGTTATCTCATAGGTCTTCAGAAAATCTATCAGCCGCGTCAGCATTATTTTTACTTCAGAGATGCTCCCTATCGAGACCAGATTCGAGACGGGGTCTATCACTGCTACAGCAGGTTTGAAGTCGTCGATTACTGTGTGCATCCTTGCAAGATGAGACTCGAGCCCATAGCGGGTGGGACGGATTGCGTGAAATCGCAATAGCCCCTTCTGTTCCCACGGAGCCAAGTCAATCCCTATCGACCGCATATTTCTAACTATCTGGCTTGGGGATTCCTCAAAAGCAAGGAAGACTGCTCGATGACCTTTCCTGCATGCTGAATCCACAAAGTGAGCGCCCACACTAGTTTTCCCAGTGCCCGCGCTGCCAGAGACAAGGATGGAGCTGCCACGATAGTATCCTTTGCCACCCAACATGGCGTCCAAGCGCTCAATTCCCGTCGAGACCCTGTCGGTCGGGGCTGTGTGATCCAGATTGAGTGATGTGATCGGGAGCAGAGAGATGCCGTTGGGATGAATCAAGAACGGATATTCGTCCGCGCCGTGCACAGAGCCACGGTATTTGACCACTCTCAAACGCCTCGTGGAGATCTGATCGATCACCCGGTGGTCCAGAGCGATGACGCAATCAGCTATGTACTCCTCCAGTCCATGACGGGTGAGCGTTTCCCGGCCTTGTTCAGCGGTAATCAGAGCGGTCACACCCTTTTCCTTCAGCCAGATGAACAGTCGGCGCAACTCCGCTCGCAAAATGCCTTCATTGGGCAATCCTGAAAAGAGGGACTCTATAGTGTCGAGAACCACACGCTTTGCCCCAACCTGGTCGATTGCCGAGGCCAAGCGGATGAACAGGCCCTCCAGGTCGTATTCCCCTGTTTCCTCAATTTCGCCGCGATAGACTAAGACATAGTCGAGCGCGATTTTCTTGCGCTCAATGAGAGCCGGCAAATCGAACCCAAGCGGCTTGAAGTTCTTGATCAAGTCTTCTTCAGTTTCCTCAAACGAGATAAAAACGCCAGGCTCGTCGTACTCTGTTGCGCCGCGGACCAAGAACTCCATGCCGAGCACGGTCTTGCCGCAACCGGCGGACCCGCAAACCAATGTGGGACGCCCTTGCGGCAGTCCTCCCCCTGTTACTTCATCCAATCCTTTTATTCCTGTCGGACACTTTGGCAACGTGTCCAAAGGTGGCCTCTGGGCTTTCTTCGTCTTGGTCATGGCGTCGACGGCACCTCCTTATATGTGAATTGGACCTGTTGGTTCATGCCTGATAGCCCCTGGGGCAAAGTGTCAGAACCCAATTATTGATCGCGGGGCACAGGAACCGCGGAATAGCCGCCCCACGCGGGACAGCTCGGGGTTGTTCCGTATTGTGATCAGCTTGCGTAATTGCCGAAATTGATTCTGCCCATCGGGAGTTCGTGGTTGACCGAAATTATGAGGCGCTCTCACCATTTTGAGTTCCTTGGGGCGTTCACCGACCATTCGACCGCTCATCAGAACCCAAATGGCCGTGGTGTTTTCTCCCCTGAGCCTTCGTGGAGGCACGATTCAGACCACCTTCGCCGAAAAAAAAGTTTACTCAGATTCTAAGCATACCTCTCCATCTTTTGCCCGGTCAAGTACGATTTTTCCGGTTGTGTCTTACCCGAACACAGCATGGTAATAGTCGTTCGAGAGAAACACCGACGCCACATGAACGTCCCAGCTCCGACCGTGATACGTGACTTTCGCGACGACCTTGATCAGACGCTTGATGAGCAATCCTACTTAGTGTCTGAAATGCTCGGGATTGCATAGGCCAGCCCGAATCCCTTCTTTCCTACACTTAGGGTTTAGTGGGTCTCTCCAGAGGGATTGACCTGATCAAAAGAGGGGGGGAATGTGGAATGTACAACACTCTGGTCATAAAGATGTGATCCCATCCTTATGCACCTTCTGATAGAGAGTCCGGCGTAGCACTCCACAAAATTGCCAGCTGGTTTTGCGATGCAAGGATAGGATGGCAAAATCCAGTATCTTGGGTAACATTTGTTCTGCGCAGCGTATTAGCGGAACGATTGTTTTTTGAGGCAAGACCGAAAGAAAGACCGAATGAGACTGTACCGATTCCGATTGCCCCTTACCGTCGTGGCTGGCCTCTCCGTTTTATTCAAATCGCGGCATGAGCACAGAAGTTTTTTTTCAAAAATTGCACATTTTTGTGTTCAGGAAAGCGGGGGAAATCGTGCTACGCGGCTTAAGGACCGGCCTGGAGCATGTTGGGGTGCAATAGAAGGGCAGCGAAGCGAATCAGGAGGTTTTATGGAGCGCCAGGTAAGATCCCTAGGCGAACAAGCTTTTCAGGGCAACCACAATTTTGAGTCTTGCAGTCAATCGCGTTATCCAACCTAGTGAAGTCTTTGCCTAATCCTTGCGGGCAGACTCTGGAGGCGCTCGCACTGGTGAGATTACCGCGGAGGTTGACCAGCCCTCATGCTTGTACAGCGATCACAAAGGGTGCGAGGTCCGGGCCTGCCAGTTATTTTCTTGTCTGGGGGGATATTGATTCCGACAGCACAGTTTTTGCAGACATGATAAACATCCTCATCCACTGAGAAATATGCCGGGACCTCTTCACAATTTGATTTCATTGCATTGACCCCTTCTCTTGTGAATTATAGCGTAGAGCGCAACATGCACGGCTATGTCCTATGTTCTATAAGGTCAACGGCTTGCGTTCCGCGTTCGGCCATTGGGGCCGATTCAAAAACTGCCCTCTCAATGGGTGGCAATTTTGGGCCCTCTCCACCTAACATTTCCGCAATCATCAAAATCCGCACGAATTGAAAAATCTGACGGAAGTTTCAAGTTCGGAAGTTAACGTATTTGCTAGGGTCTTGCAAGATTTAAGATGGAGGCAAACACCAGGACAGAGCGTGGCTTCACAGGACGCGCGCTGTTCCACTTTCTCGGGTCAGGCAAAAGGGGGGAGAAAACTGCGGCAAAGAGAAAACGTCTCAGAATTGACTACGCGAAGCCTAGCTTGGGGACAGCCAAGGGGGCTGGCGAGCGCCCCAGGCTTTCTATTCCGTAGCTTCTTTGGTATGGGACCCAAAGCGGCTCTTGCGGCTCCGGCCTTTCTCTAGGAATTCCAATTTTCAGAAGAATCACCCGCGGGCCTTGGGGGGACCACACGGGGGCCTTTTCGTGGTCCAGGGAACCATCCCTTGACCCCTCACTGGCACCAAGATGCCCGAAATGGGAAGACCGCCGCATAATTCCGGTTCAGATGTCCTTAGATACTTTCATCAGAATTCAAGTGGCAGCTCAACCGGTCGTCCAGTGGCCACGGATTCACGAGCCAATTCGTAAGCTTCGTCGTACTGTTTGGCTACCAATTCCCAGGAAACTTCCTCATCGAGATATTTTTTCAGGCTTTCTCCAAGCTGCAACCGGAGTTTTTCATCACAGGCCAGAGTGATTACATGGTCCCTCAGCATTTTCTTGGTGGTGAAAAGCAACCCGCCTCCACTTTCCAATGTTTGAGCCGTCAGTCCCTCCATTGGGGCTGTGGTTATATATGGTTTGTTGAGCGCAATAATCCGGTCAAGTGTTCCCGATTGGGTCTCGTCGGTAGAGGGCAAGACTATGAAATCACAAATGGCCATAACCTTGTAAACCATTTCTCCACGTGGAACGAACTCAAAGTAATGGGCCAGCCCTTTCCCTTCCAGCACCTTCAATTCCTCGCGGTAGTGTTTGTAGTCGGGTTGGTGGTTAGGATCTCTCATGGTGCCAGCTGCCAAGAGATCCCAGTTTTGGCCTGACCTTTCCAGTATTTCCCCATGAATATCTTCCCACATGGAAGTCAAGATGTCCCAGCGCTTGTTGGACTGTATCCATCCGACCAGACCTACGAGGTGTTCACCCAGGTACGGGACCTTGTCCAAGCCCAACTCTTCCTTGAGCGCTGGCACATCCTCCATTCCCCAGCGCCTATCAGGCCTGGCGCCTTCAGGCACAACCATGACGTTCCTCGGCGTTCCCCAGCCTTTCCCGGCGAAAGTCCAGTCCAAGCGCCATTTCTGATAATGG
>JBKQRG010000321.1:0-2968 GCA_052144015.1 Desulfomonilaceae bacterium
ATGACCATAGCGGCCGCTATGGTCATCTAGTTTTGCCAAAACCCCATTCGCTTCTTGGCCCAAGTGAAAGTGGTCCCAGGTTTCGGAATCCACATGTTCGGGGGGATTGACGGATGGAAGCTAGACAGTTGCCACGGGGACGTTATCCCGCACGAATTGAAAGAACTATCCGATAAGCGGAATCCTTTGCTGCATAGACCTTCTGCTACCGATGCTGACTGGCCTAGAAACTTTCAAGCCGAGCCGTGCGGCTACGTCATTGCTCAGGATTAAGACTTCTCTGGAATTTTTTGATTTCGACATCCCGTACTGCCAAGACAAGCCATCCCGGTCATCCACAACGTGGAAACCCCGGTAGGCCCTTCGCACTTCGGCACAATCATTGTAGCTGAGCATCCAGTTATCCCTAGAGTGAAGAATGTCCGACAGCAAAATGTGGTTGATGTCTTGCAAGTCGCCGCGCCTGCCGTAAAGTTTACTATCCACGAGGTAAGGCGGATCGGCATACACAAAGCTTTCTGGGTGCCGCAGGATGGATTCCTCGAAAGAAAGCCGTTTAATGCTAAGCATGCCGTCAGGAACGCGAAAGTTCCGAAGAAACTCCGCGTTATTCTCGTTGAAGCGACCGTTTTTGCCGTTCTCAAGCGGAGAAAAACCTCCCGATGCCATCGCACCGGAAAACGAGGTTCGATTCAGAACATACGTGGCCCCTGCCCGTTCCCAAGAGTCTTCAATCTGCTTGAACGTTTGCTGAAGCCTGTAAAATTGCGCTTTTGTAACAACTGGCAAATACCTTGAAACAGTCTCCGCCAACCGTTGCGGGTCTTCAAGAAGACACTTCCAAAAGACGACAAGGGGTTCAAACAGATCGTATGCGAAGATTTTGATGCCGTAGTTCATCAAACAGTACAACTCGAATGATCCGCCGCCGAAAAAGGGACTGCAAATGGTTTTCACGGCTTTAGGAACGTATTCCAGGAATTTCTTGCACGCGCGGGTTTTGCCGCCGGGATACCTCAAGGGCGAAATTGATTTCATCTGGGTGCTCTCCTTTTTATCGGATTCACCCGAAAAACACGGAGAGCCCCCAAGAATCGCGGGAATCTATTTGACTTGTTTTATTAGCAAGTTATCGGATCGAGTTTCGGCAGGAGGGATTGATACTCGCCATGAAATAGGACGAGGAGCTATAGTATTGGCCAGAAACGGTTTTCTTCAGGAGCGCAAATAAAAATGCCAAGATCAGCTTTGGACATGACTGTTTGAGCATTTTCCCCTACTCAAACCAACCGCCGTTTTTTGCTGCTATGAAATAGGCACGCAACAGGCCAGCTCGTGTAAGGCCCCCAGAAACTCACGTCTGAGGAAATAGGTTGATATTATGAACCAGGATGGCGGATTCGAAAACGCCGAGTGCGTTGCGGTCCAAGCCTCACCCGAATCTAGAAAGATTAACTCGCTGGCCCAGGTGTCTTATTGAAGCGCCACCTCCGCCGAAGCAAGATCTCAGAACCAAAAACCCCCGAAGAAGTTGCAGACACTTTGCAGACACCTTTTTCGGGGGTCGCTCTTAATGATATTGAATACTTAGTGGAGCGGGAAACGGGATTTGAACCCGCGACTTCAACCTTGGCAAGGTTGCACTCTACCGCTGAGTTATTCCCGCGTAATGAATGAGAATAAACCAGATGGCCACAGGTGTCAACCAAATCTCAGCGTTTCTGAAACACTAATTTACCTCAAACACACAGCCGCTTTAAAATGGTCCTTCACCGCAGATATGGCGGAGCACTCATGGAAATTGATCTTATATCGTTGTCAAGCAGCCTTTTGTCGGCGATATCCGCTCGTGAGAATTTTGCGGAACTGCAGAATGTTTTGAAAATCAATTCACCACACTGAAAGCAAGAGTGCGGACAAAATTTCAACCAGTCCTTCTCCGCAACCTCTGCGGCAGGAATGCTCTTGCTCTTTCCCGCAGTGAACTTCTCTGATCCAGCCCTTGACCTACTCTTCGGCTCATTGCCAATGCTTGTGCAATTGTGCTCTCGGACAGGGTAGTTCGAATATATAATTCCATTTCGTCAATAGCGCCAGAATCCACTAATTTGCTGAAAACGCTCCGAAGCTGCCCAGCAGAGAGAGCGTATTTTTCCATTAATTGCCGATCTGCCATGCCATTTCGCAAATCCCTTACAAATTCTTTTCCTTTGATTTTACGTTTAACGCCGTTCACGAGGTTCCCTTGTTGATTTGATCCACAAACTCGATAAGTTGTTGTAGTTTTCTCAAATCCGGGTCAGAAATTCCTGTTATTTTAAACCCTGCAACCTGCTGTGCACCGGGGGCTTCGATTCCTGTCCAACGGCACTCCACCTCTAGTTCGAATGGATCAACCAGACCGAAATCATCCCCTAAAATTGAAAGTATCTTGGATTCACCCACGATGCCTGCAATTCCCCTCACTGCGAGGCCTTTTTCAGATATGTCTTTGATCGTGCCTTTTGGACCATTGTTGCTACTGTCGTAAACAGCGATAGGCACGGAGGGAGTCCGCCTGGGAGTTTCACGGCGCTCATGCAGGAAAGGAGCGGGCCTCTCAAACGGTCCTTTAAACTCCTTAATGTCGGTAGGCTGCAATAATCTGTCTGTTAAGAGTTGGTTGTATACCTTCTGAAGTCCGGAATCCGATAATTGATATTTTTTCATTAATTCTGGAGCCGTCAATCCGCATCGCACATCATCAGCAAATGCTATAGTAATTCTCCTTCGCTCTTTTAAGATAATTTCAACTGCTTTCTTGAGTTGCTGGGCCGAAAATCCGTACTTCGCCATCAATTGTAAGCCGTTCATACCTGAATTAATGTCGCGTACAATGTCCTTGCCGGAAATTGTCACTTTGCCGATTTCTGGTAAGCATTCACTTATGCGGGGGGACAGGAAGAGTTCGGGGGACGATCTTTGGTTG
>JBKQRG010000322.1:0-8639 GCA_052144015.1 Desulfomonilaceae bacterium
GCGTCGGGGAGATTGTCTGTGAACAGAGGGTACCTGAGCGGCAGAGGATCCAGAAAACGCAATGGAATATCATTCTCTAGAGCCAGCCGAGCCGCTTCCTGGACCCCGTCAGAGCCCTCGATAATCAGGACGGAATTCTCCTTGGCGGCTGTTTGATATAGGATCACAGAATGATGGGGCAATTGCCGAAGCGCAGAGGAGATCTCATTGCGGAGGGCGTGCGGGAGTTCCACGCATATACAATCCGGCTTTTCGTCCCTGATGTATCGGTTCACCAGGACCGCGAATTCAATACGAAAATGGAGCACCCCTATAAAGGTGATATTTTCGAATCTGACCAGATCAGACGAGTTTTGGCCCATCAAGCGAGACACGGCTTTCTCCGGTAATTTGGAGTATTGACTGATCGAGGGCCTTTCTCAATCCGATTTTCGGATAGAACTTTATCAGCCTGTGAGCAAATCGGGCGATATTTAGGCCATCCCGCACGCTCATGTCTTCGTCCCTGGCGTGGGATTCTTGCAGTACTCCAACCACTTCTTTAATTAATTCGTCCGAAGGGCCGTCAAGTTTTCCCCTGAGAATGCGGAATTCTTCCTCTCTGGTTGGATAGTCCATGTGCACAGCAGGTTGTAACCTGGAATATATGTATTCCGGCACTTCGAATGTGGAGGCGTCCTCGTTCATAGTGACGCAGATCCTGAATTCGGGCTCGGCATTGAGTTGCACTCCCGCAACTATGCTGTAAACACTTCTACGCATATCGAGTAAAGGCGCAATAGAGGCCCAGCTCTTCTCGCTCATACGGTTGCCTTCATCCAACAGACATATTCCGCCCCGAATCATGGCAGTTACCAAGGGAGACGCCACGTACCGAATCTTGCCGTTGTCTGCTATTACCGGAGAAACGATCAGGTCTTCCGGCTTGGTATCCACAGTACACTGGAAAATGTAAAGATCCTGTTTCATTCTCTTCGCAGCAGTTATGGCCAAAGAAGTCTTTCCGACTCCCGGTTTGCCGAGGATCCTCGGCTGCATCGGCGGATCCGAGCCCTCATCGGACCACGCGGCCAAAAGCTGCGTAAGCGGCTCTTCCATGCCCACCCATTCAACATCCAGGTCAGGCGGATCCACGAGATGGATTTCAACGCCTTTTAAGATCAGCTTTTCTGATTCCTTTTTCATTTTTCACCATATGTACGCCATGCCCGATTATTGGCGTCTAAAATCTGGTAGAACCGTCCCGCGCAGAACGCGGGATTGCCGGTCAAAATCCCCCCATACCCCCCTTTACTAAAGGGGGGATTCTCACTCCCCCTTTTCTAAAGGGGGATACAGGGGGATTTGTGGTGACGCCTGGCCCGCCATACATTCCTTGCAATGACAAATCTACACCCCGCGTAACTGAGGCATTACAAACTCTCCAAATTCTAAGGAAGACCATGAAAAGAGTCAATGAGGCGTGATTATTCGGGTCAGTGTTGGAATTACTGAATATCAAACCCACCTGGAAAAGACAATATTTGAAAGTACAAGGCCCTTAGGAGTGAGTCTCAATTTGCCTTGTTCAATTATATAAAGCCCCGAATCAGAGAGGTCTCCTAATGTGTCTAGTACAAATCCTTCTGCATCGATATTATAGCGCTTTCCCAACAATTCCAGGTCCAATCCTCGGACCAGTCTTGCGCCCATTATCAAAGCGTCCCTGAAACGAATTTCCGGGGTCAGCTCGGTTAGAGACTCAAACGGCATCTCCTCTTGGTTGATGGATTCCGAGTACTTGTTCAACTCTCCAATATTGACGTAGCGATGTCGTCCGGTCATCCCGTGACCGCCTGCACCGAAGGCAATGTACATGCCGTCTTGCCAATATTTGAGATTATGTCGTGAAACGCGACCGTGTCGCGCGAAATTGGATATTTCATAGTGTTCATAGCATGCTTTGACCACGGTTTCACAGATGTGTTCGTAAAGCATGGCTGCCAAATCGTCATCCGGGGCCTGAACCTGCCCGTTTCGGATGCAGGCTTCCAGTTCAGTCCCCTCCTTTACCTCCAAGAGATAAATCGAAAGATGTTCCGGCTCCAGTTCGAGAGCGGTTAACAAATTACGGTGCATCGAGGCGAGAGACTGGCCGGGGAAACCGGCAATAAGATCGATCGAAATATTCTCAAAACCTGCACTTCGAGCGCGCTTGAAAACAGCTAACCCATCTGACGCACTATGTCGCCTCTCCATGGCCGCCAGTTCATTCTCATCGAAAGACTGCATTCCGAGGCTAATCCGATTGATCCCTGCTTGCCGATAATCCTTCAGCTTGTTGAGATCGATTGTCCCGGGATTTGCCTCAATGGTGATCTCTAAATCGGGAACGGTTCTGAACTTGTCCCTACATTTGTCAATCAGCGCTGCTATGTTTTTCGTCCTCAAGATAGAGGGCGTTCCGCCGCCCAGGTAAATTGTGTCCACTTCAGGGCGGCGGCTGGAATTAATCAGTGATTCAGGCAGGGACCATAGTTCGATTTCCCTGAGCACGGCCTGGATGTAAAGCTCTTCAAGCGCCCGGTTGTGCAGATTGGAGACGAATCCGCAATAGTTACATCTCCCCGAACAGAAGGGAATATGAATATAGATTCCGATGGGGGCTGTATCTTGCGGAAAAACAGGATTGCACGGGACCATTAAGTAATTCTCGATCTATTATGGACCTCATTTATGAATAATGCAAAACGCAGCACTACATCCATTACAACAGTTTCAATCACATACTATGCAGTCCGCGACCACCTGGCCGCGCTGTCGGGTGCATTCTTCTTTCGTGGTTCGGATGCACCTCGACTTAGCATCCCGCTTTCAACTGCAATCTCGAATGCAACAATCCACTTTATCGTAATCCCATGCGATTGCCACAGGAACGAACAATATTACAACAGCAGCTATAAGGATCGAAACCAGCTTTCTCGTCATTCCATAAACTCCTCATTGGAATTTGCAGCTGAAACGAGGCCCTCGCACCAATCTTTATCGCATTAGTACGGGGCACCCGAAAATTCTTATAATCTGAGATTACCAGATTTCTATTTTGAATCAATGATCCCGTTCGATCCACGCAAAAAGTAACCCTTCAGTTACAGGCGGCCAAAGAATGTCATTTCGAGCGGAGCGAAGCAATCTCGCGGCTTTGGGGATTGCTGGTGGGACCGTCCCGCGCAGAACGCGGGATTGCCGGTCAAAATCCCCCCATACCCCCCTTTACTAAGGCGATGTTATACTTGACATGCCCAAGGGAGGAGAAAATGTTTGAATCTGTACCCGCGCGAATTATACCTAAGTCCATTAGACTTTTCCATGACGAATTATCAGGAGAAATAGATAAAAACATTGAACCACTAGTGACATTAATGCGAGAACTCGGATTCAATACGATCTCCTCATGCGAGGGGCATTTCCAAAAAGATAACTTCAAGCATCTCAAACCGAACATCGTTTTCCATGCGTTTGACCGTGGACTGCTTCACGCCTGGATAAGAGAGGTAGCAAAAGCTCCCCTTGCACTCCCGGTCAGCTTTGGAATGGGACCCACCTGGAATCCCAAGACTGATGTTGTTCACGAGGACAACTGGGGCATTGAGTTGGACGTTACTTGGTGTGTAGATCATAAGGAGGCGGCAAGTATGAGAGATAAAACAGTGGCGGGTCTTTGTGCTGCGTTGAGGCGTGCTGTACAACAGTTGCCTCTCGCTACAGATACTTTTGTGCGCTCGCGCTGGTAGCTTTAGCGAGTGACCTTGCCGTCTCTTATGTCTTGGCAGCGTTGACAAAGCTTTAGTCTTGCTGGTGGAGTCCCTGTCCTGAGTTTATCAGGCTCAATAGCATAGCCTCTGCTGCAATTTTTGCAGACGTGGTAATCGTATTCGGTATCCGACCAATAAGGCGTAGTTTCTTGACAGTTTGATGCCATGATGATGACTCCTTTTCCCCTTGAAAGAGCGCAGAGCGCACATCACAAGCCTATGCCTTCTCTTCTGTGAAGTCAAATGTAAAGTAGAGGGACCATTAACGGGTAAATTATTATGAACTTAGTTTTTGATTTGCAAAAGGACAAGTCTCTGCGCGAAAATAATCCGCTTTCACTAAACAAAATAGTGAGCCTTTGGGACGTGTTGAATTTCTATGCAGAAAAATTTGCTAGAATATCTAGCCTAATGGGCGGAATTTCCATGGCCCCATTTGGCAACCAGAACGACAGAATTAGACTTTCACGGCCACTTTTAGATCAATTGACTTGGCTACATAGCATAGCGGACGAGCTGAAACTAAAAGGAGTACTCGCCAATGTAGACAGGTTTCTGCGTGACGTGCGTTCGCGGTCGGCTACAAATGTTCAAGTAAAACGAAGCGCCCAGGCATTGAATCAAAGCATCGTGGACGAATTTAAGGGCGAACTGATTTTAGCAGTCATGCCCGCACAAGCGGAATACTACGAAATGAAGGGAACATTTCTCGGCAAAAAGCTAGTTGATAGGCTCTCACATGTCGAGGGCGTTACAGAGGAGGCTGATGAGGCAGGAAATTGCTATGCCCTTGAACGATATACTGCTTGTGTATTTCATCTCATGCGCCTCATGGAGTATTGTCTACAAAAACTAGGCGGGATGCTCGGCCTAGGACTCACAGCAAGCTATGACAAGGAATGGCAGAAGATTATCAATGATATTCGCGGCGCATTGAAACTGAAGTATCCAAAGGACAAAGATCCGATGAGGATTAAATACGAAGCTATGCTTGGTCATTTGGAGACTGTCAAAATCGCCTGGAGAAATCCAACAATGCACCCGAAAGCAACATATACCAGAAAAGAAGCTGAAAAGATCATAGGCGCAGTGCAGGCTTTTGTAGAGGGTTTTTCATTGTTGACTATCTAATTTTGGTTCTCTTTTTAGTCATTGTCCTTCTCTTTGCGTTTCGGTTTAAAAGCCGCAATCCGCTTCATTGCCTCTTCAAACCGTTCTTCAGCGTCGTCAGCTTGTATTCGCTCGGCAGTCTCTATGAACCGAGCGGATCGCTCTGGATCATCCCATTCAACTTTTTTCTTTCTTCCCATGTGAAAAACCTCACTCAGAGCATACTTTCTTGGGTGCCGCGTTCGGACATTTCTGCCGATTTGAGGAGCTGTTTATCAATAAGCGGCAATTTTAGAGGCTTGCCGCTTAATATCTCCGCGATAGTTATAGTTTGAACGAGCTGAAAGATTTCGTTGTTAATCGTGATTGTCCCCGCGCTGGCAGCATCCGCACGCATCCCCTTTGTAGGCTCGTCAAGACAGACCAGAAAGCCAAAACCTAGAGAGGAATTATGTTCTCGTTTCGCTACGGCAATTAGAGCCCGAATGTCGTCAGCCTTCAGTTTTCCACCTTTAACGGAAACAACAGCGAATTTTGATGTTTTCCCGTCAGGTTTGAACGGTATGCGTCCATCAATTCCTTTGTCTGCGCCCTTCTTCTCGTTTGGAATTCCGTCAACTCGGGCTACCGCCCATATTTCAAAGGCTTTCTTGTCTTGCTCTGCAAGTAGCCTTGCCCCGTCTAAAGTCGTCGGCAGTCCATCTATAATGTAATCAGTGCCAACTTTCAATTCCGGAAAGGCCCCTCCTAGGCGTCTGTTGCGAATAAGTTCAATAGCAAAGGGCGAGATGTCAATTCCAATCCAACGGCGCTTAAGGTCTTGCGCTGCTTCAATCGTAGTACCGCACCCACAAAAGGGATCAAGAATCAAATCACCTTTATTGCTAGAAGCGGCTATTATGCGATTCAGTAATGCTTTCGGCTTTTGCGTGGGATATCCTAACCGTTCTTTGGCTACGGGATTGATCATGTTGATGTCTGTCCACGTATCATCAATTTGACGGTATCCACTGCTCTCTTCGAGATATTGTTTGTATCCATAGTGACCGCCTTCTCTCTCAGGTTCAATTAAGCGATCTTCTTTTTTTAATCGTTCCAGTGTTGTTTGACTGTAGGTTTTGAGAAGTGTTTTTCGATACCAGCCCCTTTGATCTTGCCACTTAAACCGCTTGAGGTACTGTTCTGTGTAAGGCAAGAGTGGAGCATTCCACGTCCAATGGTTTGCCTTACTATAAAAGAGTATCGTGTCGTGGCTCTTGGGAAGCTGTTTCGCTCTTGCTTTACTACTGCCGCTAAATGGTGTCCGTCGCCATACGATCTCGTTTCGGAACGATACAGGAGTAAAGGTAGCATCCATAATGAATTTCAGGTAATGACTAGCGCTCGGATCACAGTGTAGATAAAGCGATCCGGCAGGTTTGAGTTTTTTGTGCATCTCAATGAGCCGCACAGCCATATTCACAAGATATGCCAGCATGGGGGTTCCGGGAATGGCCTCTTGCAGAGCATTAAAGATTCCCACCAACATCGGATTAGGTACGCCTTGTAGTTCATCAAAAAGCTCGGCTGCTACTGTATCCCACAGCCACGTATCCTTGAATGCGGTCAACTGAGCCTCGTCCGGAGACAGTCCATCAGCTCGAAAGAGCAGATTATAGTTTGTGTTGGACTTGAAGGGCGGATCAAGATAGATTAGATCAATACTCTCATCGGCAATACTTTTGCGCATCACGTCGAGATTGTCACCGTAATAGAGTTTGTTTTTCCAGCCTTCTAGACTGCTCAACTATTTCTCATCCTTTTCAGGCTTGGCAATTAGTCGTTTGATAGGTTAAACGCCTGCCAACTACGCCTCTGAGCAGCACTTCTGCTCTTTGTACATCATTCAGCCCCTCGCGGGCAGGTCTTTTCTTAGTCTTTGGCCTACTGCAACGATTGTTATAGCGGAAATCGAACTCTGCAAGATAGCGGTGTAGGTGCTGTTTTTTGCAATGTTGGTAAATTCCCTTCATGCCTCTCTTGAAGATAGAGAAAAAGCCTTCACAGCAATTAGTATGTATAGTTCTATCACTTTTGGAGACATATTCGCCCTTGGAATGAACTACGATGCCATGCTCAGCAAAATTCTCATCAATGTGTAAATACTGACCAGCTTCGTCGGTCATAACCCGCGCTTCTTTGTCGATGTTTTCCTGAAGAATAGGAACGAGGGTCTTCGCATCAACGTTGTCAACTACCATACTTCTGGATTTGCCTGAATTTCTATCTATAAGAGACAAAATTTTGCGTTTGTGCGCATATCCTTTCTTCACTTCTTTCCCAGGCTCGGTCCAGAGAAAAGTCTCGTCGCTTTCAACGTCTCCGCCGTTTGCGCCAAAAGGAGCTAAATCGCCACTTCTCATAGCTTCGCGGATTCGATGACTCATGAACCAGGCAGTCTTCAAAGTCACGCCTAAAGTCCTATGAAGCTGATTAGAGCTGATTCCTTTCTTAGATGCGCCAATCAGGTAAAACGCGGAAACCCATATGTCAAGCGGCACATGACTATCTTCAAAAATAGTTCCGATCTTGACAGTAAATGGTTTTCGGCATACATAGCATTTGTAGAGCCCAATTCGAGAAGATTTGCCGCCTAGCTTGCCGATTCGCTTGGTAGAACCGCAATGGGGGCAAACGGGACCTTTAGGCCAGAGGACAGATTCAACGTACGCGTATGCTGCTTCTTCGCTATGGAATCTTGGGTGGGAAAGTATTGATTTATTCATGTCAAGCCCCTTTATCTGGAGCTAATTTAACACAAATAATTGGGCATGTCAAGTATAATATCGCCTTTACTAAAGGGGGGATTCTCACTCCCCCTTTTCTAAAGGGGGATACAGGGGGATTTGTGGTGACGCCTAGCTCTGTCGAGGAGAATTCAATTGACGCCGCGGCATGTGGTCGAGTACGGTTAAAATACCCTCAATAGCATAGCTGCGGTTTTGGCGACCACTGGCTCTGGTGAAGGATTATCCACAAATATTTTCGGGGGGGTCAATGACCGGTCCGTACCTGACTTCTTGCTAGCGACTCCGAATTACCAAGACCGCCTCATAATTGCAACTGTACACGGGGGGTATCAAAATGGGGGAAAAACTGACCGAGACCGCGGAGATCATCGAGTACAAGGGAGTGCAAATTCTGTTTAATGATTTTAGTGGGTTGAGGGGGCAGGGACTTGCTGACGCTCTTAGAGCAAGCACCAAGGCCATGATCCCCAAAGTCGCGTCCGGAAAAAAAGACTGGTTGTCCGTAAATCTTTTCGCTAATTGCTTTTTCGATGCTGCCGCGCAGAAGACTTTGAAAAAGGTTCATAAAGCAATGGCAGGCTTCTTTGTCGCTATCGCCGATGTGGGATTGAGCCACACACAGTCTATCGCGATTGAGCTCGCCGCCTCCCTTGCCGGATCAGCGGTTCCCCTCACGTTTCCTGATACCGTGGATGAAGCAAAAGAGTGGGTCGTAGAAATCCACAAAAAAACAAAGAAGCAGGCGCAATGACCCCCTAATCAATCTGGCCTTCCTTGTACCCGATTCAGAGAATTAGTCGAATTATGTCTACTGTTTCGGGACAACAACTTGCCTAATTCCAATACCCATGCAATAAGTCTCGCCAATCGAAAGCTGTCAACTCCTTGAATATGGAACTCTCCGGAGGCAAAATGGCTGGCCCGTATTTATTGCGCTTCTCTTGAG
>JBKQRG010000323.1:0-5680 GCA_052144015.1 Desulfomonilaceae bacterium
GGTTCGCCGCGGAAAAGCAGAGACAGCTGCAGGAGGCCGGGAGAAGACGGCAACTCTATCTAGGAGGCCAGCAGCCGCTCAGCCCCGCCGGCAATATCGCCATCCTGGTGGATGACGGCATCGCCACCGGCTCCACTATGCTGGTGGCTGTCAAAAAAGTGCGGCGGGAAAAACCGGCGAAGATTGTGGTGGCGGTGGCGGTCTCCCCCAAGGATACGGCCCGCAGGTTTGCCAAAGAGGTTGATGAGTTCGTAGCCGCGTCCATTCCCGAAACCTTTTGGGGAGCCATCGGCTACTATTACGATGACTTCACTCAGGTCTCCGATGAGGAAGTGATGGCCTTATTACCGGGAAATGAGAAGAGCTAGGGGCCAGGGCATCATGGGTTTCCTTATTTATCTCCTCTCCCCGTGGTTGGATCGGGGCCCTCGGGTGTTTTGCTTTGAGCTGAGGCTGTGATATATTCAGGTGGCCAGGCCGGAGCGGATCGGGCCAATGGCGTCCCGAATGGAGACCTCCCGGGAAGACCGGGAAGGCATTGATGGCGCGGCGGCGGTTTTCCTGAGGAAGTGCGAGGCTCACTGGTGGGGCCCCCGGACTTCAAATCCGGTGTACCTTCTGAATAAGGGGGTAGGTGGGTTCGATTCCCATGCACTTCCGCCAACGATTTGCGGGGCTGGAGGCCAATTTTTTGGCCTCCTTTTTCTTTTGGGTGTGATAATAGTGTGAGAATCTTAATGGTCACACCCCATTCCCCTGGCCTAAATCGACTTGAAATCAACCTTGAGATCACCCTACCCCTGCACCACCTTCCCTCACCACTAAAACCATACGCTACCCGCCCTCTAATTCCCGCCCCGCCTTTTTCTCTGTTTTGGGTCGACTGAAAATTTACCAGGAATGGATATTTGCCTCCAGACTTCAGTTTAAAAAAATTTGAGGCTCTGGTCGTAGACATAGCTCTTAAAGGGAAACAAAAGTTTTGGATGTTTCTATTATAGATGGAACGCGGATTTCTTGTCTAAGAACATGCGTGAAAATTCTCGATGAGGGCGCTCAAAGGAAACAAAAGTGCTTCTTTTGTTTCCTGTGCCTCGGGTCATTTAATTATAGGTGAGGAGATTAGGGCTTTTTCTTTTCTTTCATAAGTTTAATAAGCATTTTTTCCCAGCCATGCCGATGAACGATCCGTTCAAAACCTTGGCGGTGACTGCTTAGAAGTTCGAGGCGGCTAAGCTTGCTAAGGGATGCCCAATCTTCAAACATCACGTAGATAGCGTTTCCGTATTCAAGATTCTCAAATACAACCAAATTTTGGGTGAACTGCGCCCCGAAATATCGGCGAAATCCACTTGTCCCGGAGATATAGGCAATAGGATTAAGCTTATTGAGCAATTTGTACCTGCCGATGAGTTTTTCCCGGATTTCAGGAGTGCGTGGCCCTATTCCGGAAATAATCTTATTGAGTGACCCCTCTCCTGGAGGCAGTATTTCCCAATCGAGAAAAACAGTTGTTAGATAGTCGGAAAGCTTAGCATCGCTTGCAAATACGTCGATATTTCCGACATTTTCCTGGAGTAAATTAAGGTTAAAAAGAAGGCTCTCCTCAAAACCGGCGACTGTCCGGTTTAAATCTTCGTCGATGGAGAATTTGAAGACAAAAAGATTGCCAGTCGCACGTATCTCCTCTCCTATAAGCTCAATGGTAAGCGCCAGCTCCTTCGGGGCTATAAAATCTCGAATGTAAACATCTCGGGAGATAGTAATATCGTGCGAGCCCAGACTCCAATCTCCATAGTCCGGAACCTCCCATGTGAAATCCTTTGAAACCATTGGAAGGTCATTCCGAACGATCTCTTTGCCTTCAACATTAGCCCTTGAATATCTGCCAACCTCCGCATTAGGAACAACCGCGCTTAGGAAAAGCGGCTTATTCGCTTCAAGACTTATATTTAAATGGGAATATTTGGCGCCGCTAATATCTGCGGCCGAGATTTTTTTTACGCAGGCGACAACTAAATTATCTGTTTTGAGGCCCTTTACCTTTGTTAGGATGACATCGGGGATTTTTCTGAGATTCTGCTTCCATTGAATATTGAATTTTGAAGTCATGGTATTTCTCCTTAATATTTATTAGTTGAATACCTTTGTACTTTTGTCTAACTCCGCGACCACCACTTCTTTATCTTCCGCCAAAGGCCCTGCTCTGCGTTACCGTTCAGCAAACTCGCAGAGCTTGTCTTTTTCATACTATCCGCCACGATGTCAGCGGTTTCGAAATACCTATCCTTCATAAATCGATCACGAGCTCTTCCGGCGGCGATCTTTTCTCGGGACCATCGAGGCGCCCATATAACCCTGTTATGCCTTATCCAATAGTGAGACTTGCACTTAAAACTCCAATTTCCGATCGAAGGGTCAAGCGAAATCGACACTCCGTCAAAAATTAACTTCCAATCTGTCGGACTAAATGGTGTAACGACTTTTTCTCCACATCCGCAGCAACATTTATGGATCGCCGTACCATAAATCATGGAAATGTAGATTATACCGTCTTTCAGCTCGGGTGGAACAGATTCAACAAATTCAGGAATCAATTCTATTTCTTTCTTCATAAAGCATCTTCGCTGGTTAACATATTACAGTCTATTGTGTAGGTACTGAAAAATTCCTTTTCTAGGTCTGCATAAAAACAGAATAGCTTCTTCCATTTGATGACAGCAAGCACAGCATTTAGGGCATTTAGATCAGCAATTTGAATATTCTTGTCGTATTCGTTATTGTCGTCTTCTTCGTCAAGGGGTATTCTCTTTTTTGCCCACACATGCTGGCGCTGTTCTGCTGTACTTGTTGTAACCCTCAAAATACCACTTAGCATGTCATTTTTCAAATTTAACCCCATCCCAACATCAATGAACGGAATGCCCTTCTCTTCGAGTTTCTCAATGATGAGCCGTTTTGGTTCATTCTTATCAAGACATAGAAAGACGAAATTCATGTTCTGTAATTCATCGACATTAGAGGCGGCGACATAGGTGTCATGAGCAATAATGCCACGATGCATTTTTGAGTACAGGGTCTTGAAATAGGCCACCTTCAGCGGTTGCTCACGCAACTCCTCAATTGAAGGCGCGGCGGGTGACCTGAATGCGTTATGCGTTGAGTATATGTCACCGTCAAAGAGGTGGATTTCCTTGGCCGGCGTTTTGGCCACGAGGTCTAGTATATAGGAACCCGTGCCGCCCAATCCTACAATCGCGATCTTGTCGAGCGCCAGCTTTTTCGTAACAATGTTTATTTCAGCTCGGCTTGATGCCGTGTCAAGATAGTTAAATGGAGAATCATCATCTTCCGGCTCGTCGACACGATAGACTTGTGCCGTCGCGCTAGAGTCTATTGCTTCAGCGTGACTGGAGATAAACGCGACATAGGTCGTCATCTTCTCGTAATAATTTTCGTAGTAACCGCGCGGCGGCTTTCGTGAAAACGAATGACTGACAATCAAGTCTTCACCGAGTTTGTTTTCACTGGATTGGCTTATGAGTTCATTCATTGGCGATCCGTCCCGATGGCAAGGGCGGCCGCCAACGAAATGGGCCTGATGATCATCCGGCCTTTGGGTTACGTCGCCAGCCAGATTCAGCTTCGACACTAGAATACCGCGTTTTACCTCCTTCTCGGAGTTGACATACGGAACATCTTTAACAAGCAGATACGACCCACGAATTTCAAGATAGTACCCTTCGTCCCGTAGCTGCTTTAAGTCTGGGCTAAGATTTATTGGTTCTTGTGACATTGATTATCGTTCCATTCTTTATTTTGACGGTCCCACCATCCACCAGCGTTCCCTCATGCTTCGGTCCGAGGGCCTTTTTGTACGTCACTGTGTAGTCGAAAGTTGATCCATCCGGATTAGGAAACCCAAGCTCGACAACGTTCCAAAAAGTCAGCACTCTTGTCTCGACTTCCTTCTTCTCTGTGTTCACGATTATCTCGAATACGCGTTCGCTGTAGAAATGTTCGTCCTTTGTGAGATGGATTTCTCCATCATGGCGGGGAATCGGCAGGTCTTCTTGATTTCCCTCAACTTCCCGAAACAGCTCTTTCCCGGAAGGGATGTCCCCAAGCGCATAAAGCGCCGAGGCAGTTGTCGGGTTTGGTGACTCGTAAGGTTTGCGGTCAATGTGAATCCGCACCTCGTGTTTTTCTTCGTGTGTCATGGTTTTTCTCCTTTAAATATTAGTAGTTACTGGTCCCATAGACCAATTTGGGACCGATTTTTGATAAGCATACAATGTATGCTTACGCTGTACGATATTTTAGCCAAAAAAATATAGGCTGTCAATAGGGAAAATTATAATGCCATCTGGCCGGCGCTTTGAGGGAATAGCAGGCCTAATCTGATCTTGGCCACGATGGGATTCACCTCAAAAATTTCTGCCAGGCGTCTTGCAGCCGCTTCTCGGCGGTTTTGATCCAGTGTATCTAACCCGAGCAATCCTTGTTTCACCAAAAATGGCTCTAAGGAGGTAATTACCAATGACCTGGGGAGCAGTAAAGGTCCGATTGCCATATTTGCCTGATATTCCCACCATTCGTATTTCTTTTTTCTCTGCTCTGCAACGCCTTGAATATCCTCGCCCCGGCAAAGGATGCCTGGTTCGTTTGGATATAAATCACCACTGAAGAGTGAGGCTGGCTTTTCTCCCAGCACAAATAAATGGGCGTGCAGTAGGCCATGCCCTGCCTCATGAGCTAAGGTGGTATTGATCCTGCGTTCTGCAATTTTACCACCTTCCTCGGAAAGCGATTTAGAAACCACTATCCTCCTTACGCCATGTGGACCAAACTCTATGAGCCCGAGAACGCCTTCAGGCAATTCCTCATAAACAGGGCTAATCCTGAACTTCTTTTCGATAAACCGCTCAACTCTAACCGGGCTTGGGGTTGAAGGCAGTAAACCGACCCTACATAGCTCATCAGTACATATATTTTCAACTTCTTCGACTTTATAGAACGGCTGTTCGCTGAAAGGACCCGATTTAGCTCTATAGGTTCTCATGATTTCTTCTTACGTTGTGACTTTTTATCTGCGAAATTTATAAGGTCCTGTGCGCTGATATTTTTGTCGATCACTTTTCGAAAGGCCACACCATACAATGGATTAGAGACCGTAAGACGCTTTAGCTCCTCTATCGGAGGTCGTATATCATATTCACGCAGGTCTTCTATATTGGTATCCAATTTCTGAGCTAAGCTTAAGAAAACTTTTTCTGAAGGATATCGCCTCCCAAGTTCAATGTCCGACAAGAAGGCGGCAGAAACACCAATTTCCTTTGCAAGTTCTCGTAGAGAAAAGTCTTTCTTTCCTCTAAGTTCCCTGATTTTTTGACCGAATGTCTGCATAGTCATATGTGTAAGCTTATCATGCTTACATATTTATTGTCAAATTTTTAATGCACTCAACCCAGGGCCGGGTTTCCTTTAACCTTGGCGACCTGCAGACGCACCCGCCCCGGTAGGGCAGGGGACTACTTTGCGGCCCTCTATTTCCATCCTGCACTCCGGAATCTGTTAAGCGGCTGGTTTGACTTTCGAGCCGGCCACCACCTCGGCCGCCGCCGCAGTGTCTCTCTCGGCCTTGACTTCGGCCACCAGGTCGCTGATCTGCTCACCGGCT
>JBKQRG010000324.1:0-9776 GCA_052144015.1 Desulfomonilaceae bacterium
TCTCCACAGCCGTCGCAATCCGTGTGATGAGTTCGTCGCTGAATTCCTGTCCAATTACCTGCATGCCCCCTTTTTAGCACCGTCGACAAACAGTGTCCAGCAAAATTGTGGGACATGTTCAGCTCCCCCCTGGGGGTGTCGCTGGACTGGTTTCACGAAAGTCGATCTCTGGCAAAAACTCCCAAAATTGTGTAAGCGGGTTCCGGGACTCCAGTCTATATGAGAGAGAGGCAGGGGCCTGGGGGACCTCCCGGAGGGGGACGGCCGGTCCTCTTCCTAGACTACCTGGAAAAGCGGTATAAAAAGCGGGGGGCTGACATGAATAACCACACAATCAGCGTATTTGTGTACGGGACATTGCTACGTGGTATGGACCGTTCATCTGAGATGGAAGGAAGCGCATACAAAGGCCCGGCTCTTATTTCTGCCAGACTTTACAATTTGGGCGCGTATCCCGGCATACAGGAAGGGGATGCCCTTGTCGTCGGCGAGCTATACGAAGTCAACGAAAGCGCTCTGTCTCGCCTTGACCGCATCGAGGGTTATGACACCGAGTCTCCGGAATCTTCGCTTTTCGTGAGAAGAACAGTCAAAGCCACAGATTTTTCCAGCGGATCTACTGTTGAGGCTTTTGCTTATTTTTATCCCGATGCGGAGGAAGAAGGAACGTTCATAGAGCATGGAGATTATCGCAGATACATTCTGGAGCAAGGGGCCGGCGAGCAATGGATCGTGGCTTACGGGTCCAATATCGGAGCTGCTCGATTATCGGCGCGAGTTGGTGAGCCCCTGGGCTGCGAGAAAGGCTTGCTCGAAGGTTTTCAACTGGTCTTCAACAAGAAAGCTTCTGGTAAGGCGGATGTATATGCGAACATCAAGTACGTTGGAAAGGGTAGCTGTCCGGCCGTGGCTTGGAAGCTCTCAACAGCTCAAATCAAAACATTAGACCGGTTTGAAGGTGTTCCTTCTCACTATTTGAGAATTGCTGTGCCTTTTGTGAGCCAAAAGGGGACCCTGCTATCACGAGGATACATCTCTCACCCTTCTGTGTTGACCTCTGGGGGATCTCCAACGGGAGCGTATGTCGGTTATATCCGCAACGGATACCGAGAACAGGGTTTTGACGAGGGATATCTCATCAGAGCCATTGAGGGCCGAGAATTGCAATAAGATGTCAGCCCCTCGCAATTTATCGCGTCAGCCTCACTGTAATCAATTCTGAGGGATTTTTCTGGCTTAGGGAATAGGTTCCTCTTTGCCTGACCTGAAATGCCGAGAGAAACTCTCAGTGTGATTTCCACCTATTCTGGCACCGAAAATTTGGCACTCCGTGTACAAATTTTTGAACAAACGTAGCACATTTTCCACCCTTACGCCTCAATCCTCCATAATAATGCCCGTGTCACATGTGCGCAACTTAATGCCCGTATGTGACACGACTGCGTGTCTCAGGTCGCTGGTCTGATAGTTCACTCTTTCGCTGTGGAGACAATTTATACCACCGGTAAGGAATATCTATCCCTCCGTGACTCTGGAAGATCGAACCACGCGCTTCCTTTGAAACCTTGGGGACATGTGATAGTCATAGGCCACTCAACGATCAGGCGCGAGATCGCGCCCGTAAGGTTCTGAATACTCTTTCTGTTTTTTCCAGTTCTCTGCGTATAGTCTTGCGAGATCCCTGGACTTGAGAATGATCAGATTTTCTCTATTGATGTTCTCAGCAGACTTCGTGAAATTGAACGAACCCGTGATTACAGTGGCTCCGTCAATTATCAGTATCTTACTGTGAGCTTTGCCGCGCTGGTTGTCTATGTAGGTGGGTATTCCTGCGTTTATCAGATCGGATGTGCACCGCCTATTTCTTTGGCTCTTGTCAAAGATAGCCTCAACCTTCACACCTCTTTTGTGAGCATCTATGAGGGCCTTTGTGATGGGCGTCGAGGTAAACGAATATGCCTGTAACAATACGCTGGATTTTGCTTTGTCGATTTCAGCCACAATCGCATCCGTGCATCCTCCGTTCGGGCTGAAAAAAACTTCGGCAGGTACGTTGTTGAGTGTTAGTTCTGCCGCATGGCCTGGTAGGCACGCGATGACTGAAAAAATAAGAAGAGGCACGACAACGGCGAATGCGGCTCTTTTCATCTGAGTCCCCCTCGATCCTTATGATGCAGCATCCTCAAGGCTACTCCCGTTTAACCCACCGATCAACACTTTTTCCGCCGCTGATGACGGTAGCACGATTTGCCCCTGGATTTTGTCCGTTGACCGTTCGGTTGAAGGACAATTGACAAAGTTGACATTTTTTCTCCTTGACAATGAAACTTTGGGGTGTCAATGTTGTCATAGATGACAAGTCTCGGAGGTCACGGACATGAAAAGCGGGCTTAGGACAATCGGTTATGCGAGAGTCTCAACAGCGGGGCAGGCTACGGAAGGTTATTCCCTGGAAGCGCAAAAGCAAAAGATCAAGGCTTATTGCGCTCTTCACGAATTGGAATTGACCGAAATTGTCGAGGATGCCGGGCTCAGCGGCAAGTCAATTTCAGGCCGTCCAGGGATTCAACGCGTACTCGAACTTGTTAGGACCGGCAAAGTTGATAACGTGGTAATATTCAAGCTGGACCGCATGGCAAGGAATCTCAAAGAAGCCTGTGAGATTGCGGAATTGCTGGAAAAGAAAAAGGTCTCGTTGCATTCCATCAGTGAGCGTATTGACAGCGGGAGCGCAACTGGAAGGCTCTTTTACAATATCCTCTCAGCAATGGCGGCCTGGGAACGGGAGATCATTTCGGAAAGAACCAAGACCGCCCTGGCAGTCAAACGAGAGAACGGACAGCGCATCAGTGGACACGCGTCTTACGGCTTCCAGTTTGAGGACGGAAAACTTGTCCCCAATGCGCATGAGCGGGCTGTTATTGCAAAGGTTTATGAGCTACATTGCCAGGGTAACTCAATCCGGGGCATCGCGACCTTTTTGGAATCGCATGGCTACCGGAACCGCAATGATAAGCCATTTGGAAGGAACGAGGTATGGACGATTCTCAAGAAAGCCGCTTGAACAAGCGGAGTAAGATGCGAGAGGCAAAGACCCTGGAAAGCAACCCGGTTGCTCAGGCTCTCCTCAAGATGCTCGAAAATCAGGAGCCGGTCCGCACCTGTCAGTTGATGTCAGAATTATCGAGTTTGGCAGAGGAAGAGCAAGCCTCTGACCATGAGGAACACGAGCCATGAACAGAGCGGAAGTCAAATCTATGCTGAAAGAGCAAGAGGCAAAGTTGACCCGGTTAATTGACGAAAAGATTCAGGCCGCGCTTGGAAAACGTCCAGCAGATATGACGGCCGGCGAAAAAAATGACCCGCCGCTCCCCCCCAAGTCCGGGAAGAAATTTGCCGGGGCAAAAGGGGATTTGCGTGTCCGCATTGACTCGAATCTGCTCGGTCTCCTGGAATCTGATTGCAATCGCCATTACAATGGCAACATGTCACGCTGTCTCGATGCGATCCTTTGGAGATACTACCGAGAACCCGCCTTATCATTTGAGGAACCCCAAACCTCGGACTCAGAGCCTACTGCCGAAACCGATGCTTGATACGCTTCGCCATGCGTCTGTGCTCAATTTGATCTTTTTCTGAAAATTTGCGCTTGAGGTTCTTTTTTGCTTGCATTGCGTTCAAAAAGATGTATTATCAATCTTTAGAAGGATTATAAATGTCTAAGCTATATACCGCAAAAGACATTTCCAAATGCTATCCTTGGATTTCTCCAGGGACAATCAATCATCGCGTCCAGCAACAATACCTCAAGCTGGAGAACCCTTCGCCGGGCACAGGCATCCCCAACATGTTTACTGAAGAAGAAGTCGTCCATTGTGCGGTCTTGGATGAACTGGCAACCTTGGGCGTGTTCGCAAAACTCCACACTCAGTCCATTAACTACGAGGAGCCGTTTCGAGATGAGAAGGGTACGAGGATGACCAAGACCTGGGGGAGTCCAGATCCTTTCTATGTGGACTTGCCATTCTATCGGCGTCATGACTACCATGTGATCGTCGTGGTCCGGATTCTCCATGAGGATCTTGCAGGGACAAACGTTCACGAAGTTCGATTTGTAGAACCCTCTCCTGAGCTACCATTTGTGCACATGGAGCCTATCCCGAAAGGCTGGGGCCGTTACTACTATGTGCTCTTTGCACCGGAACAGTTTGAAGGCGAGTCCTTTCTTGAAAAGGTACTAGCTTATTGGTTCTCGGAGGAAACAAAGAGAGTAACACGATTATGGGGATCGCATGGATTTATCAGCGTAAGAAAACTTTACGAACTCGCGGCGGTCGCTCTCGGATGGGCCGGGTAAAAATTTTTTGGGTTATGAAGATGGATGGTCCTTCTATTATACGATCATGCAGGAGATGACAAGATGAAGCTGTTACGGGTTTCTGACCTTGCGAAGTGCATCGGAGTCCATGAATCCACGATCCGGAGATGGTGCCAAAAGGGAGCCGGGCCTGCACATATTAAAATCGGCCGTGGTCACTACCTCTTCGACTCAGAAGCCGTGGAACAATGGCTGATCAGGTTAAGAAACCAAGGGAAACCGAACTAGGACTGATAAAGGATCAAACGATAGACAGAGATGATGCCTGAAGAGTTCGTTTTAAATAACAAGCTGCTCGCAGCTGCACTTAATTATGCTTCTCTTGGCTTACGTGTCTTTCCGATTCACGGCATTAATCGGACCGGAAGCTGCACTTGTGGGAAACCGGATTGCAAGAAACCAGGGAAGCACCCACACATCAAAGACAATCTCCAGGCAGCTACAGCCGATTCTGAGCAGATTACAAAATGGTGGAGCAAATGGCCTACTGCGAACATCGGGATCGCCACAGGGCCAGCTTCAGGAGTGTTTGTCCTGGACCAAGACGGCTCCGAGGGGGAAGCGGCCCTTAACGCATTGGAACAAACACATGGTCCCCTTGCCGTCACATGGAGATCGGAAACCGGCCGCGGTCAGCACGTCTATTTCCTTTACCCAGAGGGCACCGCGATCAAGAGCAGCTCGGGCAAAATCGGCACAGGCCTGGACATCCGAGGAGCGAAAGCATCAGTTGTTGCCCCTCCGTCCAGGCATCATTCCGGCCGCCGGTACGAATGGATTGCTTCCCCCGAATCCGCACCTCTGGCCGATGCGCCGGAGTGGCTAATTCAAGCAGCAACAGACGATGAACGGCCTGCAAATCACTCGACGGTCGCGAGTAATCAGGACTTGGCCCAAGTGCTGAATGGCCTTCCTCACGGTCAACGAGATGATTCAATCAACCGCTATGTCTGGTCCAGACTTGGCCGAGGCATGTCAGTTGATGAGGTTAAGGTCCTCGTGCTAGAGGCGGCAAAGAATTGTAATCCGCCACTCGATGAAGCTGAGGCCCTGGAGAAGGTAGACAGAGCCTTAGCCAAACTAAAGCATGAACAAAACTTCAACCTGACGGACATGGGAAACGCCCAGCGTTTAGCGAACCTGTTTGGTAACCGAATTCATTTCAGTAAGCATCTCGGGTGGCTAGTTTACGACGGGCGAAGATGGGCGGCAGACAACGAATCTCGGGTACAGTGGTTCGCGAAGGAAACCGTCAGGCAGTTGTACGCTGAAGCGTCCCTGGAGGCGGACGAAGACCGGCGCAAGGCATTGGCAGCCCTCGCCATGAAATGCGAGTCCGCATCCCGAATCGCCGCGATGGTGCAGCTCCTACCAAGCGAGCCGGGCATCAGTGTAACCCATGAAATGTTTGATCGAGACAAAATGCTCTTGAACGTCGCGAATGGAACCCTAGACTTGCATTCTGGTCAGCTCAGGGCTCACTCACCGAGCGACCTAATCACCAAGCTGGCCCTTGTAGAATATAACCCAGAGGCCAAATGCGAAGGTTGGGAGAAATTTCTCTTGGAGATCATGGACGGAAATCATGAACTGGTTTCATTCTTACAACGTCTCCTGGGATATGGCTTAACCGGCGAAACAAAAGAGCAAGTTTGGATTTTTCTTTGGGGAAAAGGGGAGAACGGCAAAGGCACTCTCTTGGCAGCCGTTGCCAATGTGCTTGGCGATTATGCGGTCAATACCCCGGCAGAAACATTCCTGGAAACCTCCGGGGGCAGTATCAGAAACGACTTGGCCCGACTCAGAGGAGCCCGGCTGGTAACCGCAAGCGAACCTATGGGCAAGAAATTTGATCCGGCCGTGCTCAAGAGTTTCACAGGTCAGGACCCCATAACCGCTCGATTCCTGCACCGCGAATTTTTTGAGTACTTGCCTGAAGGAAAGCTTTTCTTCTCCGCAAACCACCGTCCTGACATTCGAGACACAAGCCACGGGTTTTGGCGGCGAGTGATTTTGGTTCCGTTTAATCGAGTCTTTTCCGGGGCTGAAAAGGATGACAGTCTACGGGAACGCCTTCAAGCCGAAGCATCAGGGATCTTGAATTGGCTTATTCAGGGCTGTCTTGACTGGCAGGCCAGCGGCCTTAATGCACCCGAGGATATTCGGCTCGCGGTAGCTGATTACCGTTCGGAGACTGATGTGCTGGCTGATTTCCTGGACTCGTGTTGTGAGACTGGGCCAGGGCAAACTGTGACCGTCAAGGATCTATTCGATTCATACAAGACCTATTGTGAGGACAAGAGTGTCCGCAAAGCACTCAGCAAGCAAAAGTTCAATGAGGATCTGTTGGCGCGACCTTACATTAAGCGCGACAGGATAGGAATCGCCAGAATCCACACATGGATAGGAATAGGGTTGAAAGGCGAAGCATCACAGGATCAATCATGCAGCTCTTGTCATTTGGAAGGGGAACCTTGTCCAAAAGGCCGAGAGAGCAAGAACCCGGCAACGTGCGAATATTACGGGGCATACAACTAACTTGCCAATATCATTAAACATGACTCGAATGACTCAAAAAACACGTTTTTCAGGTTCTTTTCTAAGATTTTCCTCGTATGAGAAAAACCCAAAAAATACCTTTTTCGAGTCTTTTCGAGTCATGTCGTGTGATGTCAATGGGTTAGGGTTGACCATAATATTTCTGGCAAATGCGTCCTGTTGGGGTGGATGCCGAACCGCCACACATGATGGCTCCTGAGGCGGCTTGTCCTCAAATTTGAAAGAGTAGTTTGAAGGGAATGAAGATGAAAAGACAACAGACCCCACCTCTAAAAACGATGCTCCAGGCGTTGCAGGACTTGAGGGCGGACGGTCAGACCAAATCAGCCGCCTTCCATTTCCTCAAGGCGGACTTCTCGATGCTTCAATCTGAAGAGCGCTTCATGGAAGCTTATCACGGCTTGTTATGTGCTCAGCAACTTTTAGGACCAATGCATCCAGACTACCAGAAATCTCTGGTGGAAATGCGAAAGGCTCTTGATTCATTTGCCCGCCGCTTTCAAGTCGAGGCGCTGCGAGAGGCCGCATTCTTCAGGGTTGAAGCCGAAGAATTGTGGCTAAGACTGCTTGAGACAACAAGAAATCATATTCCCTACCAAGAATGGTACAAGTTTTACAAGTTGGGAGACCAAGTGTTCGGAAAGGAGCGCTAGTTATGGAAAACATGGAAGTCCTTGTGAAAGACGATGTTTTGACGATCCGAGTGGATCTCACGAAAGAAATCGGCCTTTCAAACAGCGGCAGAAGCATCCTGGTGGCTTCCTCTGGAGGGAATCTCCGTCTCATAGACAAGACTGGGTATCGGGAAGAGAAAATCAATTTATCGGTAACGAAACCCTTGCCCAAGCATGATGATGACATGAAATAGCCGGATGAGACGGTCACGACGGCCACGGCCGGCGCACGGATCGCACTCGAATTAGACAACAGGACGTAATTACAGGAATAACTACAAATGACGGCCACAAGAACCGAATTTTTTCTGTCGAGAGTTGAAACGCACGTGCACACGTACCCGATTTTTGCAGATGATTTTTGGGCCGATGACGACCTCGTGACACAGCTTATCTTACTGGAAGCATTAGGTATTAAGGCAAATTTATTTACTTTGAAACATACACGTATCGGCAGGCGGTTTTGAGCGTAAATAGATCGAGTTAGCTAAATGTTGAATCTTCTCCTCAAACCTGAACAAGTAGCCGAATATCTTGGCGTTTCCGTCAAGAGTGTGCATCAGTTTGTGAGAGAGGGGCGTCTCGGGTGCATTCAGCTTTCTCCCAAGGATCGGAGATTCACTGAAGAGCAGATTCAAGCATTTCTACAGAGTCGAATCATTGAACCGCCGAAGATTGTTGACAAGGGGCCGGCCGAAAGCCTACCGTACCGGCCCAAGAGAGGAGGGCAGAAATCGGTTGAGGATGTTGGAATGAATCTCGGAAAGGAGATTCGTGAACTATGTCGGTAATCAAGAGAGGAAAGGTTTATCATCTGAGAATTAGGCCATTCGGCCCGGAGCTAATCACCGTGCGAACACCTGCCTTAACCAAAAGTGAGGCCGCTAATATCGAAAGGGCGCTGCTCGTTGCATGTAAGTCCGGTGATTATCGTTCGCTTGAGCCCAAAACACGATCTGTATGCATGACCATGTTCCGCAACCGGGGCTGGGAAATTCCATCTGATTTATCCGGAAAGGACCTTGTCAAAGAAGAGTTGATCATGTGGAAGGCCGTCGATCTGTTTGTGAATTACCCTGAAATTCGGCAGAGCCCTACACGCGAGCGCTACGCAAGCGCTCTCACACACTTGGTAAGGCTCTTGGGCAAGCAGCGACCGATTAGGACTTTGTGGGTTCCTGACCTCAAGGCATACCGAATTGAACGATTGAACGAGGAAGCCAGCCCAGGGACCGTTAATTGGGAGCTTGCAACTTTGTCTAAGCTTTTCGGCGTGCTTATCGAGCTTCAGCATCTAGACACGAACCCGGTTCGTTTGATCAAGCGACTGAGCGTGAAAGCGGGGGAACGACAGGTTTATCTTTCGCTACATGACGTGCATTTGACAGCTGACCGGTGTCCAGGATGGTTTCAGTTAGCCATTTGGACAGCTTACTACACTGGCATGAGGCGTGGCGAAATTTTCGACCTTACTCGAAAGCAAGTCAACCTCAAGGAGCGCATGATAACCCTGTCCCCACGGGACACCAAAGAGGCTCACTGGAAGAGAGTCCCGATTCACCAGGAGCTTGTTCCCTATCTAAAGGAGGCCCTGAGACTGCCCAGTCTGACTTCTGAAAAGGTTTTCCTCGTGCGAGACGGCCAAGGCATAAGGCCATTGGGAAAGGATACCATCAAGAATCCTTGGCCGCGAGCCTGCAAGGCATTAAAAGAGGCCAAGCTCTTGAAGGAGCCTTTTCCACGTTTTCACGATCTGCGCCACACTTGGAAGACTAATGCTAGGCGCTCAGGAATGGACCCGGAGATCAGGGAAAGCATTATGGGGCATTGGCTTAAAGAGAAATCAGTGAGTGAGCGGTATGGCCGAATCAGCAATGAAGAGTTGCTCCAGTCCATTGATTCAATGACCTTCGACCACGGCAACACAGAAATACTTGTTGGAAGCCAATCCGCAGAGACTTCTGGAAAAGATGTGCGCAAAATGTGCGCAAAAGCCGGGATGCATAAAAAAATCAGGGACGGACGCGAATCCATACAACCCTGATTAAATTGAATTAAAGTTGGTCGGGACGACTGGATTTGAACCAGCGACCCCTGCATCCCGAATCCAGTGTAAACCCTAGTATTTAACCGGTTGTCAGACAAATCCCCTGAAAAATCAAACA
>JBKQRG010000325.1:0-4364 GCA_052144015.1 Desulfomonilaceae bacterium
GTACCTGGAGGAGAAAGGGTACCTGACACCGTTTCCCTCCTGGGGCACACCCTGGCCCATCCCACACCAAGCCCCGAGCTTGCATTGCGCATCGGCAACGCCCTGCTCCGCCGCCTTGCGCCGCCAAAACGCTGCGCGGATGCCAGTCATATCATGTCACGGAAAGGAATCCATAAGAATGATTTAGAGATCCAAACGGTGCCAGTCTACGGCTAAAATCACCAAAACTCCGTGGATCAAGTGGCTTTGTGATAGGACCGATTGTTCCTTCCGGCTGGGGCCAAAGCCTCAGAACGGTTCCACTAGAAAAAGGACTCTCTTTCCAAGGAAACCCCTTGATCCTCAACGTGAACATCTGGAACGCTATCTTACCGATAGCGAGGGTAGACGCGTGGGCATAGATTGGCTTCCGAACGGAATCCCTCGGGTAAAGCGGACTCAATCTTCCGTCTGCCTGCCAAATCATACAGTAAGAATCAAGAAGACAAGACGCAATCCATACGTATAGGTCATTTTCTATCGCACCGATTGCTTCAATTGGAACTGTGACTACACGCTTCCGGTCTTCCGGTGAAAAGTACGGTTCAGTTCTAATCGGCTTAATTAAGTCGCAGGCAATTACGGTCTTGTAAAACCAAGCCGTTAAGATTCGGGCTTGCTCGGCGGCGATGGCCGTCTGCATGCCGTTTAAGATTAAGGGCTCGAGAATGTCATGCGCGACCGTCTCGATTTTACCAAGGGTCGTATTGCAGCAACTGCAAACATCGTTGATCCTGTAGGCGTTCTTTTTGCCTATTTCCCAGGAACGCTTAAAGTTGTCACCGTGACGTAGAACAGCTCGGGAATGAGACGGAAACAGCTCTTGAATCCATTGAGCTATCGCATGCTCTGTAGTGATTTGCCGATCACCGCGTCGGCAAAACGCACAAACCTTCGGTTTTGTTGGCATGCGGGGGATTGTAGCACGTAGCACATTTGGTCAGCCAAGTATTGTTACCCCCTTTTGCTCAAGCCTAATTTCGCGGGGTGGCGCATACGTGCCGACGTTTTTTGTCGGCATGTATGCGCCCTTTGGATTTGTGGGGGCGTAGCCACGCCACGATTCGCACGCCGTGGGCTTCATGCCGACATTGCAGCAGGTCGCCCGATAATAGGCGCATACATCGCGACAAAAGGCGTTGCGACGTATGCGCCACCCGCGAAAACTGTGTCTGGCATTTGTCACCTCGATGTGCCCGTCTGGAAAGGGCCGGGGCACAATTGAGGAGATAATACATACTCCTGTGACGCATGCGCCAGTTTTATTGCTCGGCGGTGTGCGGATTTCTATTTCCCGACCGCCCGAGGCGGGTGGATAATATCGGAACAATGCTCGACGCTCTCATCCGAGAAATGGCGGTGGCGCTACAGCACGAAGCTGAGGCTGCAAAAGAACAGGGCGCGAATAGGACCAATATACTCCGCAATGGCCGCTTGCAAATCTCAAGAAGGCAAGGTTATCTATACCTCTTTGACATTGACAGGCCCCTTCCCAGTGCCTTAGGAAATGACTTTCCCGGTAAAATCGAAATCCATGGGAGCGTATTCGAGGCAACAATCGCGGAATCCCGCGACACGGAAATTCTCGTATTGCTGCCCCGTGATTTCGGAATATCCATAGCTATCGCCTATCTGCATACCGACCTTACATACCTTCTAACTCTTCTTGCTGAGCGATTGCCGTCAGTATTAGATAATTCGCACTATTCGGCACAGGCAGCGAAAGTGCTCAATCAGATACAGCCTGTCCTTGGTCGCGGCTCCGCGAAACTTAGCTGGCTGGTTGGCAAGGATGGGAATCCGCCGAACGAAGAGCAACTCAAGGCGGTGGACCAGAGTTTAGGAAGTGAGGTGTGCTTTGTTTTCGGACCACCTGGCACGGGGAAGACCAAGACCATCGCGGCTATCGTGAAGGAACTCCTGAGTGAGAGCCACGCAAAGATTCTCGTTGCATCACACACTAATGTGGCGGCTGACAACGCCTTGCAAGCACTTCTTGGGTACGAAGATGACCCGACAATAGCAGAGATCATGCGTCAGGGCCTGGTGGTCCGAGTGGGTACCATTGTGGTGCAGGACCGTAACCTTGGATTGTTCCACATCGACAAGGTGACTGAGGAGACTGAAAAACGACTCCAGGATGACCGTAGGCTCCTTGTTGATCAACTCGAAGGAATGGAACAGGAGCGCAACCGGCTGAGAGAGGTTATGGCCAAGGGGGGCCTCCTCCAGGACCTCCACCGACGCCAAATAGCGAATCAGAAGGCTCAAGTCGAACTTCAGAATGAGATTCAATGCGCTCGTCAGGAGCTGGAAGTCGTTCGTCAAGCCCTGGAGGGAAACCGCTTACAATATGAGGAGGCATCACGAAACAATTTTTTAGTAAACCTATGGAAGGGGCTGAGCAAAAAGAAGCTCATTGGGGAAAAGGCTGGACTCCAGACAGAGGATGGTCGGCTCACTGCCGCAATCGCGGCTGCAACCCGTCGCACCGCCTTCCTTTCTGAGGAGGCAAAGAGAACCGATGCTCAGATTCACGACCTCGCAGGCCTGATTCCAGCCGGATATGATGACGGACTGACTCGGTCAAAGTTGGCGAAGCTCGAAAGCGAGATCTTACAACTTCGTGCCCAAGTTGATTTGATCGACGGGCAGATTGGCGACCTTCAAGGGAATGTACTAGAGCGCGCAAGAGTAGTGGTCTCATCGCTTACACAGACGTATGTCAATCGGGCCCTCCTGCCGCAGCGGTTCACTACGGTTATTATTGATGAAGCAAGCACCGCGCCGATTCCTGCCGTAATCTATGCGAGCGCGCTGGCCTCAAAGAGCATTGTACTTGTGGGTGATCCAAAGCAACTTCCCCCGATCTGCATCTCAGAGAGCGACGAAGCAAAGAGGTGGCTAGGTCGGGACATCTATACGGTTGCAGGAGTCAGCTACAAGACGATGGATCAGGATGCGCGTGTTGCATTTCTCCGGAGGCAATACCGGATGCACAAATCCATCTGTGAGGTCGTCAACGAGCATTTTTATGATAATCGACTCGTGAACGAACGCTACGAAACTGATGATGCTCGCTATTGCTCGCTTTGGCCCGGTGGCGTCTCTCGATTAGTACTTATAGATACGCAAAAGGCCATGCCATTTATGGGGGTGGAACGTCGAAAGCGGTCACAGTCACGTTTCAACCTGTATCATGTCGAGGTAGTGGGCGCCATTCTCCGGGACTGGATTGAGGAGAAGCACATCGATCCAGACTGCATCGGTGTTATCTCGCCCTACCGTGCGCAGGTCAATTTCCTAACGGGGCGCATCCACGAAATCTTTAAGGATATCCGAATAGAGGTCGGGACAGTCCATACTTTCCAGGGCCGCGAGAAGGACTGCATCATCTTCGACACTGTTGAGTCACTTGGGCCGACGCGGAATGTCGGTCTTCTTTTGAATGACACGGTTGCTGTAAGGGTCGAGCCTGGGACCCAGTCTGACAAGGTAAGCCGCCTGCTCACCGTGGCTAGCTCACGAGCGAAAGAGAAGTTCCTATGCGTCGCGAATCTCGCGCATCTGCGAAAGTCCCTTCCGACCTCATCGAAAACCCGGAAGTGGGTTTGCGATATCGCGTCCAGAGCGACGTTTGATGCGACAACCCTCGTTCCATACTACATTCCTCGGGAAGACCCAGTTGGTCAATCCGTGCCGACGCTCTTTCCCGTCGCAAGGGATACTGGCACAGGCAGAGATTTCCAGACGGCCCGCGATTTCTATTCGAGCTTCCACCGTGATCTGAAGGAGGCGAAGGAGAAGGTCATAATCTTCAGTGCGTTCGTTTGGCCAAACGCGGTCTCGCGGGAGGCCCCTTACCTGCAGGACTTAGTGCGGCGAGGCGTCAAAACCCTTGTGTTCACCAAATCTGAGAGAGAGCGATTCACTCAGCAAGCGGAGGTCGGCGCCCTTCACAGGCTGCTCAGGGAGATAGGGGTGAGACTCTTCCCGTTCGAGGGAACACATCACAAGATCGCGATTATTGACAACCGCATCCTCTACTTCGGACACCTGAATGTTCTGTCTTGGAACGGTGAGGCCAAAGAGCTGATGTCCCGCAGTGAGAGTCCGGCGGAGATTGCCCAACTTATTTCTGTCCTCGTGCGTGAGAACCCTAAGCTGCGGAGCATTCTTGTTGATGGAGCTGATGAAGACCCTGCTGATGTATTGGGTCAAAGCCAGCCGATTGATGTGAATGAGCTTATCACGCGGTTACGTCCGAAGAAAAAGCCTGTTGGAAATTCGAAGAAACAAATCGAGGAGTACTACCGTCAGATGTT
>JBKQRG010000326.1:0-3170 GCA_052144015.1 Desulfomonilaceae bacterium
TGTCCTGGGCGCCGGCAATGCCGACCATCACACCCATCGCCAAAAAAGCGACCATCGGCACCAACAGCAATGCCTGCTTTTTCATGAAAATTACCTCCGTGTTTAATTTTCTTGTATGCTTTGACGGAGGATCCGAGTTTTTGTTAAAAGGTTCACGATTTAATCGTGTGGCAGTGGCAGCAGGGGCTATTGCAAGAGCGAATGGACAACGATTGGGTGTTCCCGATGATTTCGGAAATATCTTTTAGAAATGTCAGATCACCCCCGACCGTCAATGATATGGAAGAGCTTATAACTGGAATTATGCGGCGGCCCTGCCATTTTGGGGGTCTTCGGAACGATAACTGGGCGCCGGATGGTACCCAAACCCGAAAAGGTTGTCCTTTCTGATCCCACGAGACGCGACAGATACAAAACCGTCGTCATGTTGATGAGAAAGCTTGTGGAATCCACTTTTTGAGCATATCTCGCCACTTGGCCTCCCCGGCAAACATAATCTTTGCCGTGGCCTCTCGCCTGAACACAGCTCTTTTATATCGGGCCAAAGGGAAGGCCGAAGCCATATGAAGGTTCCGTCTAAGACCCTGATCGGGCTTATCCCTCGGCTTCATGAAGGGGTCGGAGCAACCCCTAGATGTAACGGGCGCAATGGGTGGTTATCTTTGTTTCCGTCTGGACATACAGCAGCCGCAGGATGAACGAATGCTCATAGGAAGCACTTCGGTACGGGCCACAATGAAAGTGGACGAGAATGCAGGAGAGGCTCCCCATTCAACGGAAATTCATCTTCTCTACGCAGAAAAGTCTCCTAGTCTGAATTCTTCGACTTTGCCACACTAAGCGGGGTACTCTGGGCTTCACACGATCTCAAAGCGATTTAGGACGTTATCGGCTATGTCTAAAAAATGTACCAGCGAAGTCATTCGGAATGGAATGGTTGGAATCCTGGTCTTGGTTGTGGTCCTGTCCCTTATTATTTTGAACTAAAAACTACCAGCCGTTTTATTGAGGTTGTAGGGGTGGCAATCCAGATTGGAATCCTCATTGTTCTTAACACTAATACCGATTCGGAATAACTATGCTGCTCAACTCTGGCGCGACCGGTATCAATCCGGATAAGGTGACGACAATCGGGGCAGTGAGGGGCTGCATCCTTGTCGTATTCTGTGCGGTGCTTTTCTGCGAAAATTCTTCGGGTTGATGTTAGCGTATAGTAGCTGAACACAATTATTGGTCAACCGTGATGCCTTATAGCCATCAACTTCTGCAATGCCTAAACCGAAGACCGGCACCCTCCAAAAACCGCAAGCTGAAAGAATTTGAAGAAACAATCTACATCGACGTACCCGATTTCTCTCAACCAATCCAACTGAGTTTCAACCAGGGACAACCGGTTCGCCTCTCGTTCGGGACTTTCAAGACATTCCTCCTCCACCACTGCTCTTGTTTTATTTAATTTGTGCCGGACAGCAAACTCATAAAGCGAGTCCACCCTGATTTGATCCCACAGTTCTGAAATGCGTGCTGTTCGGGAAGCAACAACTTCCATGTTGATGAACATGCCTCCGGGTCGCAGGGTCTCAAAAATCTCGGCATATATGCTCCGCTTACGCGTGTCTGGTTGGTGGTGGATAGAGAATCCCGACACAACTAACTCAAGAGGGAAATATTGTTGAACCGATTGTACCCATCCTGTTTGACCGTAATCGACTTCACAGAAATGGATTCTCCCAGTAAATCCTTCCAAACCCATTTCAGCCGCCTTCAACATTGGTGGAGAATGATCCACAAGGATCCCATTGGAGTCCGGATACTCCTCTAAAATTGCAGCCGCAAGGATGCCATCGCCACACCCGAGATCCATGAAATAGTGAACCGGACGGCCAAGACCTCTGATGACCTTGAGCAGCACATCTATCTGTTCCCGTTGAAATGGCCGAGATCCCTTTCTATCTAGATAATTGGCCACCACTGATGCGGACTTCCACACTGAATCGTTCGTTTTACTCATGACATCCCTTTCGAGAGAGTGGTTATGCTCCTTAGTCAAGGATTATTGACCTGACCGACATCTATCTGGAATTATGCGGCGCTCTTGCGATCTTAGGGGTCTTTTGGGTCTTGATCGGTCACTCGATGGCTCCTCCGACCCCAAAATTCCGCCGCGTCGCCCCCCCAGACTCCGAAGCACCAAACTGCCACGATCTTGCTTGAGAAAGGAGCTTTCCACCCGTTTCTGAGTGTACGCCGCCCCAGGCGAATCCGTCAACTCTTCTTCACATCCGTGCTCGTCACCCGAACACAGAGCGGTAGTGTCCGGCAAGGGGAAACGCCGACACCACATGAACATGCCACCGGAAAATTGCTCGTTCCTTTCTTAGACTCTCTTGCTCCCTTTTTTTGAAGGATAGACTACCCCCCCCTTCCACCGGTTGGTTGCAAAGAATCTCGTACCGTGCAAATGGCTAAGCCTAGAACCATCCCTGTAGATCAGGTCGATTCATCTTGAGCCGTCTTTAACACGACCATAGGGAAAATGAAAAAAGCAGACGGAAAGGTTTTTCCTTTGTGCATTCGTAGACGCCCTGTTATCATGCGATCCTGGCTGAATAGGCTTTCTCAGCAACGTGACGACGGTTTTGTTTCTGCCGGGCTTGTGGGAGGAGATATGGGGGCTTTTTTGGGGGTCAGAGGAACCATCCCCTGGTCCCTCACTGGCACCAAGATGTCCGAAATGGCATAACCGCCGCATAATTCCAGTTATAAGCTCTTCTATATCATTCACGGTGTGGGCAAATCTGACATTTCTAAAAGATATTGACGAAATCCTCGGGAACACCCAGTCGTTGTCCGTTCGCTCTTACAATAGCCCCGACTGCCAACCGATTAAATTAAAATGTTTAACAAAAACTCGGGTCCTCCGTCAAAGCATACAAGAAAATTAAACACGGAGGTACTTTCATGAACAAGCAGGCATTGTTGTTGATGTCGATGGTTGCCATGTTGGCGATGGGGGTGATGGTAGGCATTGCCGGTGCCCAGGAAGATCCCGGTACGTCGTTCGCCGCTCCGGCTATGCAAGGAGCCACACCTCAGTCACCTGCCTCGTCAGGAGAGGTTGCGGGTAAATACCACCACGGGCCTTCTCTGAAAGCAATCATGGAAAAACT
>JBKQRG010000327.1:0-23782 GCA_052144015.1 Desulfomonilaceae bacterium
CATCGTGCTCAATGCGGCCATTTTCTGGGGATTCCCACAGGACTATATCGAAAAAATAAATGCCTGGCCGACGCAATAGAATTTATGTTCCGGCGTAAGGCCTCAGTTACGCTGGGTCCAGATTTGTCATTGCGAGGCCGTAAGGCCGTGGCAATCCCCGAAGCTTTGGGAGATTGCTTCGCTCCGCTCGCAATGACATTCTTTGGCTGCCGGTAACTGAAACGTTACCAGGCGAAACTCACATGTATTTCAGCCCGCGGCGATCGGAGCTAATAATTATGGGAGTTTTTGAGGAAGGGTTTGGGGAGGGGTCCCGCGCAGAACGCGGGACAAAAAGCCCCTCCCCGGATCGCCTTCCAAACAAGGAGGTTTTCACCGTGTTCGGTCTTAAGGATTTGATTCAACAGGCGCAGGGGCTACAGAGCAAGGTTGCCGCGCTCCAGGAAGAGCTTGCAGAAAAAACTGTTACAGGAAGCTCCGGCGGTGACATGGTCAAAGTGGAAGCTAATGGGACCAGCGAAATACTTTCCATAACGATCGAGAAGGAACTGCTGGACCCGGCAGATCCCGAGATGCTGCAGGACCTTATAGTAGCCGCGGTCAATGACGCGCTCAAAAAATCTCGAGAACTCATGGCTCAGGAAATGTCAAAGCTCACCGGCGGACTCCCAATACCCGGTTTGACGGTATGAATAATTCGCCACCGTCAGAGAGGTCGTCGTAATGAGTGGTCCTTTGGACACACTTATCAGTGCTCTGAAACGATTTCCCGGCGTCGGAGAAAAGACAGCCACCCGTTATGCGTTCTATATCTTGAATGAACGCGAGAACGAGATTCAGGACCTCATCGACTCAATCCGGGACGTAAAACAGAAGCTGCGCCTCTGTTCTACCTGCTATAACCTTACCGATCGTGATCCGTGCGAGATATGCTCGAATCGCAAACGGGAAAAGTCGCGTATATTGGTTGTAGAAACGCCTCTGGATCTAATAGCTGTGGAAAACTCCCGTATTTATTTCGGAATCTATCACGTGCTCCACGGGGTGCTTTCGCCTCTGGATGCGATCGGTCCAGAGGACATCCGCCTGGCCGAACTCATCGATCGAGCGCATTCCGGCCGAATCAAGGAAATCATCCTCGCTCTCAATCCCACCGTTGAAGGTGAAGCCACCGCCACATATATCCGGGATCAACTCCAGAATGCCAGTGTCAAGGTATCCCGAATTGCTTTCGGCATCCCCATCGGTGGCACCCTGGAATACGCGGACCCGCTAAGTCTATCTATGGCACTGGATAATCGAAAAGAGCTTTGAGGCCGCTCAGTCAGTCAAATACCCATCGGCCAAGGACCCGTGAAAAATTAAAATCCGACTTGCTGGGCGAGACTCAGCATTTCATCCAGCATACTCTTGAGGTGTGGACACTTCTTATACGCTTCGTTCGGGTCCAGCTTTTTGAAAAGCTGTCTCCCATGCACGATTTTCTTATACGGCTCTCGATAATTTGCTCTGTACAGCCAATTCAGTAGTCTCGATGGAGGCTCATCGAAATTGATTTTTTCGGGATCCCGCATCCTTTCCAATCCCGGGTTGGGAGGATGAAACGGCAGCAATTCGGGTTGAGTTAATATCCAAGCCTCAAACTCATGGACGGCAAAAAACATGCGGAATTTTTCTCGGTCGACTTGTCTTTCAATTTCGTCCATCCCCCACTGATAGCGAGCCTCCGGGTCTGTTTTCGCTGACGGATAGCGAGGTCCATAGAGATCTAGCAGGCCAATTACGGCCAGTATGTCCTTGCCGTCAGGCCCATCCAAATATTTCTGCGCTTTTTTGGGGGCTTTACGCCAAAAATCTGACCAGCCATCAAACCGATCGATCGCAATGCCTATTAGTGTCCCCAATCGAAGATCAAGCCACCTTTTCAAAAAATCAGCTATCGAATTTTTCTCGGTATGGCCTTCAACTAAAAGAATGAATTTCACCCCATTGACTCCAATTGCCCGGAGCGGAACATTTCGCCCAGTGAATAATCTTTCAGCCAGTAATCGAGCTTATCCTCCGATAGTGTTTCCAGAACGGTCTGACCGTCTGTCCAATTGAAAACTGTTGTAGTGGGTGGTACATCCCGAAATGCACTCAGAAAATCAGTCGAGTGTGTCGTGAAAATTACCTGAGTTCTGCTGGATGCATCTACAGCCAATTCTGCGATTATTGACAGCATTGAAGGATGTAGGCCTATTTCGGGTTCCTCGATGGCTATGAGGGATGGCGGCTCAGGATTTAGTAACACCGCTAGAAGCAAGAGGAAACGTAATGTTCCGTCCGAAATCTCTGCCGCGCTAATTTCGCTCTTAAGGCTCTTCCACCTCATTCTCAACTGTATGAGATTGTCAGCTACTGGAGCAAAAATTAATCGATCAAAATCACTGCCAAATGCAGCTTCTATGGCTTGGCTTATTCGACGCTCGAAGTCCCTGTCATGCGTGCAAAGAGTATGAAGCACTGCTATCAGGTTGGCTCCATCCGGAGAAATGTTTGTCTCATATCGTGGTCTTATGGGTCCTCGAATGGAGGATAAGAAGGACCACGGCGAACTTGGGGAATATGTCCCTTTCCATAAGTCTTCATATACAGTCAGCGAGGCCAAGTCCCGCTGAAACTCAGAGATTTGCGAATTCATATGAAATGGTGGCCGTGCTACCGATAGGAGGGCTTCCTCCATCGGAAGGTCTTGTTTCGCATCAACCATAGTCTTGGAGGTAGCGTCAAATATCTCCGCGCTAATTGGTGTGCGCTCCAGAAGCGTTACGGCTTGCTCATTGAACTGCTCTCCCGGTGGATAATGATTTCTCAAATTTTCGCTGGTGACGGAGAACCGGAACAAAGATTCAATTGCAAACGCCCCTAAAACAATTTTGTATGACACGCAATCGCGATTCTCCTGTCCACGTAAGAACATAGGGGCCTTTCGGATCGGAGGAGTCGTTTTCACTTCGATGCTGATCGGTTCCTCTCTCCTATCCCACGATATGGAAGGCATTCCCCCCTCTGCTTCTATGTGCTTGCTCAGCCTGCCTTCGGCGCAACTCACTAGAATTCCAAGTACTCTCAAAAGATTTGTCTTTCCACTACCGTTAGGGCCAATCAATACATTTAGGTCGTCTGGGGCCCATCTGACACTTTTTAGTGATCTGTAGCCTTCAACCTCCAGTTCGAGAAGTTTCATGGATGCTCTCCTTGCCTCTCATCAAGTTTCCAGGCGAAAAAAATATGTTATTATCCCGACTCGCACGCCTTTTCTTATACTCTATCTCCCTATTTACTGCGATGACATTCTTAGTGCCAATCCTGAAATGTCCGTGTTCCATCTCGTTCCCAGGCCTCGTCTGGGGAACGCATGTCAACCGGGCTCTGCCCGGACATTCCTCGCCGTGTAGGATGCGGTGACCAAAGGGAACGGCATCGTTCGCGTCCGGTCATTTTTCCTGATCGATGCGGTTCGCTGCGCTCACCACATCCTACGGAACCAACATGGACGCCGGGCCCTACGTGAGCCGGCAGTCCCGCTCTGAACGCGGGATGCCGCGCGAATTCTCCATCAAGGGCGGACACGTAAGTCCGCCCCTACAATCGTTCCTCGTACCTTCAATCTGATTCATGTTCCTTCGTTCCCTCGTTCCTACCAGCGACGAGAAATTCTTCTCTGCGCCCGGACTTTTGGCAAGAATACTGGGCTGTACACATTTCCTCCTCAAAAATCCTTGACACAGACTGCCCTGGTCCAGTACAAGAGACATATGACTAACTGGTCAGTCCTTAATATCTCGCGGCTGACTATAGTGTTCTTGGGAGGCACTGAATGGACTCGGTCTTCGAAAACGAAATCCTCGCGGTCATCGCGCGTACCAAAATCCACAAGGACACCTTTGCGATCCCCGGACTCATTCGAATTTTACAAAATGAGCTGGAAAAGCATCAAGGGGACGAAGCAGCCCTGGAAGACACAGTTGTTGTGTTCGTTGAAAGGGTCACCGAAGCGCTCGCATCATCTCCTATCTATTCCGACCCACTCGTCCGTGAGTTGTACCGCAGTGTTTTGGATGTTTCCCAGGCCGCGGGCGTGTCACGCGAGAATCTTTTGGAAGATTTGCTGTTCCAGAGCCTTCGAAGGCCATCCGATCAGGAGCCGCCCAGGCGCAGAAAACAAAAAGATGCCAGAGACAGGATCCTGCAATCCGCTCTGGATGAATTCTCTGAAAAAGGCTTCCACGCCACCACCATAGATTCCATAGCGGAACGGGCCGGCATGGCGAAAGGCACTGTTTATAGATATTTCAAGACCAAGGAAAGCCTGTTTAACGCACTAAAAGAGGACACTATCAGCGAATTCGTCGAATTGGCCAGACAGGACCTCAGCCGCGAAGAGGACGTTCTACGAATCATTGAGAGTGTCATCCGAATGTACCTGAGCTTCTTCGAAAAAAATTCCGCTTTCTTCAAGGTAATTGTCCAGGAACACAAAGACTTCGGCCGCGAGTTCTCCGAGAAATTTATTAACGAACTGATTCTGGCCTTGCCGGGGCTCAAAAGGCGATGCTGGAAGGCTTCCCGTACGGGTCGCCTGAAGCAGATGAATTATTTCACTGTGTTTTTCGGAATCATCGGCTTCCTGAACGGAATCATCCAGAAATGGTTACACGAGGGCGCTGAAGGTTCCTTGCTGGACGAGATAGACATTGTGAAGGAGGTCCTGTTCTACGGTTTCGTGGACCGGCCCGACACTGTAGCGAGAAATAGTAATTTAAAGGTGATCTCATGAAATTGTCGCTGCCGTTTAAATTGAAAATTCCTTTGTTGTATGTGAATCCTCCCGTCAATCCTGATGCGGATCTTGTGGAAGAGGTGTCCCGCGCCGGCGGTTTAGGCATAATAGATCATGTTACTTCCGGCACAGTCGACTGGAACGTTTCACCTGATGTGCCGCATGGCGTGCGTGTTTTGGTCAAAGATTTGGACGCGTTTACGTGCCATGCCGGTGTGGTAATGGCTTTAATCCCGTTGGAGGATGCAACTAGTATCTCCGGGCTGCGGCCTGGATACCTCAAAGAACGGTCGGTCCCGGTCTTTGTTGAGGTGGGTGGAGCAAAACAGGCTCGAGAAGCCGAAGCCGCAGGAGCCGCCGGCCTTATCGCCAGGGGCAATGAAGGTCCCGGCTGGGTCAGCGAGACCTGCGGTTTTGTTTTGCTTCAGGAGATACTCCGAATCGCCACTGTTCCCGTATTTTTGCAGGGAGGTGTCGGATTGCGCACCGCTGCAGGCGCGATCGCGGCGGGCGCTGCAGGCGTGGTCCTGGATGTTCATCTCTTGCTCACAAACAATTCGGGTGTGCCGCAACCCTTACAGAAATTCCTCCAGGGTCTCGGTTTTCCCGCGACAATAGTGTTGGCGGAGACTACCGGTTCGCCGCTCCGGGTTTATTCACGCGTGGGCACCCGCGCGGTGAGAGAACTGAGGAAAACCGAAGAGACCATTGCTCCTCAAGATCATGAGTCATATCTGAACCGTCTTCGCAAAACGCTCGCTAATCCCATAGCCGCGCCCGATTCCGATGAAATGCTTCTTCCATTATCTGAAGGCATAAGCACGGCGAAGAAGTTGGCTCAACAGTTCGATTCCGCGAGCGAAATTGTTGTTGAGTTTGGCAAATGGATGTCCCCGCGCAAACAAGCTTGGCCGTTTTCAACGGACTCAGCCCTGGCATGCGAGCACGGCACTCGTTTTCCTATTGTTCAAGGGCCGATGGCGCATGTGAGCGACAATCCTCATTTTTTGGGTTCGATGTTCCAGGCCGGCGCTTTCCCGTTTATGGCTATGGGCAATATGCCCGAAGGGATCGCGGCCGAAGGGCTGGCGCTCGCACGGGAAAAGACCCAAGGGAATTTTGGCGTGGGGCTCATCGGTCTGGAAGTGAACCGTCATTGCTATGAGCGCCATCTTGCAATCATGAAGCAGGATCCTCCGCGTTTCGCGATCCTGGCGGCAGGAAGCGTGGATCTCGCCCGGCAGATAGAAGACATGGGTATCGGCTGCTATTTGCACTGTCCTGCCCCATCGATGTTATCTGAGGCACTGAAAGCCGGTCTCAGGCGATTTGTTTTCGAAGGTTGCGAATCCGGCGGCCATATTGGGACCCTGGGGAGCCTGGATCTCTGGAACGCAAATTTGATCGAACTCGAGGCCGCGGCAGGTAAGGGACTCCCGTTGGAGGAAGTTCGAGTGCTTTTTGCCGGTGGAATAGCTTCGCCCACAGCCTCGGCGTTTCTGGCCGGCATGTTAGGGGACCTGGCTTCCAAGGGCCTCAGAGTCGGGCTTCAGCTAGGTACCGCATATCTCGCCACTAAGGAGGCGGTGGCAACCTGCGCTATTACACCGACTTATCAGAAGCTTACTCTTGAAAGCGACCGGACCGCAGTCATAGGCAGCACGGTAAACACCAGGGCCCGCGCCGCGGGATCGCCAATGGCAGCTGCCCTGATCCGTAACGAATTGGAAAGACTCAGGACAGGAATTCCGTTGCGGGAACGTAAAGAGCTTTACGAAAAGGATAATCTTGGAGCGCTAAGGCTTGCGAGTAAAGGCTGCGCCATAGACCCTGAGACCGCTACCTGGGATTGCCCGGTCTTCTGCGATCTACCCTCAGAAGAGCAACTGGAACGCGGTCTATATTTGATGGGTCAAGTGGTCTCGCTTCTAGATGCGCCTTTAACAGCGGAGCAGCTCCACGAGGAAATCATCGAACAGGGCCGCTGTATCTTCGAAGAGCAAGCAGAGGTCACACAGAGCGAAGCTGAAATACTGACGCGGTTAGTGGCTGAGCCTGCTGTGGAAATGGAATATGGCGAGGAACCGATAGCAGTGATCGGGATAGGTCTCCGTTTCCCTGGTTCTGATTCACCGAAGACTTTTTGGGAACAGATCCTCAGTGGTCGCTCTGGCATCAGTGACGTGCCCACAGAGAGGTGGGGTGATCCGAATCTGTACTATGATCCTGATCCGAAGGCGCCGGATAAAACCTATTCCAGGATTGGTGGCTTTGTAAAAGACTTTCAGTTTGATCCCCTGAAATATCGCATTCCGCCATCGGTAGCCAAACAGATGGATCGAACCCAGCAGATGGCAATCGCGTGCGTCGGCGAAGCATTAGCTGACGCTGGGCTGTCGCCGGAAAAACTGATGGGCCAAAAGGTAGGGATCATCCTGGGAAACAGTATGGGTGGCGAAAGTACCGATCTATTCGCCCAACGAGTCAATTTCCCCAAAACTTTGGGTTATCTGAATCAAACTCTGGCCGCTTTGGACCTTGATGCCTCGACTAAAGAATCCGCGATCGAGGCGTTTCGCTCCAGTTACTTGGCGGATTTACCGGATATCACGGAAGATTCTTTGCCGGGCGAGCTGGCCAATGTGATTTCCGGGCGGGTCGCCAATGTATTCAATTTGGAAGGCCCCAATTTCACTGTGGATGCTGCTTGCGCCTCCTCTATGGCAGCGGTTATGAACGCGGCAGCGGCGCTGAAAGACGGGAAAATAGATTATGCCATTACCGGCGGGGTTGACGCTTCCATGCACCCGTCTTCTTTCGTGAAATTCTGTAAGATCGGCGCTCTTTCCCCGGACGGCAGTCGGCCTTTTGATGAGGCGGCGAACGGTTTCGTAATGGGCGAAGGTGCTGGAATAATGGTACTGAAGCGGCTCTCCGATGCTTTGCGTGACGAGGACCGGATTTATGGGACCATTGTAGGGATCGGCTCCTCGTCGGACGGCCGAGGAAAGGGAATCACAGCCCCGAATGAAGCGGGGCAGGTGCGGGCCATTAGAAATTGCCTGGAAGCTTACGACATCGACCTCCGCTCCATCAGCCTGATTGAAGCGCACGGGACTTCGACACCGGTAGGCGATAAAACCGAATTGACAGTGCTGGATGGGATTTTAAAAGAAGCCGGTATGGCTTCAGGCTCAGTCGCTATCGGATCGGTCAAGTCTCAGATAGGTCATCTCAAGGCAGCCTCAGGATCCGCGGGAATAATAAAAGTCCTCTTGAGCCTGCATCATCGAATGCTGCCGCCCACGATAAATGTCAATCAACCGAACCGCTGCATCGACTGGAATGTATCGCCACTGTTCCTGAGCACTAGGCCTCGGCCTTGGGAAACAAACAACGGATATCCCCGAAGGGCAGGCGTCAGCGCATTCGGCTTTGGTGGGACAAATTTCCATATAGTGCTGCAGGAGCATTTGCCGGGCGTTGAGTACGTGCAAGCCAACCAGGCCAGGACAGACCGACGAACGCTTCTTCGGATGTCTGTCCCAGAAGAGACCATCGGGTTCTCTCGACCGGACTGGCCGTGTCCGCCGGAGATGCATCTTGAGGCTCAAGCCTGGGTGCTCGGTGGAAGTGATCTCGAAAATCTCGCGGCCAAAGCTGAAGAGATTCTCCGCGAGCTTACGCCGGCAAATGCCGCTCAACTCGCTGCTCTACACCGAGAGCGAGCCGCCGGTTTCGAGATCCGATGCGGATTTTCAGCCTCGACCGTTGATGCGACGTCGGAAAAACTGGCTCGGCTGAAGGACGGCTTGTCTAACCCGGCCAAAATGCCCCTTCTCAAGGCGCGGGGGATTCATGTTTCTCAGGGGGATTCTGATAAAGCCAAAGGAGGGATAGCATTCGTCTTTCCAGGGCAGGGCTCACAATATCCATTTATGCTCAGAGACCTTGCAGAGCGCTTCCCCGTTGTTGCCCACACACTACATGAGGCTGATGAAATTTTATGGTCCCTCGGTCTTTCCGCGGTGACCGATGCAATATATCCGATCGTCGAAGATGGCGCTGTTGCTGAAGCGGACAGTCTGAAAGATACCCAGCGGCTTCAACCGATGATTCTGACTGCCAATACCGCTATTTTCAGGCTTCTCTCCCTGATGGGTGTGTTCCCAGCCGCGTGCGCAGGCCATTCTCTTGGCGAATACGCCGCTTGCGTAGCTGCCGGAGTTTTTTCCTTCAGAGACGCGCTGGAAGCAGTGGCCGTGCGTGGCCGAGAGATGGCGAGGGTCAGCATTGCGGACCCTGGCCTCATGATGAGTATTCCCGCGGATGCTCGACTGGTCGAAGAAGTTTTGGCTGAGGTGGATGGTTACGTAGTTGCTGCGAACAAGAACTCTCCGAAGCAGACGGTCATCTCCGGCGAAACCGCGGCGGTAAAGAAGGCCGCGGAATTGTTCGAAACCAGAGGTCTTGAAGGCATCCTGTTACCGGTTTCCGCAGCATTTCATTCGGGAGTTGTCGCTCCTGCTCGTGAACCCTTCATGAAAACCCTGGAAAAGCTCACCATCAACCCGCCTTCAGTGCCCGTGCTCTCCAACGTGACCGGCGATTTTTATCCTGTAGGGCCGGCCGCGCCGGCCAGGATACGCGATCTTTTGGGAAAGCAATTCGCAGCGCCGGTGGAATGGGTGAAGACCCTCAGGCGCCTTTATAGCGAAGGCATTCGAATCTTCTTGGAATGCGGTCCAAAACGCGTCTTAACTAACCTATCCCAGGACACGCTTCCCGCAGACGCGTTGGCCTTGCCCTCCAACCATCCAAAAAAAGGCGGGATGGTCCAGCTAATGGAAACACTAGCTGCGCTCATTGCAGAAGGTGTTTCCGTTGATTTTGCCGCTGCTGAGGCTTTACCGGAAACCGTCAAGACGTCGCATCGTCAGAGACCGGCGCTAAAAATTGTAAAGAGATCCGAGCCCGCAGGCAGGGATGACGTCACCCCGGCCGCTGAAAAGCCGGCCGGTCTCCTGGATGATCTTCTTGATGACGAACTTCGACGGATTGCATCTCAACAAGAATTTGCTCGATTCCTGGAAATTCAGGGTGAGCCTGTCAGGGCTCTTATCAAATCCGGTTTTCAGACATTTGTCACGAACGTGTTGCCGCTGGAAAAGACCGCTATGCAAGTGAAATCCGAAGGGATGGATTTCGCGCCTGTGGTTGTTAGCGGAATTGCCGCGGGACTGCCCAGCGATGTTCGTTTTCCCTTTGATCGAGAAACGCTGGATGAGCTTATCCAGGGTCGTAACTATATCAAGAAAGTCCGCCCGGAGACCCGACAGCGAATGCTCGAAAAGAACGTGGAACGTCTGATTAAGGGGCCTTCCGGCGAAGTGGAGACGCAGGTGGTGAATGACGTCTCCGGGGTTATCAAACTCGCAGGCTTCTTCTCCGAAGACGATATTATCGAACAGTACGGCTTTGAAGAGAGGGTCGTCCGGGCTATGGATGTTACCACTAGGCTCGCGGTCGCCGCCGGCTTGGAGGCGCTCAGAGACGCGGGCATACCGTTGGTCCGCTTGACCCGCACTACTACCACTGGTGGGGAGCTGCCTGATTCGTGGGCGCTGCCGCCCGATCTCAGGTCCGAAACCGGCATCATATTTGCCTCGGCTTTTCCCGGCATGGCATCGCTGGTGGATGAGGTTACTCGTCAGACAGCGGCTCGGTACGGGTCAGGAGCAAAGAAGAGATTAATCGACTTCTATACCGGATTAGTAGGGCGTATTCACGATGATAAGGAACGGGAGCGCATCACAGGGTGGTTCTCTGAAGAGTTTTCTCAGCTGAATCCTGCCGAATCCGACGACCTTTACACGTTCAACAGGGATTTTCTTTTGAAGGTGATTGGAGTGGCGCACGGCCAGTTGGCGCAATTCATTAAGGCCCAGGGTCCAGCCACTCATATAGATGCGGCCTGTGCAGGCACTACTCAGGCTATTCTTGTGGCCAGGGACTGGATACGCACGGGTCAGGCCAAGCGAGTCATTGTGATAGCCGCGGATGATGCGGCCGGGAAAGCGCTTTTCCCGTGGATAGGCACCGGATTTCTCGCTATGGGCGCCGCGACGACGAGCGGCAATGTGGGTGAAGCCGCTCTGCCTTTTGACGATCGCCGCCACGGATTGATAATCGGCTCGGCAGCCGCCGGTTTAGTGCTGGAAAGCAATGAGCTGGTCAAGAAGCGCGGCATGGAACCGATAGCCTTGATCGAGACCGGTGTTATCGCCAACAGCGGTTTTCACGGCACCAGGCTCGATGTAGAACACATTTCATCAGTGCTGCAAGCAATGATGACCAAGTGGGAAACGCAAAGCGGTCTTTCCAGGGACCAGCTCGCGCAAGATGTTTTCTTCATGTCTCATGAGACATATTCGCCCAAGCGGGGCGGGAGCTCGGCCGCAGAGGTACGCGCGCTCCGTGATACATTCGGCGAAAAAGCAACATTGATCCCAATCGCCAACACAAAAGGTTTTACCGGCCATACTATGGGAGCTGGCGTGGAAGATGTGGTGGCCTTGCGATGCCTTCAAAAACGTACCCTGCCGCCCATTCCGAATCTCAAGCAGCCTGACCCGGAATTCTCCGATCTCAATTTGAGCCGAGGCGGTTCTTGTGCTGCGAACTATGCTCTCAGACTCGCCGCTGGGTTCGGTTCGCAAATCGTGGTCGCCTTGTACAAGGCAGTGAGCCGTGAGGAAAACCGCATCGTTGATCTTGCCGCCCATAGGAACTGGTTGAAGTCCATCACCGGATACACCGATCCCATAGTCTCCGTTGAAGACCGCACATTGAAGGTCTCAGAGCGTGTAGCCAGTCAGAAACCAGACCGTACGGACTCGGGAATTCAAGCATCCGCAATTAGTGAAGCGCAAATTAATATGCCTGGTCAAAAGACCGGCGGTTCGCAAGAGGTGAGACAAAAGATACTTGCTTTGTTGGCTGAAAAAACCGGTTACCCAGCTGAAATGCTCGACACCGGACTCGATCTGGAAGCGGACCTGGGAATTGATACCGTAAAACAGGCTGAGTTTATCTCGGAAGTGAGAGAAGCCTTTGATATTCCTCGTATCGAGGGTTTGAAGATCGCGGATTTTCCCACAATCGAGCACATAATTAATTTTGTTCTACAGCACGTTAACGCGTCCGAGCCGATGGGTGGCGACTCTGATGAGGTTCCTGGCTCGGCTGAGGGCGGCCGCACGGGGGATGAAGCTCAGATTAAGGAAAAGATCCTGTCCTTGCTGTCGGAGAAGACCGGATATCCCGCTGACATGCTTGATACCGGACTCGACCTGGAAGCCGACCTCGGCATTGATACAGTCAAGCAGGCGGAATTCATATCTGAGATCAGAGAAGCGTTTAATATCCCTCGCATCGAGGGTCTGAAGATCGCGGATTTCCCCACTATCAACCATATTATCTCCTTCGTGATTGAACGGACAAGCCAGAGCGGTCAAGCAGCCGTAGCCCAGGCGGAAGAGAAGAAGGCGGTCGCTTTGCCTATCGCGGAAGCTGATGTGCGGCTCCTGGAAGCAAGACTCGTGTATCTGCCGCGGCTGGAGACATTCCCCGCGCCGATGGTGGACGAGGTCATCATTGCAGGTGGGCCGGCGGTTCTTGTGAAAAACACCGAGGCCGCGCTGAAATCAGCGGGCTATCATTCCATTGTGCAGATAACTGAACCGGAGATCCCGAAGGAATTGACAGACAAGCGCATCGGGGTTATCAACCTCTTCCCTATGGAAGATGATATGTCGCCGAAAAAGACCTTCGAGCTGTGTCTGTCGCTGGCGCATACGTTTGAGCAGGGTCCTGTGTTCTTTATATCCGCGGTTTCTGAGGACGGCGCATATGGTTTCGAGAGCCCCACAGCGGAAGGATACAAGGCAGGGATCGTTGCAGGAGCGACGAAATCCTTTGGTCGTGAGTATCCGGACTCTCGGGTGCGTATGTTGGACCTCCATCCGGATCTCAAGCCGGTAGATAAAGCAGGGCTGATCGTGCGCAGTCTCCGGGAGGATTTCCCGCTCGAGACCGCTGTGGGAGCTGACAATAGGCTCGCAACAATCCGACTGGTCCCGCATGTGGACGAGATAGCCGAGCCCGGGACCCGGCCGGGTGACGTGGTCCTAGCGAGCGGCGGAGCCGGCGGCATTACAGCCGCATGCATTCGAAGGCTGGCTGAGCAGCATCCGCTCACATTCGTGATCCTTGACCGGACATCGCTGTCCAAGCGCGGCGAGGAGTTGGCCGCATTCGGGCCGGAGCAATGGGAAGCAGAGAAGAAGCGCATCGTGGGGCGGATGAAACGGGACGGGACCGCGCCTACACCGGTGATGGTCGAGCGGGAGCTTGGCGCGCTGAAAGCCGAAGCCGATGCTTTCCGCAACGTCCGGGAACTCAAAGCACTCGGCTCCGAAGTGATCTTCCGGTCCGTTGACATACGGGACCGCGAGGCAGTAGACCGAGCCATCAAGGAGGCAGGCGAGCTTTGCGGCCGGATTGACGTGGTGATTCACGCAGCGGGTATCGACATCAGCCGAGCCCTCAAGAGCAAATCCATCGAACAGATTGAAAATGTGGTTTCCGTGAAGGTGGACGGCATGTTGGCCATTCTGGAAGCGCTCAAGCGCCGAGATTTGCCACCCCGTCGGATCGTTGGATTCGGAAGCGTCGCGGGCCGATTCGGGAACCTCGCGCAGATCGATTATTCCGCGGCGAATGACGGGCTTGCCCATATGCTTCGCTGGGCGGATAAAGAGTTGGACGCAAAGTCATCCATTATCGATTGGGCCCCTTGGTCTCAAATCGGGATGGCTACGCGGGGGAGCGTCCAGCTCACTCTCGAAGCCGCGGGCATAGACTTCGTCGCTCCGCAGCAGGGGATCGAATTCCTGTTCCGCGAACTGGGGCGGACCTCGCCTGCGCAGGAAATGATGGCCGCGGGCCGGATGGGACCGTTTACTCTCGATGCGTTCGAAATTCCGGGATCTCAGCCCATTACACAAGCCGTGTTTGCAGGACAGCAAGCACGGATCGAAAACTTGATTCCTGGTGAATATGTACGGGCAAAGATTCAGCTCGATCCCGGGCATCCGCTGCTGAACGATCACCGCATCGACCGAGCCGCGGTGCTCCCCGGCGTGGGTGGGTTGGAGATCATGCGGAGCGCTGCGGCTCTCATCGATCCGGAGGCAAAAACCGCGAATTTTGAACAGGTCCGGTTCCGGAGCCCGCTAAAAATATTCAAGAAAGAGCCTTTTGAAGCAGAGGTTGAGATCGTACGGAACCGAGAATCTGCAAATAAGGCCGCTGCTTACGATTGTAAAATTATTTCATGGTTTGTGGACAACGAAGGCCGAAAATTGGGCTCCCCGAGGCTTCATCATCAGTGCCGACTTGTGGTCGGGAAAGCTAAAAAGGCCGGGCCGTCGGTCTTCGAGACCTGGGCCGAACAGGTGCGAATTGTAGATCAAGATATCTACTCAATATTCTTTCATGGGCCTGCCTTCAGGTTTCTCGATCATGTGACGGCAAATGGAAACGGAAAATCAATCCGATTCCGATACGCTGATTCGGATGAACGAGCCGCCATGTTCACCAGCCCTGTTCCTGCAGCCATTGAGGCGGCATTTCAGGCAGCGGCCGCGCTTGGCATGGAATCCAGGGCGATGATGGCGCTTCCCACTGGCATAGGCAAGGCGACAATCTATTCCCAGGATTCTCTTCCCTGGGATGGCCAACTGGTCGCCCGAGATCAGGCCACACTCGCGGGACCCGAAGAAAGGGCTGTCCTAACCTTTGATGGCATTATAAGGGACCGGGAAGGCAATACGATCGTACGCCTTGAAAATATCGAAATGATAGAGCTGGAGACATCCAAAGGATTTCCCGCACGCATTTTCGAGAGCTTCCAGCCGGTTGCGGAAGTGGTCAAGAAGCTGGAAAAAAGGCCCAAAGCCTTCCTGAAGGAAAACCTTGATAAGGATGAAGTCCGAGAGCATGCAGCCAAAACAGTCGCGAAAAGGGCCAATGAGTGGCTGGCGGGCCGTGTAGCCCTGAAACGGACGGTCCAGAGGGCGCTTGCTTCCAATGGCGACAAAGCGCCTGACCGAAACTCGATACGCATAGTTCAGGACGATCTTGGCAACCCATCCGCAGATATAGCCGGAAAACCCGGAGACAAGTGGAATGAGATTTCGCTTTCCCATTCCAATGGCATGGCCTTTGCCGCAGCATCAATGCCGGGCGCATTCCAGGGGCTGGGCGTGGACATCGAAAAAGTGGAAAAGCGCAAGAAAGCCTGGATAAATGACTACTTCACTCCGGAAGAGATCTCGTCCGCAGCCGATAATCACGACCAATCGGTCCGACTGACGATGCTCTGGTCGCTGAAGGAAGCCTTTGTAAAGGCAATCGGCGCTGGCCTGAGATTCGATTTGCGCGACATCCAAGTGAACCTTCCGGATTCAGGCCTTGCCAAAATCGAATTGCTCAACGAAGCCGCAGATCGCCTTGACAGCATTGATACAGACAAAATTGATGCCCGTGTGGAAGAACAAGGCGAATACATCGTTGCCCGCGTAATGATAAGAAAGTAGGCAATTAGTTACCGCGAGGGCGCAGAAGGGTGGGAAATTAAGAGTTTCTGGGGAGGACGTTTTTGCAAAAACGCCCTCCCCAGGCCCCTCCCCAAAAACTCCTATATGGCTGACGGCAGGGCAAACAGGGTTGCCAACGTGGGGCAGTCTTTCCAGCCTGCCGGTTTCTTTTGCCTTTAGTAGGACCGGCATCTTGCCGGTCATTTCTGGTGGGCTGGAAAGCCTGCCCACAAAGACACATCATGAAGGCATGGGTGCTGAAGGCTATGTCAACCGTTTAGTCCCGCGTTTCGCGGGATTGCAAAAAAGGTTTTCCCGACAACTCCCATTGGCGCCACGTCCAATGGGCCCGGCCCCTTCAGGTCAGGCAAAAACTTCTATATGACTAGGGGCAACATCAAGGTGGAGGTAGGGGCGACTGGCGAGTCGCCCTTCTCGTTCTGGTAGCGCCTTCTCCCGCACACAACGGGTGGTGCCGACGCGTTTCGAAACATTTTTCCAATAAGTACCAGAACCAGCCGGCGGACTATGATCGGGGCTCAGGGGTGACAGATTCCCACACTCCTCCGCAAAGAGCTCCTATATGGCTGGCGGTAGGGACAGCGCTTCTGCAGAGGTTCCTGCGAGACGCGGGATGCCTATTCAGAAATATCATGCCCCGCTGCTTTCCCGTGAATTTTCTTCATTTTTATGGCAATATAGTTCTTTTAGTCTTTTCTACTATTTTTGCGATCTGAACCTCCGGTTATATTCAATAACAGCCGGATCTTACTGCCTAACCCGTATGTTGTCACTTCAATATCTTGAAAAGGCAAGAAAGGATTTCAAATGCTGGAGGTAATTGGAAAAATTTGCATAAGTTTCGAATTGCGAATAGCGCTAGGTCCGTTAGACGGCAACCGCAGTGCACCCTATGTCACGGCGGTCAATGTTGCTCGTTACCCAAGAAGAAATGGATAGGTGGGAACAATTGAATCGAGATCTGTCGTATTGTTTTCGAGATGGAGAAAAACGGTTAGTCTGGGAGGCAATATGACCAAGGACTCAGATCAAGGCATGTCGAGAATTCACAATCTGGCCCTAGAAGATCGAATTAACTCAAACGACTTTCCTTTGCTTTATAACCTTTCAAGTGCCTTTTTTTATCAATTGATACCGCGACCACTTAGTACAGGCTGTCCTGAGTTCATATATTTGGAATCAGAAAAGATGAACCGCAACGATTTTCTAAATATTTTTGATTGGAATTGGCGATGGGAAGCCGGGCATCTGCGTCAAAGAATGTTTGGTGAGGAACAACCTCCTCGCACATGGAGAGAAAGAGGCAGAATGACTTCGGCCACCATGATCGACCTGTTCAACAGATTTAACATTCCAGAAGACAGCAACGTTTATTTTTTGCCATTTCACAAAAAACATCACTATCATTCATACTCGTCACTTTTCCACTTGATCCCACACAAGAGCTTAAAGTACAATGGGTTACCTTGTTTCAAGAGGGGACTCTGGCCCGTAGGATGGTTCACCGATCCACTTTATGATCTGCTACCGCGCGATTTCGATGACAGACTTGCCAAGGCATTTTCTTTTCATATCTGGCCGTTGATCAATTCTGGTTCAAAGGCCTCCTCATTTTCAAAAGATGATCCACTAAAAATATTGTCACATAATCTTGATTTTTGGCTTCCATGGATATTCAAGGTTGTCGAGAATAGATTAAATCAGTTTGAAAGGGTCGAAATAGAAAATGAAGATCAACTTAAAAAGATGGAAGAAGCAAGGCTATACTTACCACCAGGAGTCGAACCAGTTCGCCCCTTAACGGGAGGCGCCGTCTGGCAAGGTGAAGCAGATGCATGGGAAGCTACAACAGAGATGGTTGAATTCGCGGATTCACGTGGAAAACTTAGGGGCATAATCGATGCGATAATGAGCAATAGGGTTGAAGAAGATTTCTCAGGTATTTGGTCCAACGCTCGAGAGGATTTCGAAAGGAAGCTTTATAAAAAAAGATCAAAAATAAAAATAACTTTTGTTGAGCTCACTGAAACCCTTCCAGTCCACGGTCCAGACGCTGAATTCCACGAAAACTTACTGTGGGAGGATTTCTTTGGGATTCTAGACCAAAAGGAGAAAAGAATCGTGGTTTGTCTGCGTAACGGGACTACCAGACTCGGAGATATCGCAAATGAAATGGGTTATGCTAATCACAGTCCTATCTCAAAGGCATTGAAGAAAATCAGAGAAAAAGCCACCAAATTCCTGAAGGACTAGATGGAAACTGCTAACCGCAAACTAGGACCAATGAAGAACCTGATTTGGTTTAGAACCGACGTTGTTGCATGTTGCAGATAAAATACGGAGAAGCTCACCGTGAAAACAGAGTCGAACAAAACGAAGGACCAGAAAATCAAGGTATACTGCTCTCAATGCACAGGAGAAACCAATCACGTTGTAATGCAATCGGTGGATTGGCATGCATCAGAGGTGATCGGCTATCATAGGGGAGACTCTCTTACTGTTGAATGGTCAAACAACTATCAAATCATCCAATGCCAAGGATGCGACAGTATAACGTTCCGCCGTGTCAGCTGGAATTCCGAGGCGCAGTGCCAAATCGGTCCAAACGAATGGTATGATGGAACATCAGAATGGCTATATCCAGAACGATCCCAAGAGACGCGAGTGATCAGAAGCTACCACAATGTTCCCAATCCGCTCGCTCGAATTTATCGCGAAACAATTGAATGCTTCAATAAAGAGATCTTCACGCTCTCCGCGGCCGGCCTTCGGGCCATTATTGAAGGCATATGTGCGGACCAGAAAATTGCGGATGGCCCCATTACCGTTAAAAAAGCCGACGGATCGATAAAGACCGTACGGCGCAGGAATCTGGAAGGCAAAATCGCCGGTCTTGGCGAAAAAGGCATTTTGACACAAGAGAGCGCGACGATCCTTCATGAGCATCGGTTCCTGGGTAACCAAGCGGTACATGAACTGAATCAACCATCACCAGATGAGTTGATTCTGGCAATTGACATAATTGAGCATACACTGGATGCCTTGTACGAGATGCCTGACAAAGCAGACGAATTGAGACGAATAAAAGCAATGAGATTGAGGAATCAGAATAAGTGAATTCAGCCAGTCTGAACACTCGCGGCGGTAAGATACAGTTATTGACGTCATCAGGGATAACAGAGGAGACCAATGATCTGCCCGCACTGCACAATTGGTGTTCGGTTGCCCATCTCCGGTAGCAGCGCTGTTTACCACGTTGAGCACGGATTGCACAAGCAGTGGGGATATGATGTTGCGCACGGATTTTGCCCAGAATGTGGGCAGCTAATCGTCCTCATTCGGCATGGGACCTACTGGGTGCATGAGGATGCTGGTGAAACGTTTCTCGAGTTGTATCCAAAGCAAGAAGAAGTCATTTATCCGAGGAGGCGAACGAAGCCACTCTCGTCAGATGTGCCAGCAAGATACCGCAATGACTTTAATGAAGCTTTCGCATGTCTGGATGTCAGTCCGAAGGCCAGCGCCGCGGTGAGCCGCCGGGTTCTCCAAGATGTTCTTAAGAACCACTACGGTATTAGTGCAGGCAGTCTCGCATCACAAATTGGAGCGTTTATCGCTCGCCCGGATGTTCCTTCATACTTGGCGGAGCAAGTCGATGCGGTTCGCAACATCGGCAACTTTGCAGCCCATCCACTAAAGAGTACACGCACCGGCGAGGTCCTGGACGTCGAACCTGGCGAAGCAGAATGGCTCATCGGAACTCTCGAAGCTCTTTTTGATTTCACATTTGTTCAGCCCGAGCGACTGAAGCGCCAAAGAGCACAGCTGAATGAGAAATTATGCGAGGCAGGTAAACCACCGCTGAAATGAGAAGCGTCCTAGCTCACTGGCCCCAACCAGTCTCCAATAGCAGCCCTTGAGTTGTTGTAGTGTTTGACAACACCTCGTGGTGTTGGTATTATCTCCAACATGACTGCTGAACTGGTGCTCAAAGAGCGCCACGCTCTCTCCGAAGATGCTTTCGTGGAATTGGTGGTGTGGCGACTACCCTCGCCTATTATTACAGGTAGCCGGCACAGCTTCAAGTACCGGCTCAGCTTTGTGGTGGAGGGTCGCTGCGTGCTCCGCTACGACAATGAGCAAGCCAAAGGCGACCACAAGCACGTTGGCGACGAAGAAGTTCCATACATTTTCACCGGACCGCAAGCGTTGCTTGACGATTTCTGGAACGACGTAGACAATTGGAGGCCATAGAATGCGTGCCGTTACATTAATATTATCTTCTCGTGATGAAACTAACTGGCGGTTCCTTCAGGCATTTGAGGCAGAACAGCAAGGGACCTTCATAAGTTTCGAGTCTCCCGCGCTTCTTTTCAAGGTGCTCACAGGCAAACGTTGGGAACTGCTTAAGCTTATGACCGGCGCGGGTCCAATGTCCATTCGTGAGGCGGCACGAAGGCTCGGACGAGACGTGAAAGCGGTTCATGGCGATGCACAAGTGCTTTTGAACACCGGGATACTGCAAAAGACCGATAACGGCCTCATCGAATTCCCCTTCGATACCGTGCACGTTGATTTCACACTGAAAGCCGCGTGAATAATGAGCTGCACTCCGAAAGGGCTTGGATGAAAGCTTTTCCATTACAGCAATCCGATGATGACCGGCAAGATGCCGGTCCTACTGGTATTTTCTTAATTCGTTGTTTCGTTTTGTGACATAGCGGTTCGCGGAATCGGAAGATGCCTTAGAGAAGCTCGCTGATGAGGCGATTGCGGAAAAGCGAAATGGTAAGACACTCCCTTGATCTAGACCGTCTATGAAATTGCCGTTTTTCTGAGCCTGGGAACGAGATGCAAATTTGGAGAACTGATCGCACCGATGTTAAGTTACCAAACGACGGCTAACACGCCATTCGCCCGGACGCGGCAAACAGCGCCGGGATTAATTCTGCGTTAGTTTTATACGAAGGAACCAAAATGAATACGCTGGAAATCAAGAAAACGAGCAGAATTGAGCGACTTCAGGCCATGGAGGCCCTTTGGGATTCGCTTATTGATGAAGAATCCGAAATCGAGTCCCCTGGATGGCATCGAGACATCCTGGAAGAGAGGAAAATAAAGATCGAAAACGGCCAAACCGAATTCATTTTTCTTGAAAAGTTGAGGGCGAGTCGCAAATCATGATAGTGAAAGATGTCGTCATATTGAAAGAGGTTGCTGATGACATGAACGACGGAAAAGCCTTTTATGATCAAAGAGAATCCGGTGTTGGTGATTAGTTTTGGGACAGCCTACTGGCCGATATCGAATCATTGATAATCCATGCAGGCATTCATAACAGAAAATATGGTCTTCATCGAATGCTTGCCAAGCGATTTCCTTATGCCATCTATTACGAAGTCGTGGATGAAATTGCCTATGTTGTCGCTGTGTTGCCTATGCGTCGTAATCCTGCATGGATTAACAGAAGACTGGAAGGAAGAAGCTAATAAGAAGCTTTTGGCCGACAATGAGCAAGCCAAAGGCGACGAAGAAATTTCATGCATTTTCACGACGCCCCAAGCCCTGCTCCGATTTCCGGAATGACATAGAAAATTGGAGGCCATAGAATGCGTGCCGTGACATTAATATTATCTTCTCGTGAAGAGACTAACCGGCGGTTCCTTAAGGCATTTGAAGGAGAACAGCAAGGAACGTTTATAAGTTTCGGGTCTCCTGCACTTCTTTTCAAGGTGCTCACAGGCAAGCGCTGGGAGCTGCTGAAGCTTATGACCGGAGCGGGTCCAATGTCCATTCGTGAGGCGGCACGAAGGCTCGGACGAGACGTGAAAGCGGTTCATGGCGATGTACAAGTGCTGTTGAACACCGGCATACTGCAAAAGACCGACAACGGCCTAATCGAATTCCCCTTTGATGCCGTGCACGTTGATTTCACACTGAAAGCCGCCTGACGTGAGATATGTTGCAATAGTGGTGTGCAGGGGATTTCCGAAAGCGGACTACCAGGGGGAAAACACTATCCCGGCAAAGGAGACGATCGATTACGGTTCCGGGCCGCGATGCCTTACAGCGGTTCTTCGACGCGATCCGTAGGGAGGGAATATTACTCCTGATCAGGAAACTCTTAGGTGGTTGCGGGGGAGCAAGGAAGTGGCGAGAGGATCGGTTACCCTCAAGTAAGCTTAAGTACGATATTATAGAGTTCTTTGGAGTTGGCCGGGGCAGTCTCTTGCAAACAAGACATCCGGAGATCTGGTAGAGCCGAGAAGTAATCAGGAGGCGTTTTCTTGCGCTGGGGAATTCTGGCGAATCTGGCAGTGATATTGATCGTAAGCGGGCTCGTGCTCTTTTTGGTATTCAGCGCTTCCATTAAGCGAGCCGCGATTGACGCGAAAATCCAGGACTCCAACGCCCTGGCAGATCTTATCGAAAATCAGGTCCTCAAAGCAGAATCTTCCGAGAAACTGTGGGATAAAGTTCGAAGCATATGCGCCGGACGAACGGGATTAAGACTGGTTCTGTACGGGGCAGGTGGAAAGGTCCTGGGAGGGTGCGGAATCAACCCCCGCTTGGAAGCGCCTGCGCAATCCGATGCAGCTCATCGAGTGTGGATTACAGGAGTCGATTGGCCCTGGATCCTCTTCCAGGATATGAGCGTAGTGGTCGATCGGACAGGATCATTTCCTCACGGGGTGCAGTCGGTCAGACTCTTCCTGGATATTCCTTCATCAGTGTTTGCGCCTGCATGGAAGTTCTTCGCAGCATATCTAACGCTGACTCAGTTGACGCTTTTCCTTCTCGGGTACATTCTGTTCCACAGAACCGTTATTGGACCGGTCAGAGAAGTCGCTCAACTGGCTGAAAAATCCTCGGGGATAACAGAAATTGCCAGATTTCCGGATACGTTGAGCTTGCAGGGGGACATTCAAAAGATCTCGGCGGGTCTCAAGAACATGATCGTCAAGATCGTTGACGATCGTGAAAAAATGGAAAAGCTCGTCGAGCAGTTGAGCGAAATCAATCGCGATTTGCAGGCAGCCCAGCAAGGATTGATCAGGTCGGAAAAACTGGCCAGCGTGGGAAGGCTCGCTGCGGGTGTTGCCCATGAGATCGGAAATCCATTGCAAATACTTTTAGGCTATATTGAGCTGTTGGGTCGCGGAGCCGATCCGGAGCAGCGCATAGAGATCCTGCCGAGAATGGAGCAGGAACTCAGGCGAATTCATGAGATACTCAGACGTCTGCTGGATTTCGCTCGACCTATCCAAAGTAACCTAGTTGAGTGCGACGTTAATGAGCTGCTCAAGGACTGCGCAGCTCTGGTGAAGGGACGCAAGGGTTTTCATCACGTGGAGTTTTTGTATGAACTGGACCCGCAGGCGTCCAGCATGCTAACTGAGCCCGAAAAGATACGGCAAGCAGTGGTAAACCTGGTGATCAACGCGGCAGACGCCACCGCGCAGGGCGGAAAGATAATGCTTCGCACACGGACGCATGACAATGATGTCGAAATCGAAATCGAGGACAATGGGTGCGGGATTTCCGCGGAAAATTTGGAGAAGGTTTTTGATCCTTTTTTCACGACCAAAGAACCTGGAAGAGGCACAGGCCTGGGATTGGCGGTTTGTTTGGGCCTGGTGGAATCGTTGGGAGGTTCCATGAATTTAGCCTCCGAGGAAGGTCGTGGCACTACAGCCTTGTTAAAGTTGCCGATGCAAAAAAAGAACCGACCGTGAAGAAATGAGCCTACGAGGGTACCAGGAACAAATGACGGAATCGTACAATGAAATTCTGGATCTCTTGGATCGCCGAGGGCTCCTGAAAGAGCAGCTTCCATTCACGCCGGCGCTATTGGAAGAGGCTGTTTTTCTGGCATACAAAATGAGGCTCATCACTCAGGGAGGAGTGAAGAAATACTTGGGTTTAGATCGCGAAGGCCTGCGGAAAATCATCAATGAGTGGAACAGCGGTGACGAAGGAAACTGCACTTGCCGTATGGCCAGAAACCCTTTTGCGGCCGAGGATTGAAAACCGGTTGGCCCCCGTCGCAGGTAGGATGAGATCTTTCCGGAAAGAGCCCACGGACCGGCTGCAGAGCAAATCTAAATATCCAGGACGGAAATATCTTGACATTTATAACGCTTGTCCAAAATTTTGTCCAATTTGCCTTGGCGCGATTTGAGACGATCCTGGGTCATCTCGTCGTGTCATTGCGAGGAGTGAAAGCGACGAAGCAATCTCCTAAGCTTCTGCTGAGGGGATTGCCACGGGCTGA
>JBKQRG010000328.1:0-46002 GCA_052144015.1 Desulfomonilaceae bacterium
CGAAATGGCAGGCCCCAACTTGTCATTGCGAGAAGCGAAGTACCGCGAAACGCGGGACAGCAATCTCGGGTATTGCCGGCCACGCATGAGAATAGAGATTGCTTCGCTCCGCTCGCAATGACAGGTCTTCGGTTACGGGGTCGCAATGACATTCTTTGGCCGCCTGTGACTGAAGGGTAACGAATCAGTCGGGTTAAGCTGATTCGCTGAGGTAATTTTATAAAAATATCCCTGAGCCTCTGAATATTGAAACGGAGTTTCTTAATGAGCATGGATTATCGTTTTGTCACAACAACCTGCCCGTTTTGCGGGTGCGGCTGCCAGATGCTTCTCGAGGTTATGGACGGCCGCTTGATCGGAACCATTCCGCTAAAAACGGCCCCTATGAATCAGGGCAAGCTCTGCATCAAGGGATGGAACGCTCACGAATTCGTCCATAATCCTGAACGATTGACCACTCCGCTTATCCGCAAGAATGGAAAGCTGACGGAAGCGTCATGGGAAGAGGCGCTTGACTTCACGGCCGCGCGTCTCAAGGAGATCAAATCAGAGCACGGGGGGGACAGCATCGGTTTCTTCTCCTCGGCCCGCTGCACCAATGAAGACAACTACCTGCTGCAGAAACTGTGCAGAGCTGGTTTCGGAACCAACAATATCGATCACTGCGCTCGTCTCTGACACGCTCCAACAGTGGCAGGTCTTGCCGCTGCATTCGGAAGTGGCGCTATGACAAACTCGATCCCTGAAATCGAGGACACGGATTGTCTCCTGGTGGTGGGCTCCAATACTACCGAAGCTCATCCGCTGATATCTAACTGGATGTTTCGTGCAAAGCTCAAAGGTGCCAAGCTGATCGTGGTGGATCCCCGCAGGATACAATTGACCCTTCAAGCGGACATACACGTCAGGATCAAATTCGGAACTGACGTACCTTTTATTAACGGGATGATGCACGCCATCTTGGCCAACAATTGGCATAACCGTGCGTTCATCGACGACAGAACAGAAGGCTTTGCTGAACTCCAAGAACACCTGAAACGTTACTCGCTTGAAAAAGCTTCTGAAATCTGCGGAGTTTCTCCGCAAGACATCATCCGCGTCGCCGAAATGTACGCCACTGCCGGCCGGTCCTCGATCTGCTACACCCTCGGCATAACAGAACACTCCCACGGGGTGGATAACGTCAAGTCGCTCGCCAACATGGCCATGTTGACCGGCCAGATTGGCAGAATTTCAACCGGAGTGAATCCGATGCGAGGCCAAAACAACGTCCAGGGCGCCTGTGACATGGGTGCACTACCCAATGTGTACCCCGGCTACCAGGTCGTGACTGACGATGGCGTGAGGGAGAAATTTGAGCACGCATGGAAGGCGAAGCTCTCTAATAAAGTCGGTTACACGATTCCCGATATGATGGACAGGCTCATAGATGGGTCGCTGAAATGTCTTTACATTTTGGGCGAGAATTCAGTCGTGAGCGATCCCAACACCCATCATGTTGCTCATGCGCTGAAATCTGCGGGATTCCTCATCGTGCAAGACATCTTTCTGACCGAGACGGCTCAACTTGCCCACGTGGTCTTGCCGGGGGCCTGTTGGGCCGAAAAAGAGGGCACTTTCACGAACACCGAGAGAAAAGTTCAGCGGGTGAGAAAGGCCGTGGAACCACCCGAAGGGGCCATCCCTGACTGGACGGTAATAGCGGAACTGGGCAAACGGTTGGGACTGTCCATGAACTATGAATCTCCGGCGGAAATTTTTGACGAAATGGCAAGCCTTTCCCCCATATTCGGGGGAATCAATCATCAGCGCCTCGAAGCGGGCGGTATCCAATGGCCGTGTCCTTCCCCGGAACATCCGGGTACGCTCTTTCTGCATCAGGGTAGGTTTACTCGGGGTCGAGGACTTTTTCATGTGATCGATTACCGGCCGCCGGAAGAGCTGCCTGATGCGGATTACCCGTTTCTGCTTACCACCGGCCGAAGGTTTGCGCATTACCACACTCGGACCATGACGGGCAAGTGTCCGGCGCTGGACAAGGAGTTCCCTGAGCCTCACGCTCAGATCCATCATCTCGACGCACATCGGCTCGGCTTGAAAGACGGGGATCTGGCAAAGGTGGTTTCACGCAGAGGCGAGGTGATCACGCCGGTACGACCCGGCGATATAGTCCCGGAAGGTGCCATTTTTATGGATTTTCACTTTGCCAAGGCCAATCCGAACGACCTCCTGGGGACATCACTGGACCCTGTATCCAAGACGCCGGATTACAAGGTCTGTGCCGTACGGATAGAGAAGGTTCATAGCTAGAGACAGCCGACCGACTTGCGATGAAGAGACGGTCGGACAGGAAATGCTTTCTGCCAATGTGCCCTAGTCATTACCTCCAGCGCGAGTAATTGAACCGCTGGATTCATTTCTGAAAGATCTTGACTCCTCAGACTGATTGAGTCAGATTGGACATATGTCCAACCGGACTCAAACGGGGTCGCATTGGTGGGCCTTGAGATGGAGGCAGACTGAAGTCCCAAGCATATTAGGATATTTCGGAATCCCTTGCAGAAACAACCGCTCCTCTCCAGGTCCTCCAGGTGTTTTTTAGAAGGTCGTTCTCTGAGCCGTAAACCCATCAGACGCAATTCTCATTCCAATCGGAAAGGAGTCATCCGATGCAGAAAAAAATCATAGAAATCAACGGAACACAAAAGACTGTCGTGTTCGATCAAGAGTCGTCTTTAGCCGATGTGCTGCGCAATCAATTGGGTCTCACCGGAACCAAGGTCGGCTGCGGCACCGCCCAATGCGGCTGCTGCAACGTCATCTTGGACGGTAAACTGATTAAATCCTGTGTGACGAAGATGACCAAGGTGCCGGATGGAGCGCAACTTCTCACCATTGAAGGCATCGGCACACCGGATAATCTGCACCCGATTCAGTTGGCTTGGACAGTACATGGAGCCGGCCAGTGCGGTTTCTGCACGCCCGGTTTCATCGTGTCGGCCAAGGCCCTCCTGGACGAGAACAAGAGTCCCTCGCGAGAGCAAGTCAGGGACTGGTTTCAGAAATACCGGAACGCGTGCCGCTGTACCGGTTACAAACCTATCGTGGACGCTGTGATGGACGCTGCCAAAGTCATCCGAGGAGAAATGACAGCTGCAGAATTGGCGTACAAACTTCCTGCGGATGGTAGAATCTGGGGAGGAAACTACCCAAGGCCTAGCGCAGTAGCAAAAGCCACAGGCACGATTGATTACGGTGCAGACTTGGGATGCAAAATGCCCGCAGGCACCCTGAGGCTGGCGCTGGTTCAGGCGAAGGTTTCCCACGCCAAGATCCTGTCCATAGACACTAGCGAAGCGGAAAAGATGCCGGGCGTTGCCAAAGTCGTCACGCATAAGGACGTTAAGGGCCGCAATCGCATCACCGGTTTGATCACTTTCCCCACGAACAAAGGAGATGGCTGGGATCGGCCGATTCTGTGTGACGAGAAAGTGTTCCAGTTCGGAGATGCCCTGGCCATAGTATGCGCGGATACGGAGGCCAATGCCAGAGCTGCAGCGGATAAGGTCAAGGTGACGCTGGAGGAGCTGCCGGCTTACATGAGCGCTCCCGCGGCAATGGCCGATGACGCCATCGAAATACACCCTGGGACACCCAATGTCTACTATGAACAGAACAGGGCCAAGGGGGCGGACACCAAGCCGCTCATGGGTTCGGCTGCATACGTCGTGGAAGGAGAGTATTATCTTCAGCGCCAGCCGCATTTGACCATGGAACCGGACGTGGGACTGGCCTATTTCGACGACGAAGGCCGCCTTACAATTCATTCAAAGAGTATCGGCATTTTTCTGCATCACGCCATGATTAGTCCCGGGCTAGGAATCGAACCGGAGAAACTGCGCCTGATACAGAATCCTGCCGGCGGCACTTTCGGCTATAAATTCAGCCCTACTATGGAGGCGCTTCTGGGCGTAGCCGCAATCGCCACGGGAAAGCCGGTGACATTGAGATACGACTATTACCAGCACATTATTTATACCGGTAAGAGATCGCCTTTCTTCATCGATCTCAAATACGGAGCGGATAAGGACGGCAAAATAGTTGCCATGGAGAGCGATTGGATCGTAGATCATGGTCCTTACTCGGAATTCGGAGATCTCTTAACCGTGCGAGGAGCCCAGTTCATCGGAGCCGGGTACGGCATCCCCAATATCCGGGGCAAGGGACTGACCGTCTGCACCAATCACGCGTGGGGTTCGGCCTTTAGAGCCTACGGATCACCGCAAAGTTTCTTGGCATCTGAAAGCCTTATAGATGAACTGGCTGTGAAGATGGGCATGGATCCTTTCGAGCTGCGGTACAAAAACATTTACCGGCCGGGTGATACGACGCCAACCGGGCAGACTCCTGAAGTATTCAGCCTCCCGGAGATTTTCGATAAACTTCGACCTCTGTATGAGGAGGCCAAGCAGAGAGTTAAAAAGGAATCGACACCCGAGAAGAAAAAAGGGGTCGGTATATGCCTCGGGATCTATGGCTGCGGTCTTGATGGTCCGGATTCATCTGAGGTCGCGGTGGAGCTTACACCCGATGGTGTGTCGCTTTTCAGTTCTTGGGAGGACCACGGACAAGGAGCGGATATGGGAGCCCTCGGAACATGTCACGAGGCCCTTCGACCATTGGGAATCAGGCCGGATCAGATCAAACTTGTGATGAACGACACTGCAGGAGTTCCCAACAGCGGCCCGTCTGGTGGAAGCCGTCAACAGGTGATGTCGGGCAATGCCATCAAGAATGGATGCGAAATGCTCCTCAACGCAATGCGGAAACCTGACGGCAAATATCGTACCTACGAAGAGATGAAGGCTGAGAATATTCCGCTCAGTTATTCCGGGAAGTGGACTGCCTCCATGTGCACGCCTTGCGACGAAAACGGTCAAGGCAATCCGTTCGCAGTGTATATGTATGGCGCGTTCATGGCTGAGGTCACAGTGGATACTAAAACGGGAAAAACCCAGGTGGATAAGTACACCGTGGTGGCCGACGTAGGGAAGATTAATAACAAGCTGGTCGTAGACGGCCAAATTTACGGAGGTGTAGCTCAGGGAATAGGCTTGGCTCTGTCTGAGGATTTTGAAGACCTAAGCAAGCACACGAGTCTTATCAATTGCGGTTTGCCTTACGCAAAAGATATTCCCGATGACTTCAAAGTTATCTATGTAGAAACACCGAGAGAGCACGGTCCATTTGGAGCAGCCGGTGTCGGAGAGCTTCCGCTTACCAGTTCACACGTTGCAGTGATTAATGCTATATATGATGCCACGGGCGTGCGGATCAGGCATTTGCCCGCGTTGCCGGCAAAGGTACTGGCCGGTTTAGGGGCGTCGAAGTAATCACACATCCAAAGGGGAGCATCGTCACCCCGACGAAGCTCCCCATGCAAATCCCGTGTCTCACCAGGATCGTCAAGTTTGAAGAATATTGTGGATCAGCAGGAACTGCGAAGGCTCGAAAGCCTGTGCATTCAGGAATGGGCCCCCTGGTGTACGGCTTCTTGTCCGGTACATGTTGATGTACGCGCGATGAATGCTGCGATCAGCAAAGGGGATTTTCAAGCGGCCGTTCAGGTTTTCAGCCGTAGCGTCCCCTTTCCCCGAATTATAAGCCTTATCTGCGATCATCCTTGCGAGCCCGTCTGCAAGCGACGAGAAGTGGGGGAGCCGATAGCAATCAGATCCCTCGAAAGATCCGCAATTGTGAACGCAGTTCCCCAAGCAGTCCGTAAGTCGATGATCCAGCCAAAAACCCAACGCGTGGCAGTTGTAGGATCAGGATTGAGCGGACTTACCGCAGCCTTCGATCTGGCCAGGAAAGGATACCGGGTCACCATATTCGAAGCCACAGATCGGCTTGGAGGTGAGCTGTGGAATTATTCCGAGGAGTTATTACCTCGGTCCGCGATAGCGGATGATTTTGAGGTATTGAAGAAGGTGTCCATTGAAGTGAACTTCAATACCTATATCGTCCTCCAAGAAGCTTTGGAACTACTTCGAAATTCCTATGATGCTGTTTATGTGGGCACAGGCAAGGCATCGGCAGAAGAGCTCGGCATCAAGATCGAAATCTCAGGTCCGGCCATGATTGGTGCACTGACGTTTGAAACAGACTTGGCGGGCATATTCACCGGCGGGAGCGCTGTATATGAGATGGAAAACCATTCACCCATAACTTCCATCTCTCACGGTCGTCGTGCAGCGATTTCCATCGATAGATTTCTGCAGAAGGTTTCCCTTTCAGCTTCCCGCGAAAATGAAGGGGCTTACGAAACAAGGCTTTTTACAAGCACAGAGGGTATTGAGCCCTTGCCACGGATTGGCATGGACGATCCGACCCAGGGTTATTCCTCGGAAGCAGCAACATTGGAAGCTGCAAGGTGCCTCCAGTGCCAGTGTATGGAATGTGTAAAGATCTGCCAATATCTTGCCGATTTCAAAGGATACCCTAAGAAATATATAAGACAAATCTACAATAACCTCTCTATTGTGATGGGACACCGCCACGGAAACAAACTTATCAATTCGTGCAGTTTGTGCGGCCTTTGCAAGGAGGTTTGTCCTGAGAGCCTTCACATGGGAGAAGTTTGCAAGGCGGCCCGCAACATAATGATCACTCAAGGCAAGATGCCGCCATCCGCACACGAATTCGCTCTGCAGGACATGGAATTCAGTAACAGTGATAAGGCTACATTGGTTCGACACCAGCCTGGAATGGCTTCGAGCAAGTATCTGTTCTTTCCCGGATGCCAGCTCTCGGGATCTTCCCCCGATCATGTGAAAAAGACCTACAAGTATCTGACAGATCGCCTGCAGGGCGGAGTAGGACTTATGTTGCACTGTTGCGGAGCGCCTGCCGACTGGGCCGGGCGAGACGCGAGCTTATCTCAGGTCTTGAACGCGTTTCGCGCTGACTGGTTGGGTATGGGCAGTCCCGAACTTATCCTGGCCTGCTCATCTTGCTATGCACTGTTCAAAACTCAGCTTCCCGAAGCTCGCCTGGTCTCTTTGTGGCAATTATTCGATCTGAATGGATTACCTCACACTGATATTCTCACCGGATCAGGCATGCTGGCTATCCATGATCCGTGCACGAGCAGGCACGAGAGTCAGGTACAGGCGAGCGTTAGAAGCATTGTTAGAAAGCTGGGGCTTGAAATATCCGAACTCCCTCTCAGTCGCGATAAGACCGAATGCTGCGGTTTTGGCGGCCTGATGTATTTCGCGAATCGCGATCTCGCTGACAAAGTTGTCGAGAGGCGTATTAGTGAGACAAACACAGACTTGCTAACTTATTGCGCGGTTTGTTGCGATCATTTCCGCTCCGGAGGCAAGCCGAATTGGCATCTGCTTGACCTGATCTTCAGCCAAGGTAAGATCGGCGATATACAACTGAGGAGCCCTGATTATTCGCAGCGCCGCGAAAATCGGATTCGATTGAAAAATTCGCTCCTCAGCGAATTCTGGAGCGAAAAGGCCGAGGGTCAAGAAGTGCGTCAGCCTGTAAAATTATTCGTTGCCGACGATGTTCGTGACTTGATGGAACGACGAATGATCCTGGTTGAAGACCTCCTTCAGGTTATTCAGTGGGCCGAGAGCACCGGGGCCAAGTTGGTTCAAAAGAAGACCGGACATTACTTGGCTCATTACAGGCCCGGAAATGTTACCTACTGGGTCGAATACTCGCCTGTCCAGGACGGGGTCATTGTCCACAATGCGTACAGCCATCGGATGGAAGTTCTGGAGCATCTGAAATCATGAGCCACAAGGTTGAAATAGGTGACGCCTCGGAATGGCAGTGCGGTAAGTGTGACGTTGTACTGGAATTGGCGACAGTGGAAGTGGCGTACATGGGAAACAAATACCCCGTGGAGTTACCCCGGTGTCCGTCTTGCGGGATAGTATTTATTCCCGAACAGTTGGCGACGGGCACAATGGCCGAAATTGAGCAACTACTCGAAGACAAGTGACCCCGAATGACGTCAGACAATTACCGGAATTTGTTCGAGCAACTGTCGGACCTACCCTTCACTTCCGCAGGAATACGACCAGGTGGGCTTAAATTGACTCGGCGAGGACTTGCTCTCGCGCGGTTAGCTCCAGATGACGCTGTGCTGGATGTCGGATGCGGAACAGGTGTAACCGTGGCCTTCCTCCGAGAGCAGTCGATCCGCGCTTCGGGAATTGACTCATCCGCTGAACTGCTGGCCCGAGGAAGAACCCAAAACACCGGCCTTCCGCTACTGCTGGGTGAGGGCGAAGCGTTACCTTTCGCAAATGAATCTTTTGATGCTGTGCTATTGGAATGCGCACTTTCGCTGGTTCAAGATCGAATGAGAGTTTTCCTCGAATGCCATCGAGTTTTGAAACCACTGGGCCGCATCATCGTGACCGACATATACGCCAGGAATCCGGCGGCTGTCCCGAAATTGAGGAGCCTCTCGGTCCGTTCTTGCCTGAGAGGCGCTATTGATAAAGATCAGTTCTTCCAAGAATCTTCCGAGGCAGGTTTCGGCAATGTGTGCTTCGAAGATCATTCCGATCTGCTGCGGGACTTCGTTGTTCAGATGATCTGGACCTATGGATCTCTCGACCCATTCTGGAAACGAGTAGCAAACTGCGACGTTGATTCCGTCGAGGGCTATTGCGCTTCTGTGCGCCAGGCTCGACCGGGTTATTTTCTGTTCGTAGGCGCCAAGCAGGTGATGTCTTAACTATGCAGAGGACCTTAACTAAATGAGTGCTGCTGATGGATCAGGCACGATGGACGAATTGCTCAGGATGCTGGAATTATCCGGGCAAGGGTTCCACTGCAGCCAAATACTACTTTTCTTGGGCCTGGAAGCGCAGGGGAAATCCGATCCTGATCTGATCCGGGCAATGTCCGGACTTGCGGGCGGAGTAGGATTCTGCGGTGACACCTGTGGCGCTCTGACCGGAGGAGCATGTTTGATAGCCCTTTATGCCGGTCGAGGAACTCCCGAGGAAGAAGACCATCCAAGACTAAACCTTATAATAAATGAACTGGTCGAATGGTTCACTCAGGTATTTTCCGAGTGCTATGGAGGTATTCATTGTCGGGAAATCCTCGCCGAAGATCCGGCGAACCAGTTGGTTCGTTGTCCGGACATAATTACCCAAACATATCAGAAAATTAAGTCACTACTATCGGAAAACGGATTCGATTTTTCACAGGGCAAATGATGGAAGCGAAAGACTGTGCCACTATAGGCAAGACCGAGAGTGTTTGTCCCACGTGCCTTGCCAGACTGCCTGCTATCATTGAGGAGCATCAAGATAGCGTTTTTATGCGAAAAACTTGTGCGCAACACGGTGAGTTCCTGACGTTGCTTTGGCGAGGAGATCCATCATACAAGACCTGGTCTCGTCCCAAGATAGCCTTCCATCCTCCGGATGCATGGACCGAAATCGGAAACGGTTGTCCTTTTGACTGCGGTCTCTGTCCGGATCATCGACAACAGACGTGCAGCGCTCTGATCGAGGTTACTTCAAAGTGCAATCTCAGATGCTCGGTTTGTTTTGCCGATTCAGGCACTGGCGGCAGCGACGATCCCGGTTTGTCGGAGATCCGGGCACAATATGAAAGCCTGATGGCTAAAGGATACAAGTGCAACATTCAGCTCTCCGGCGGCGAACCGACCCTTCGCTACGATTTGACTGAAATTGTCGCTTTGGGACGATCGATAGGATTCGAGTTCATCCAGCTCAACACGAACGGTCTGCTGCTTGCATCCGATCAAAAATATCTTGAGCATCTCAAAAAAGCCGGACTCTCCTCAATATTTCTCCAGTTCGACGGCACCTTGAATACAATTTACAGAACTCTGAGAGGTGGCGATTACCTGGATGCCAAAGTCAAAGCCATCCGTAATTGTGAGCAATTGGAACTGGGAGTAGTTTTGGTGCCGACTCTCGTTCCCGAGGTGAATCTTCACAATGTGGGAGAAATCGTATCTTTCGCAATAGCGAACCTTCCGACAGTCCGCGGCGTTCACTTTCAGCCCGTTACCCATTTGGGGCGGTATCCAACAATTCCGACCGACAAAGACCGGATTACATTACCGGATGTCATGCGTGCCATCGAGGTTCACACGCGAGGAGTGATCAGTACAGATAACTTTATGCCGCCAGGATGTGAGAATGCACGTTGTTCTTTTCACGGGAGCTTTGTGGCAATGCCCGACGGGCAATTAAAGCCGCTGACGCTGCGCCGCGATGAACAATGCGCCTGTAGCATCGAAAAGGCCGAAGTGGGCGCCGCACGAGCTCGGCAATGTGTGGCCCAACAGTGGTCCGCATCGGATGCCTCTACTTACGTGCCCGCTTATGGCCAATTGTCTTTGGGCGAATGGGACGTATTCCTGGAGCGGGCTCGCACGCACAAGCTGTCAATATCCGCGATGGCGTTCCAGGATGCTTGGAACCTGGACATGGAGCGACTGAAAGATTGCTGCATACACGTGATGACTCGGGACAGCAGGCTGATTCCTTTCTGCGCATTTTATCTTACCGGTGTCGGACGCCGTTCCCTCTATAGAGACGATTGACGAAATGAAGAAAACCTCTTTGGAAAATTGGATGTCAGCGAAACTTTTCGGCCTTCCAGGTCAACAATTGACGCAGGAAGGGATTCGCCGATATCAACTACAAAAGCTCAAAATCGTGATTGACTATGTCTCGAGAAGAAGCCCGTTTTACCGAAAACACCTTCGTGGAATTTCCAGCCAGGACTTACGACATGTTGATGATATCTCGGTATTGCCGACGACGTCGGCTAAGGACCTCCAGCACAATGGGCCTCAGTTCCTCTGTGTGTCCCAAAGTGAGGTTGACCGCATTGTCACCTTACAATCCTTGCACAAGGATGAACCACCGAAACGAATCTATTTCTCGGCAGATGACCTGGAGCTTACCATTGATTTTTTTCACCACGGCATGAAGACCCTTGTGCATCCGGGACAGAGAGTTCTTATCCTCATGCCTGGAGATAGAACCGCCAGTGTAGGAGATCTTTTGGCGAAAGCGCTCGTTCGGGCCGGTGTAGAAGCCTTTATACACGGGATTGTGAAGGACCCGCTGACGACTATCCATGACATCGTGGATAAGAAAATTGATTGTCTCATAGGGATCCCGACGCAAGTGCTTAGCTTGACCAGGCACGAGAAGGCCGATCAAATCCCCGAGGGCCGGATTTCAAGTGTTCTGCTAAGTGCGGATTATGTGCCGTCTTCTTTGGTAACAGAGCTTCAGCGGGTGTGGGCCTGCAAGGTATTCGGCCATTATGGAACGACCGAAATGGGCCTTGGCGGAGGCGTTGAATGCGAGGCGTTCGATGGCTACCACTTGCGTGAAGCAGACCTGTTGTTTGAGGTGGTCGATACGGTTTCCGGCCAAGCCGTTCCTTACGGACACTACGGTGAAATCGTTTTCACAACGCTGACACGAGATGCAATGCCTTTGATCCGGTATCGGACCGGTGATTTCTCAAGATTTCTTACCGAGCCCTGCCCGTGCGGAACCGCGCTGAGGCGGTTGGACAAGATCAAGGGAAATGCTTATGACGCGGTTTTGCTTCGATCCGGGGATTGCCTGAGGATTTCCGATCTTGACGAAACTCTCTTTCCTGTCCCTGGAATTATCAACTACACGGTATTGTTGACAACATCGGACAGTGTGGAGCGACTTGAGCTCATTATTCATCCGAGCAACGTCCATTATCAACCTCGGTTGGAAATAGTTTCCGGAGCTGTAGCCCGTATTCCCGCGATTTCTCATGCAGTGAAAACGGGACACCTGATCGTTGAACCGATACGCTTCTCCACCGAAAACTGGATCACGACAGGGGCTGAAAAGCGTACCATTCTACAAAGGCATGCACAGGATTCAATCCGGCAGGTTCTTCCGACGAACTCCGGATCGTAGTTGACGTGATTGCAAAGGGAACGGCTTTCCCGAAAGAAAAATGGTGCTTCCGTCCAATAAATAAGGTGAGGAACCGGTAATAATGGAGATCGACCGAAAATCGAGCGCAGAGGAAACGCCCATGATAATCGAACTCGGCGACTGCCGACAACGTGGAGCTACAAGCAAGTCATCCCCCAAATGCGTCGACGTCATGGTCGAAATCGCGTCCGAAGATGCCATTGGCGAAGAGATCAAGAGCTGCCTGACAAAGAACCTGGAGCAAACCGGGTGCGTCAATATATCGCATGATCGTCCGGATTGGGTGTTTTCTATTATTTGCTTTGAATACGGGAATCTCGTTGAAATGTCTGTGGTCCTCCGACAGTTATTTCGTTCGACAGCGCCTGGCACGGAAATGGTTCAGGCCGATGGATCCGATCAGGCGACGCTGCGTAAGGGCGGTTGGGTTTATGAATCATTGAAATACCACGGTCTTCATGGTGTTCCAAAAATAGCATTGGCAGATTTCTTGAAGAGTCTCGCCAGTGACTTTACAAGCCAGCATTTAGGCATCCTTCCCCAAAGCCTAAGGAAGCGGAAATAGCGGGTCAGGATTCCCGCGCCGGAGACATAAAAGAAATGCTCCGGCTGTATTCTTCCAATTCCTTGCCATGCCTGGATTCATGACTAATTTTAAGGCGAGCCCTTGAAAGCCCTAGCCCCCCCGGTGCTGAGAGGGCTTGAACCTCTGGGATGAACGCGATGGGGTCCCGGAGGTTCTGTTTTTTGGGAAAGAATGCGGGGAGGCCCTTTTTGTAAAAAGTGCCTCCCCGCACTCCCTCCCCAAGAACATTCATAGGGATTCTCAAAAATAATCACGAAAAGACGAAAATATGGTGGCGACGAGCATCTTGCGCGGATCGGCGTCGACGGAGTTTCCGGTAGTGACCGGCCTCCGTGCCGGTCGATCATGTTTCGCACCGGCAGGGACGCCGGCGCCTACCGGAACCGCGGGGGCAGTGCCAGTAGCCCGTACACACTTCCCTACGATCTGCATCATTCCGGCTGCCACCGTTGGCTTTTCCAGCAGTATAATTCTATTTCGACAGAACTTTTTAGAAGCACTATATCTGGCATTCTAGCCTATAATGGAGGCGGAGCCTCCAGGTCATGCATTCCCAGGCAGAGCCTAGGAACGAGAAGTAAGGTGAGCAAGCCAGTCCGGCACGCAGCAAATGCTAATTCTAGCAACGCCGTGCGTGACCAAGTCCGACTCGCAACTCAGCACCGAGGACAATTCAAAATAATGTTAGAGTTTTTTGGGGAGGGTTCGGGAACCCCTTTTTTACACAAAAAAAGGGGTTCCCGAAAAGTCTTAGAACAACCCTTTCACCTTGCCGGTTTCGACATCAACGTCGACTCGTCGGAAGGCCGGGTCGGAGGCGGTTCCAGGCATCAGAGAAATGGCACCTGCAACAGGCACGACGAACCCTGCTCCATTATAAGTCAAGATGTCCCTGATGGGCAGTGTCCATCCCTTGGGAGTCCCTTTAAGGTTCGGATCGTGAGAGAGGCTAAGGTGTGTCTTAACCATGCAGGTCCCAAGCTTGGCCAGCTCAGGATCCGTTTCCATTTTCTTGGCTTTTGTTTCCGCCTCCGGAGTATAAGAAACACCGTCAGCGCCATACACTTCTTTTGCAATCAGCTCGATCCTCTGACGCAGAGGTAAGCTTAAATCGTAGAGAAGTTTGAATTGGTTTTTCTCTTCACAGGCGTCCGCTACCGCATCAGCGAATTCCAGCGCTCCATCACCGCCTTTGAGCCAGTGCTCAGATACAGCTACACGAGCGCCGGCTGCCTCCGATAGTCTGCGTACTGCGGCTATTTCGTCTTTGGTGTCCTTGAAAAATGCATTGATGCAGACCACTGGATTGATTCCCGCCTTCTTCACTGTTTGGATATGGTGAACCAGGTTTGCGGTTCCCTTTTCAACCCATCCCACGTTTTCAGTATCATATTCTTTGGGCATCGGCAGTCCGGGCCTGGGGACCGGCGCTCCACCGTGACATTTCAGAGCACGTATGGTCGCCACAACAACAGCGCAATTCGGAGTAAGCCCGGAAAAGCGCGATTTCAGATTCCAGAATTTCTCGAAACCGATATCTGCACCGAAGCCTGATTCGGTGATGTGGTAGTCTGCTACCTTCAGGCCGATCCTGTCTGCAATTATTGAGGACTGCCCAATTGCTATATTGGCAAACGGTCCAGCATGCACGAAGACGGGCTGGCCCTCCACGCTCTGCATCAGATTGGGGTTTATCGCTCCGACCATCCAGGCGGTCATGGCCCCGGCCACATCAAGATCCGAGGTCGTGACCGGCTCACCTTTCTTATTATACGCAACCACAATGCGACCCATGCGCTCACGCATGTCTTTAAGATCGGTAGCAACGGCCAGAATAGCCATGATCTCTGATGAAACGGCGATTGCGAACTTCGAGCTCATCATGAACCCGTCCATTTTGCCGCCTAGGCCTATCGTAATATTACGAAGAGCCTGGGCGCAGAAGTCTATAATCCAGCCGAATTCAACATTTCTCGGATCGATATTTAATTTCTTCGGCAGGCCTCTTCTGAACCATTCCTCGTCATCGTAATTGGCCTCGTGCTGAAGCCGGGATGTTACGGCGACCATCGCCAGGTTATGAGCATTCATGATCGCGTTAATGTCGCCGGTGAGTCCCAAAGAAAAAGGCGTTAACGGGATGCATTGCGCAAGTCCGCCGCCAGCGGCTGATCCCTTTATATTCATAGTGGGACCGCCCGACGGTTGCCGTATGGCCGCGCAGACTTTCTTGCCCCGCTTACCGAGACCCTCCACCAGTCCCATGCTGCAGGTAGACTTGCCTTCTCCAAGTGGAGTGGGCGTAATTGCGGTCACATCGATGTACTTGCCGTCAGGTTTGCCCGCCAGACGTTTGAGAACTTTAGCAAAATCCACTTTTGCTACGTAGTGTCCGTGTGGCAGAAGTTCTTCTTCTTTGAGCCCGAGTTCATCTCTGAGCTGGTAAACGGTTTTCATTGTTTTTTCGGCTTCTTCGGCGATCTGCCAATCAGCCATCTTGGTAGGATCCAGAGCCATAGAGACCTCCTGTGACTTTTAACCGTACAGGCACCACCTATGCCTGCGTTTAAAATTTTGTTCATTGCGAATAAATCGATAGCGAGGGCACAATTGCATAGTATTAGCGCAAAACTTTTAATTCATCAACAAAAAAGCATGAGCTTTAAAAAACCTTCATTGGTGGCTGTTTGCTATCTACCGCCAATTGCAACAGCATACGACATCCGGGGGGGTCCGTCTCTTCATTGATGTCGTGGCACGGCTTAGGGTTCACGAAGAATTCTGAGACAGTTTCAGATGCCTGTCCTACCAAGACCCCGTGCTGAAAGATGCCCGTCGCCACCAAATCGTTTTTTTTGCGATTATTTTTGAAAACCCTAAAGAACCGGGCGCACAGTTATGCTTCTCGCAAATATGCGGCTGCATTCTTGAAAAAAGCCAGTCCGGCGCCTTCGTCGGGCAAATTTTCGCGCGTCCATCTGGGGTGATTAGTACGATGATGAAAACATTCGGGGTGAGGCATCAGTCCGAACACACGCCCGGTGCTGTCACAAATGCCTGCGATAGCCTGTTCTGCGCCATTCGGATTGAAAGGATATTCCATTGTGGGTTCGTCGCGGTCAGGAAGGCTGTACCTCACAGGCGCTTGATGGAATTTCACAATATTGCTTGTTAAATCCGCTTCACGGCCTACTATTTTGCCTTCGCCATGCCGAATCGGCAAATACACTCTTTCGATACCGCGAGTAAAAACGCACGGTGAATCGCTATCGACTATAAGCCATACCCATCGATCCTCAAATCTGCCGGAATCATTTCCCATCAGCGTGACGTCTCGACGGGCATAGTCCCCATTAAAAGCCGGCAACATCCCAAGTTTGGTTAATAGCTGAAAGCCATTGCAAATCCCAAGCATCAGTCCGCCCTTTTGGATAAAACGCATCAGGCGATCGATCAAACGTTCATCACCAATCTGAGTATGTCTTATTCGATTGGCGCAGGCCTGGGCCGCGCCCAAATCATCACCGTCCAGAAAACCGCCGGGAAAAACAATAAGGTTGTAAGAACTGGGGTCTACTTCTCCTGTTCCCAAGAAGTTAAGGTGCACCAGGTCTATCCGGTCAAACCCTGCCGATTCCAGCGCATGCCGGGTTTCCAGCTCGCAATTTATGCCATGACCGGTTGGGACAAGTGCCGAGATTTTTTTCATATTTGTGCCAATTCGATAATATGAACCAGGTTTGATCGACGTGGGGCCTGTTCGCTACCGTATGGTAGCGAACAGGCGTCTCTATCGGGCCTGGAGGGTTTCGCAGCAGTCTGCTGCCGCCCCCGGAACTCTATAACATTATGTCTCACTATTCTGCAAGCCGCCGACACATAGGTCCAATATCACCACCGACAGATCCATCATTATCAACTTGACTGCATCAAAACAGCGGCTTTACGGATTCTACAGCAAGATTCAGGTAGGTCGTCGGGAAAACCCCAATATAAATCACCGCCACGGCTGCTATCGAAAGCGCCACAACCATTCCCGGTGGGAATTGCAGCGCAGGCTGGGCAGTTTCCGAGGTTTCCATGTACATTTTCATTATGACACGGAAATAATAAAATACTGACACGGCGCTGGTTAGCACTCCCAAGATTACCAGCCAGATATAGCCTTGACCTATCGCTGCGCTGAAAATCGTGAACTTGCCTACGAATCCGGCAGTCGGTGGAAAACCGGCCAAAGAAAAAAGGAAAAGCGACATTACCAAAGCCAACGCAGGATGATTGTTTGCCAGACCTCTGTAATCATCGATCATCACGTTGGCTTCACCTTGCCTTCCGACCAAAGCCACCACCGCAAACGCGCCAAGATTTGTGAACGTATATGCCAGTAGATAATACAAAATTCCCGCTATTCCGGCCTCTTTACCTGCGACCATTCCAATCAATATATAACCTGCATGCGCAATACTCGAATAAGCCAACATGCGCTTAATGTTATCTTGGACCACTGCGGTGACATTGCCGAGCACCATTGTCAGAGCGGCCAATATCCACAGTATCTGGGACCAGTTCACCTCAATCGGCGTCAACGACTCAAAAAACACTCTTACGAATGCCGCAAATGCAGCCGCTTTTACACCTACAGACATAAAGCCGGTCAAGGGAGTTGGGGCGCCTTCGTAAACATCGGGAGTCCACATGTGAAACGGAACTGCCGCCACTTTAAACCCGAATCCCACCAGCAACATGCCGACACCGATGGTTGCCATCGTGCCGACAGATCCTGATTGAAAATACTTGGTTAGAACAGGTAGGCTCAAAGATCCGGCAGCGCCGTACATCAATGCAGCGCCGTAGAGAAAGATTGCGCTGGAGAAGCCGCCTAGAATCAGGTACTTTAACGAAGCCTCTTTAGCTTTGACATTGCCCGGCAGTATTCCAGCCAGCACGTATATTGAGATCGACAATGTTTCCAAGCCAATAAATATCACAAGAATATGATTGGCGGAAACCATGAACATCATACCCGCAGCCGAGAACAAGAGCAGAGCAAAAAACTCATATAAATCCGAACCGTCATCGTTGAAATAACGAATAGAAACCAAAACCGTTATGCCCGTGGCAATTAGCACCAACAAATTGAAAAACCACGTGTATGCGTCAAGGCTTATTAGTCCCGCAAAGGCCGATGTGTGCAGCCACCTGAGGGGACTATTGGCTCCAATGGCCACTAACACACCAATCAAACTAATCAGAGCCGCGGAGGTTACCTTAGCCCTGTTAATGAGTAAACCGAGCACCATAACGATCATGCCGGCCAGGCAAAGCAAAATCGCCGGCAATATACCTCCGAAATCAAGGTCGGGGGGTATTGAAATCATCCCGATTGCTCCTATATCAAAAATCAGCGATTCGCAGTCACTGGAGAAGGTACAGAAGTAATTCTTATCTTAGCAGCATCCATTTCAGTCTGTTTTTTTGACTTCTCGATGTTTATCACAGCTGCCTTCTTTGCTTCTACTTGCTGAATGAAGCTTTTCACTGAAGGCTCCATAGGTTTCAGAAAAGTGCCAGGATAAACGCCTATCCAGACCACAAAAATCACCAGCGGAACCAGTACGAAAACCTCACGCAGACTCAAATCCTTCAATACTTTGTTCTTTGGGTTTGTCACCTCGCCGAACATGACACGTTGAAACATCCAGAGCATATACACTGCCGCAAAGATTACTCCTGATGCCGCAAACACTGTGTACCACGGAAACACCTTGAAGCTCCCGAGCAGGATAAGAAACTCACCGATGAATCCGTTAAGTCCCGGAAGTCCTACGGAGGACAGTGTAAAGATCATAAAGAATACCGAAAAGAGAGGCATCACCTTGGACAGGCCGCCGAATTCGGCTATCAATCGGGTATGCCTTCTCTCGTAAATCATGCCCACAATAAGAAACAAAGCGCCGGTGCTGAGCCCGTGGTTGATCATTTGAACAATGCTGCCTTGAAGCCCCTGCACCGTGAGGGCAAACATCCCCAACATGCAGAACCCGAGATGGCTGACGCTCGAGAAAGCTACCAGTCTTTTTACATCCACTTGCACCATCGCGACCCACGCGCCGTAAATAATTCCTATCACTGCGAGCAAGCCGATCCACCATGCCGCATCCAAAGCCGCATTGGGGAAAAGGGGAATGGCAAAGCGGATAAATCCGTATGTCCCCATTTTTAGTAAGACCGCAGCCAGCACGACGCTGCCCACCGTCGGGGCTTCGGTGTGGGCATCAGGAAGCCAAGTATGAAAGGGGAACATGGGAACTTTGATCGCGAACGCCAAAAAGAATGCCAGAAACATCCAGTACTGAGCGTGAATAGGGACAGGAAATTCATAGAGCTTTAAAAGATCGAATGTATAGTCACCGCCCTGTCCCGCCATTACGTAGAGCGACAGAATAGCAACTAACATCAACAGGCTGCCGACCATCGTGTACAAAACGAATTTGATGGCAGCATAGAGTTTGCGAGCAGGGTTACCCCAGACACCTATCAAGAGATACATGGGTATCAACATGACTTCCCAAAACACATAAAAGAGAAAAAGATCCAGGGCTACGAAAACGCCGATCATTCCCGTTTGAAGTATAAGAAGGCAGACAAGAAATTCTTTTACTCGATTGGTGATGTCCTTCCATGACGCCAAAATCACAATAGGCCCGAGCAGCGTGGTCAACAGCACAAGAAAGAGGCTGATCCCGTCGATTCCGATTTTGTAGGAAATACCCCATCCTCGAACCCAAATATGGTTTTCCACCAGCTGCATTGTCGAGGAGGTCGGATCAAACCAGGCAAACATCACCAGACTGATCACAAAATCAGCCACCATGGCTACGATAGCTACCCAGCGCAGCAGTTCCAAACGCTCTCGATTAAGAAACAGCAGGATCACCACTCCTATGAGAGGCACGAACGTTATATAGCTTAGAATGGGGAACGAAACATTCGCCATTGAACCAATTCCTCCATGTCCTATTTCAGGACGAAATATCCAATAACCACCACGACTCCCATCAACATGGCGAGCGCATAATCTTTTACGAGACCCGTCTCCACCTGCCTCAATTCCCTTGCCCAGCCTCGGACGAGTTCAGCGACTCCGTTGACGATTCCGTCGATGACTTTCTCGTCAAACGCCCTCCAAAGGAATCGAGAGAAATTCACGATGGAATTGACGAACAGAACGTCATAGAGTTCGTCAATCCAATACTTGTTATAAACCAGGGTGTGCAGCGGCCGAAAACGCTCCACCATCCTGTCGGCCGCGGGGGGATCGGTGACGTATAGTCGCCGTGCGAAAAGCCATCCTGCTATGGCAATCGCTAACGAAACACCCATTAATATTAGCTCGCCGGCGATACTATGATGCCCTGCGTGATGCGCTCCACTGTCTAGTATTGCTTTTGCAGGGGCGAAGATCGGAGCGAGGAATTCTCCAAATCGGTTAGCGCCCTCAACAATTGGGATTCCGACAAGGCCGGCCACCAACGATCCGAACGCGAGAATCATTAAAGGAACTGTCATGATTGACGGAGATTCATGGACATGATGCGCGGTTGCGGGGTCTACTCTTGATTTTCCATGGAAGGTCATAAACAGAGAGCGAAACATGTAAAACGAAGTCATAATAGTCGCGACCGCTCCCAATATCCAGAAGCCCTCATGTCGCTGAAAGGAATAGTAAAGAATCTCGTCCTTGCTAAAAAACCCTGCAAAGGGAAAAATCCCGGCAATGGCCAAGGTGCCGAAAAGATAGGTCCCCCACGTGTAAGGTAGCTTTGATCTCAAAGCGCCCATCTTGCGCATGTCTAATTCGCCGGACATAGCGTGCATAACGCTTCCTGCTGCAAGGAAGAGCAAGGCCTTGAAGAACGCATGTGTCATCAGGTGAAAAATCCCTGACGAGAAGGCTCCAACTCCGCAGGCCATGAACATGTAACCGAGCTGACTTATCGTGGAATAAGCAAGCACTCGTTTAATATCGAACTGGGTGATGCCGATAGTTGCCGCGAAGAAGGCCGTTGCGCCACCGATGACGGCCACTGCGGTCAGTGAAACAGGCGCCAGCGCAAACAAGACGCTGCAGCGGGCCACCATGTACACTCCGGCGGTCACCATTGTAGCCGCGTGAATCAAAGCGCTGACCGGTGTCGGGCCTTCCATCGCGTCGGGTAACCAGGTGAACAGAGGAATCTGTGCGGACTTGCCCGTAGCGCCCAGGAACAATAATAGCGTGATGGCGGTAACCAGAGCGCCGCCTGCAGGCAACTTGTCTTGAGCCGCTGCAAAAACGTCCGGAAAACTGAGCGTGCCGAATGTATAGAAGATCAGCAACACGCCCAGAATAAACCCGAAGTCCCCCACCCGGTTAACGATAAAGGCTTTCTTGCCGGCATCTGAAGCAGACTTTTTCTCGTAGTAATATCCTATGAGCAGATAAGAGCATAAGCCCACACCTTCCCAGCCTACGAACATCAGCAGGAAGTTGTTGGCCGAGACCAGGATCAGCATGTTGAACACAAACAAGTTCAGGTAAGCGAAAAACCGACGAAATCCCAGTTCGCCATGCATGTATCCGATCGAATAGACGTGAATGATGAATCCTACTCCGGTCACCACAAGCAGCATTACCATGCTTAGCGGATCTACCAGGAATCCGATTGGGACATTCAGTTCCCCTGACAATATCCACGTATAGACAATCCTTTGGATCGATCTAGAGGCGGGGTCAGTTCCCAAAAGCTGAACAAAAATTGATAACGCGACTAAAAATGAGGCTCCGACGGACAAAGCTCCGATCCAGCCGATGACTTTCTCGGGGAACCGTTTGCCGAAAAGCCCGTTAATCAGAAAACCGATAAGGGGAAATATGGGTATCAGCCACACCAGGTCAATCATTCCAGGCTCCCAATTTGAAATTCCAATGAATCAAGCAGGCCTGTTCCAGAATTAACGTCTGTCAGTCTCGCTCACCATTTCATAAGCTTAACATCATTGACGTCGATAGATCCGCTTTCTCTGAAGATGGCCACTGTAACAGCCAGACCGACAGCTACTTCAGCGGCGGCCACAACCATAATGAACAAAACGAATATCTGTCCCTCCACAGAATCCAGGTAACGTGCAAACGCGATGAAGGTCAGGTTCACCGAGTTGAGCATTAGTTCCAGAGACATCAGAATGACTATAAGATTTCTTCGAAACATTACCCCTATGATACCGAGGGAAAAGAGAATCGCGGATAAGACCAAATAGTGCTGTAAAGTGACCATCTCTTTGTTTCCTAAATCTGCGAGCTGTTCAATGCCGTAAGTTGATTATTCAGATTTGTTATTTCAACCTATTTGCCCCCTCTCCCTTCCCTCTCCCGCCAGGGGAGAGGGTTTTAGATCCCCCTCCCTCGACGGGAGGGGGCAGGGGGAGGGTGATCTCTCAACCGAATTCGGCGACCTCTAATATTTTCATGACTTCTTCCGAGTCAACACCACAGCTCCGATAATAGCAGACAGGAGCAATACTGAAGCGACCTCAAACGGAAGAAGATAGGTCGTGAAAAGCTCCTTGGCTATGATTTCGGTGTTGGAGAGCCCTTGAGCGCCCGCTCCTGACAGTACGCCCTGCCCTGTGGGCGGCCCAAAGGTCTTTATAATCGGGATGAGCAATGCTGCCAGAACTACTGCCAATCCAATTCCAATCCACCAGCGCAGGGCTTTCGGGCTACCCGTGGAAGGGAGCTGATCCAGATTCAGCAGCATGATCACAAAAAGGAACAAGACCATCACAGCCCCCGCATAGACGATGAGCTGCACCATTCCTACAAATTCAGCGTTTAAGAGTATAAAAAAGCCCGCAAGGCCGATCATGGTAAGAATCATGAAGAGAACGTTGTGCAGAGGTTTGCGTAACAAAATTACGCAAACAGCAGAGGCTACCGTAATAACGCCCAATACATAAAAAATCAGAGCTTCCATGGACTATCCATAACCTCAACACCGACCCGATCAGTCGGGCCGGCAATTGAACAGGCCCGATTAACCGGCCTTTCGTTTCGATTCATATCGCGGCTCGGGGGGCTCGAGCAGCCTCTCCTTATCAAAAATCAAATCTTCTCGGCTGTATTCTGATAATTCATAGGCTGTGGTCATTTCTATGGCCTGTCTCGGACAAACCTCCACGCAATAACCACAGAAAATGCAGCGTCCCAAATCGAGTTCGTATTTCTCCGGATATTTCCTGTTATCCGGTTCGGCTGCGGCTTCTATATATATGCATTGTGCCGGACAAACTGTAGCGCAAAGCATGCAAGCCACACAGCGGATCTTTCCCGATGCGTGCTTTGTCAGGACATGCCGTCCGCGCCATCGGGGCGCCACGTCCCATTTTTCATCCGGGTACTGCAAGGTAACCTTTCGAGAGAAAAAGTAGCTAAGTGTCAACTTCAATCCCTGCAATAAGGGGAGAATCATTTTTCAAACCTCATAATCGAATCGGTCCTATGCCACAACTTGCGCTGTCGAATTGGCGGCGGATTTCCCGGACCGCAGCCGGCAACATCAAACGCCTCGCTGCAAGTACAGAGCATAGAAAAAAGCGGTTATCATTACGTTGAATAGACCCACCGGCAACAATACCTTCCATCCGAAGTTCATTACACGGTCATACCGCAGCCTAGGATAGGTTCCTCTAATCCACACAAAAAGGAACACGAAGAAAAATGTTTTCAACAGGAACCAGACAATGGGTGGGAGTATGGGTCCTTGCCAGCCTCCCAGATACAACGTGGAAGCGAGAGCACTCAAGAACAGCAGATGAGCATACTCACCGAGGTAAAACAGTCCGAATTTCATAGAGCTGTATTCTGTCTGATATCCTGCCACAAGTTCATTCTCGCATTCGAGCAAATCAAATGGGGTTCGGGCAATTTCTGCGCTGCCTGCAATTAAGAACAGAAGGAAACCCAACGGCTGCCTAAAAATAAACCACTTCCACACCGAGTCCTGAGCTTCGACAATGCCGGTCAAGCTCAATGTCCCTGCCAACATGAGCACACCGATCACGGAAAGGCTTAACCCAAGCTCATAACTGATCATTTGTGCGCCTGTTCGTATGGAACCCAGAAGCGAATACTTATTATTGGATGCCCAGCCGCCCAGGACCACACCATACACGCCCAATGAGGAGATACCGAAAATATAGAGAATTCCCACATTGATGTCGGAAATAACCCCTGAATTCAGAGCGTATTTTTGAGCAAGAGGTCCTAATATACTCTCCAGTCCCAGTCCCTTCGCAAAGGGTATTACCGCAAACGGTATCAGAGCACACGTGACAACGATCAGCGGAGCAATAATGTAAATAACTTTATTAGCGCCCGCTACAGTTATTTCTTCTTTCATTATAAGCTTCACGCCGTCAGCCAGAGGTTGCAATAGTCCCCATGGACCCACCCGGTTAGGACCGAGCCGTACCTGGATCCAGCCGAGCACTTTACGTTCCATAAGCGTGAGGTAAGCCACGAATGTGAGAACCACTACCAAAACAAACAATACTTTAACGACCAATACGACGATGGGAATTGCGTAATCCATTAGCGCAACCTTTAATAGATCTAGGTCTTTTCCACTCTGACGTTCACAACGGGCTGCCGCCGCTGAGTTAAAATATTGAGCTTTATCGGAGAGAAGTGCTCAGGGACTATGACAGTTCCTTTTGGGGCCCGATGAGACTTCTTCACACGCACTTGTATGGCGATCCCGTCGCGGGATGTGATTTTCACGGTCTCTTCTTCCTGCAGCCCCAGTTCTTTCATGTCATTGGAGTTCATTTCCACAAAACCTTCAGGGCAGACTTCCATCAGGGATGGACTCCATTCAGAAAATGAGCCCGAATGAAACTTGAGAATTCCAGGCACTAATCTCATGGGTAGGCCGTCTTTTGACAGGGCACCGGGCGGCGCAGCAGGAACAAAATGAGCTTTTCCTCCCGGAAACCCGCTCTCATAAAGAATGCTCTTTCCTGGATCTTCCGCATCCACACAGGGCCAGGGGATACCTTTTTCCGTTAAGCGATCATACGAAATCCCTCGGTACACGTCTATTAGACCGGCTATCTCGTTCATAACCTGTTCCGGGCCGGCATAGGTCATAGAAGGACTGCCCATGAGCGCAGCCAATGCGGTAAAGATCTCCATGTCGGCCTTGCCCTTGGCCGAGTGCAGTACAGGTCTGATCCGCTGAACCAGTCTTTCGGCACTGGTGTAAGTCCCGATTTTTTCGGCAAATGACGATACCGGCAGCACAGCGTGCGCCATTTTCGCGGTCGAGGTCAGAAAAAGATCCTGAACCACAAGAAATTCCAAATTCCCCAGAGCCTTTTCAGTCTTCGTCCTTTCAGGATACGTTTCCAACGGGTTTTCGCCCACTATATAAAGCCCACGAATTTCCCCGGACTCAGCCTTATCTAATATCTGAAGAGCATCCAGTCCTTTCTCGGACGGGATAGAAGCGCCCCATACTGTTTCAAATTTTTTCCTGGCAGTCTCATCTGAAATGCGGTGAAAACCGGGGAGCAGACCAGGAGCCAATCCCATATCAATGGCCCCTTGGGCATTGGCCTTTTCTCCGAACAAGTGCACACCACACGATTCCTTACCTATTCGCCCGGTCAAGAGAGCCAAATTGACGGCTGCTTTCGCGGATTCTGTGTCCCCAGTGAGGCGATTCATTCCAAAGGTAAGTATTATAGTGGCTCTCTGGGCATCCGCGTACATTTTGGCGGCCTGTCGGATCAGGTCAGCATCCACTCCGGTCAAACCGGAAACATTTTCAGTATTGAAATCCGCAAGTGAGGCCGTCAGCTCATCCAGCCCATCAGCCTTGAGAGCCAGGCTGGTCTTATCAAAGAGACCCTGATCGATAATCAATTTGAGTATAGCGTTTGCTATTAGATGCTCCGATCCCGGAACACAGCGCAGGTGAAGCGTTCCTGCCCGCCTGGCAAGCTTTGTAGTGATCGAATCAACCACAATTATTTGGGCCCTATGCCTGGACGCGGCGATTATTACCTCATTTTTCGCCACAGGATGTGTCTCGGTCAGGTCTGCCCCTAGAAGAAGTATGACCTCTGCGTTTCTGATTTCCCGGATGGCGTTTGTTCCTGCCGGGTAACCCAATGCAGGTTCTACTGCTTCTAGGAGAGCCTTGTACGCAAATCCGCCTGCATGGTCGAGATGAGGTGTTCCCATCACCGTACGAACGAAACGGTTGAATACATATGCATCTTCGTTGGTCAGGCGCTCCGAACCCAGAGCTGCGAGACTTGTCGATCCATACTTATTCTTGATCTTACTGAATCCTTCGGCTACGAAACTGAGCGCCTCGTTCCACCCGACTTCCTGAAGTGAGCCGTTCTTGCGGATAAGCGGATTAACAAGTCTCTGCTCGGAATAGATATAAGGCCAACCGTATCGACCTTTAACGCACAAATTGCCCTCATTAGGGCTATCAGCGGGCGATTTGACGTACACAACCCTGTCGGCTTTTTGTCCCAAGCTTAGTGTGCATCCAAGACTGCAAAAAGAGCACGTTGTCGTGATTTTCTTCAGCTCGAATTCTCTGCCGGTTCCTACAAGCCATTTTGAGGTAATAGCCCCAACCGGACAGATCGAGGCGCATTGACCGCAGAATTCACAATTCAGGGGTCGTCCGAAATCGGTCGAGACTTCCGCGTGCATGCCGCGGTTTGTAAAGCTCAGCTCATTTTCTCCCTGAACCTCGTCACAAATCCTGACGCACATTCCGCATTTGATGCACAGATTCATGTTGAAGCGGATAAAGTGAGATGCATTATCCACATGGAAATATCTGGTTTCTCGCGAGAAAGGCGGGTCTGCAAGTTCAAATTCCCGAACGAGATTTTGAAGGTGACATGCTCCTGCAGCGTCGCATGACGGACACAAAAGAGGATGGGATCTCAGGAGCAGCATGAGCTGCATACGCCGACTTTTGTCAAGTTTGGGGCTGTTGGTTACGACTTCCATGCCATCGCGCGCCGGATTGAAGCACGCGGGCATAGTACGGGTACGACCCCGGGCCGTCACTTCGACCATACAGAGACGACAAGCTCCATAAGGCACAAGCCGCTTGTCATGACACAAGGTTGGAATACGAATTCCCGCCTTCTGCGCGGCTTCCAGGATGCTGGTTCCTCGTTCTACACTAACTTCAACACCGTCAACGGTAAGGGTCTCCATAGAAATTATCTCACAAACAATGTTTTGAGGCGGCGCCGCAATCTCCGGATTGGTCAGGACCGCATAATAAGGTTTATCTAATGGCTCCGAATTTACAGTTCGTAATACAAGTCCGGCATTTAGTGCATTTTTCCAGGTCGATTCGTGCTGTCTGCTTCTTTTCCCACACAATTGCGCCGGACGGGCAGTTTCGATAGCACAGACCGCACATCTTGCATTTATCTTCTATAACCACGAAATCGATCAGCTGCGGACACACCAGCGATGGACAATGCCTATCGCGAATGTGGGCATCGTATTCATCGCGGAAGTACCGTATGGTTGAAAGCACAGGATTTGCCGCGGCTTTTCCTAACCCGCAATGGGAGGTCGAGTTGATGTGTTTTCCCCATTCTTGAAGAAACTCCACATCTCCTTCCTGGCCTCTACCTTGAACTATGTCGGTCAATTTATCGAACATGACCTTGAGCCCTTCACGGCAAGGGGTACATTTGCCGCATGACTCGTCTACGCAGAATTCGGTAAAAAACCTGGCAGTATCGACCATACAGGTATGGTCGTCCATAACGACGACTCCGCCCGATCCCATCATCGCTCCGGCATCGATGAGAGATTCGTAATCGATTTCCACGTCCACCATCTGATTAGGTATGCAGCCACCCGAGGGACCGCCCATCTGCGCGGCTTTAAACTTCCTTTTCTTTGGGATACCTCCGCCTATATCGAATATTAGGCTCTTCAAGGTAGTTCCCATAGGCACTTCGACCAGGCCGACGTTCGTCACCGCTCCTGTAAGAGCAAAAACTTTTGTCCCCTTGCTGCCTTCGGTTCCGATGGCGGCAAACCACTCTGCGCCGTGAAGTATGAGCGGATTAAGATTAGCGAAAGTCTCTACATTGTTGAGGTTTGTGGGCTGATTGTTCAGACCTGCCTCTGCGCTTCGAGGTGGCTTGATACGAGGCATTCCACGCTTGCCTTCTATCGAGAACATCAATGCAGTCGACTCGCCGCAAACGAAAGCGCCTGCCCCCGGATAAATCTCGATGTCAAAATTGAATCCTTTGTCGAGAATATTTTCTCCCAGCAGACCGTAATCCCGGGCATCATTGATTGCTTTTTGAAGCCTTCGAATAGCGAGCGGATACTCGGCTCTTACGTAGATATAACCTTTCTCCGCGCCGATAGCATACCCGGATATGGCCATACCTTCGAGTACCGAATGCGGATCGCCTTCCATGACCGAGCGGTCCATAAAGGCTCCGGGGTCGCCTTCGTCACCGTTGCAGATGGTGTACTTGGGGAAATTTTCGTATCGTCGGCACTCCTCCCATTTAAGTCCGGTAGGGAAACCGCCGCCGCCCCTGCCACGCAATCCTGATTTCTTAACTTCTTCAATGACCTCTTCAGGTGTCATTTCAGTTAGGACTTTGGCCAGCGCAGCATATCCGTCTCTCGATATGTACTCATCGATATTTTCCGCATCTATCAGCCCACGATTTCGCAAGACAATCAACCGCTGCAAGCCAAAGAACCTGATATCGTGCAATAGAGCTATTGACTCTTTGGCATCTTCCTTGAACAGGAGCGACTCTACCACACGCCCTTTTAGGACGTGCTCTTCTACAATCAGAGGAGTGTGTTCCGGTTTAACCTGGTTGTAAAAAACGCCATCCGGATAGACCACCATAAGCGGGCCTCTGGCGCAAAAACCATTACACCCTGTAGTAATTATCTGGGCCTCGTCTTGCAGGTTCCTCTTTTTCAATTCCCTTTCCATGGCTTCTTTTACATCCATGGAGCCACTGGCCAGGCATCCGGTACCTGCGCATAGCATGAACTGTCTACAACTAGGACTGGCACTCATCGACTATTCTCCAACGGGCCGTGCGCTGTCGCACACCCCGAGCATATCATCAGGCTCTTCGGGCTTAATTACCCTTCCGTGGTTTCGCTCTCAGGGGCAAGAGCGTACTTTTCTACGGGCTTTCCACCCATTATATGTTCATCAAAGATCTGCTTTGCCTTCTCGCGATCCAACAAGATGTACTTCACCGGCTGTTGATCCTTGAGTTCAACCGTAGCCATGGGCTCCTTGGCGCAGAGGCCGGCGCAACCGGAGTTAATCACTATGACGTCCGCTACTCCACGGGCTGCTACCGAATCACGAAACTCGGTCATCACATCACGGGCACCTGCCGCAATGCCGCAGGTTCCCATATGCACAGTAATTTTGGCCCGGTACACGCCCTCTCGTTGGGCCATTTTCCCGCGCTCACGTTCCTTGATTTTCTTTAGATCCTCTATGGAAATCTTTGGCACTATGCACCCTCCTGGAGGCTTTCGTATCGACTCTCAGGCACTCACACCAACAAACGATCTAAGATCAGATCGGCTTTACTCTCATTGATAGCCATCCATAATTTTCAAGGTATCGTTGGGATTTATATTGCCGTGCGTATCCTCACCGATCAGCATCACTGGAGCAAGCCCACAAGCCCCTAGACATCGGACGGCCTCGAGAGTGAATCGGCCGTCCGGGGACGTTTCTCCAACTGTGAGGCCGATCTCTCTGGTCATGGTCGCAAGAATTTCTTTCGATCCCTTCACATAACAAGCCGTCCCGAGGCACAATCGAACCGTATGCCGCCCCCTGGGCGTGATCGTAAAAAAGGAATAGAAGGTTACCACGCCATACACGTGCGATGCTGACACGTTCAGACCTTCAGCCAGTTTGATCTGCACTTCCATAGGCAGATAACCATACATCTCCTGCGCTTCCTTCAAAGCAGGAATAATGTAATTGGCCCGGCCCTCATATTTGTCGATGATCGTCTCAAGCTTTTCCAGTTCTTCAGGCGGAAGCGTTTCAACGAGTGGTTTAGCTTGAGCCTTTAGGATATCGTCTCGTTCTTTCACTTATCTTTACTCCCCTGGAATTCAGCGATTTGACCTCACATTCGCTGCAAGTTCCTCTAGTCCCTCACTAAGATTATTGTTAATGAGGGTCACCACCTCAGGCCGATTTAATGGAATTTCTTCAAGCTCGCTTCGTAATTCTCGGGTATCGAACTGATACTCCTTCGTATTTCTTCTATGCACATATACAAAATCAACTTCCGGATTCCCTTGTATGAGGGTGACCATGGTTTCAGACATGTTTCCCATAGGCTTGCGATCGATATGCCTGTATTTCATGAATGCCAGTACCTTGGTTCCCACTCCAGGAGTTGAATCAATTTTAATGTCGCCTTCCGCCAGTCTCGCAGACTGTTGCAGCAAGGGTAAACCGAGCCCGATTTTTCGATTAGCACGCGTAGTAACAAACGGATCAAGCGCTTTAATCAGTAACTCCGGTTCCATTCCTCGTCCGTTATCTTCTATAACGATCGTAAGGCTGTCTGCCTTAATGTCTTCTTCCACCGTTATTCGTACAAGGTCCGCTCCGGCATTTATCCCGTTTTCCGCAATATCGAGGATATGCAGCGACAGATCCTGCATCCGCTTTGCTCAAAAAAACTCCCAATCCGGAGATATCGAACGCAAAGTCATACCGGTCAACAATTTCGTTTGAACCTGTCACCGGCTGGTTTCGGCCCCTGGTCTTTCCCTCTTGAACTTAGCTTGTCAAGCAGCTCGCTGATCGTCTGGAAGGTTTGATGATGAGGGACTAAGCACTCTCCTTTAACCAGCTACGATTCAAAGCTATCGTCGAATCCCCATTTCGTATAATCTCCCGGCTATTTCATAGGCCGGCAGTCCACTCAACAAAATAGGGACTCCCTGCTCTTCTGCCTTTTCCAGGGTTTCCGGTTCCGGTTCTCTTCCGCCTACAATCACCACGCCTGCCAGATTATTTAGAAAAGCCACGGCAACAATATTCTGATGCAGCTGAAGAGTGATCCACAGATCCCCTTCTTTCGATCCAGCTATCACATCACTGAGAAGGTCGCTTACATAGCCACCTTCAACCACACGGTTCATTTGGCCGCTGCACGCCCTTACTTCCAGCGCCAGCGCTTCTACTAAGTCTCCGAGAGTCATGAGAGGTCTCCTAAATGCGGATGCTTCTTCCGCCGCTTCATCGATCGACCTCGGCTAGAACTATATCCACACTTGAAAGTATCGCAATTAGATCGGCAAAAAAACAACCTTTGCTCATAAGGGCCAAAGATTCGAGATTTACAAACGCGGGTGCTCGCCACTTCAACCGGTAAGGCTGGGGTCCGCCATCACTGATCAGATAGGCCCCCATCTCGCCTCGAGGCGATTCAATACACTGATAAACTTCACCTACCGGGGGTTTTAAGCCCTCCACGACGAGCATAAAGTGGTGGATGAGCGATTCCATTTTAGTGTAAATCTCTTCCTGAGGCGGGAAAATGACCCCAGGTTTGGTAGCTCTGATCGGCCCGGGCGAAAGTTTCTCCAGCGTTTGAGCCAGGATCCGTCTGCTCTGTCTCATCTCCGCGACTCTAACCAGATACCTTGCATAGACATCGCACCCGGTCTCAACAGGCACATCAAAGCTATACTGCTCATATCCGCTATATGGTTCGGACTTTCGTATGTCCCAGTTTATTCCCGAAGCCCTGGCCATAGGGCCGCTCGCCCCCATGGCTATCGCATCTTCTTTGGAAAGCAGACCTATTCCTTTGGTCCGGTCTACATAGATAGCATTCTTTGTGAGCAGTTCTTCATATTCGTCCACATGACGATCGAAATTGTCTGTGAAAGTTCGTACTCGCTCCACAAAACCATCTTCAAGGTCCCGTATTAGTCCACCGATTCTGAGATAGTTGGGCATTAAACGCCCGCCGGCAGTGAGCTCAAAGAGATTCATAATCTCTTCTCGCTCCCGCAGCATATAAAACAGCGGCGTCATCGCTCCGACATCGTGCGCATGAGTTCCCAGCCAGAAAAGGTGACTGAAGATCCGGCTGAGTTCCGCCATGATAACCCTGATTACCTGGGCTCGCTCGGGAACTTCCACACCGAGCAGCTTCTCCACGGTCAGACAATAGGCCAGTGAATTGCTCGATGCCCCCATATAATCGCAGCGTTCGGCCAGCGGGATAACCTGATGATAATGTTTATTTTCGCAGGTCTTCTCATAGCCGCGATGCAGGTAACCCAAATGCGGCACTACATTAACAACTATTTCGCCGTCCAGCTCCACCACGGCCCGAAACACGCCATGTGTGCTCGGGTGATGAGGACCGAGATTAAGTTCCAGTAATTCAGTTACAGGTTTTGTTGTTGCGCTCGCTAGTTCGGACATGCGCTTATTCCTCAGTTTCCGGTCCCGGATCGTAGGTCCGGAGTATCTTGATCATTGCCCAGGACGGAAAAATCTTTTCTAAGTGGATGCACTTCCCAATTGTCCGGTAGAAGTAGTTTTCTCGGATCCGGGTGGCCGTTAAAAACGATTCCGAACATCTCCGCTGTTTCTCGCTCGTGCCAATTCGCTGTGGGCCAGATATTAACTACCGAATCTATACTAGCGGGAGCTTCTTCAGTTTCATCGATAAGGGCCTTAATTCGAAATCGATGGTTTTTCTCCAATGAATATAGTTGGTAAACAACTTCGAAACGAGGCTTGTCGGGATACCTGTCTACCGCACCAACAAAAGAGAGAAAATTAAAAGCCAGATCCGGATCATTTCTTAAAAATAGACAGACCTCGCGAATTTTCTCAGGGGCTATGGTCATGTACACTTGGCCCTGAAATTCAGCGTAAGCTTGAATTACATCAGATGAAAAAGCCGATTGCAGCTTTTCTTGGATTTCTTCTTGTTTCATTAGCCGGCCGACCTGATTTTTGGGATAGGTGGATTGTGCAATGATTGTTCTTTCATGACCTTGGCATGAAGCTGAAGTATTCCATCCAGCAATGCTTCCGGCCTGGGAGGACATCCCGGAATGTAAACATCCACGGGAAGATGGCGGTCGATACCCTGAACTACGGCATAATTCTTATAGATACCGCCGGTGGATGCGCACGCTCCCATAGCTATAACCCATTTGGGTTCAGCCATTTGCTCGTAGATCCTCAAAATAGCGGGAAGCATCTTTTTTGATGCAGTTCCTGAGACTATCATCAGGTCGGCATGTCTGGGAGAAGGTCTGGCGACCTCCATTCCAAAACGTGCCAGATCATATCTACTGACAAATGTGGCTATCATTTCGAGAGCACAGCAAGCCAAGCCGAAACCCAGAGGCCACATGGATGATTTTCGCGACCAGTTTACAAGCCATTCCAGGTTGGTGACATGCACCGTATCATTAAGATGTCTTTCTATTCCCATTGCAAGGCGCCTTTTTTCCAAACGTAGATCAACCCCACCAATAGTACAAGGACAAATATCAGCATCTCCACAAACCCGAACAGCATAAGTTTGTCATAGATAGCTGCCCACGGAAAAAGAAAGATTAATTCGATATCGAACACTATGAACAACATGCCGATAACGAAAAATCTGACGGAAAATCGCCTTCTGGCGGTTCCGATCGGATCCATGCCGCACTCGTAAGGCATTAATTTTATGGGTGTCGGATTTCTGCGAGCCACAAGTGTGGATAACACAATAATAGCCACCCCAATGAATGCCGAGATTAGAAAAATGACAAGAATAGGAAGATAGCTATTTATCATCCTCTACTCCGGTTATTTGTACCTGAGCGCCCAAGTGGCAGACCTGAGCGGATATAACTTGAAAGAGGTAATTGTATATTAGGGAGGTATTTTTACCCGAGGCAGCCTTCCCTGATACAAAGACCGTATATTAAGCGTCAATTTAGGGTTGTCAAGCCCTTTTTCCTATTGCCGTTCGACCACCCAGTGCCTGTGCTCCGAAGCGGAATAATATCTCTAACCTGGTTCCGACACCTGGTTCGGACATCAATGTCATAATATCAGAACACCTTCTGATATTGGCTAATCCCATGCCCGCGCCAAACCCCATGTCCCTTATCCACTTCGGCGCAGTCGAATAGCCCGGCTGGAGCACCTTTTTCACGTCCTGTATTCCCGGTCCATGATCAACCGCGGATATTTTTAATCGATCCCGCCGAACTTCTACGGTTATTTCTCCTCCCACATCAGTGTGGATCACCAAATTCATTTCGGCCTCATAAACCGCGACCGAGACCCTACGGATTATCGCGGGCGCCACTCCCAATCGTCGCAGTGATTTCTTTATCGTGCTGGAAGCTTTACCGGCATTGATAAAATCGTGATCATCCACCCTAAAGTGAAGAACAAGACTCGTGGCATCGGAAACTATATCGTCAAAAATGTGACTGGCTCGATACGCTTGAAGCTTTTCGGTTTCCTTTTGCAGAAAACTGGCATCCATTTCATGCAACAGTGATCGCATCATAGTGCCTGGAGTTACAATACCTACCAGTTTTCCACTTCCGTCCACCACAGGCAGTCGGCCAAATCCCCTCCTTCCCAGCTGATTCACCGCCTCAATGAGATAAGAATCCTTTGATACGGTTTTGACCTGTGAAGTCATAGCCTCGCGGACTGACTGATCCAATTTGTTGTTTTCCAATGCCGTCAACACATCGGACATGCTCAACATTCCAATTAGATTCTCACCTTCCACGACCGGAGCACCGGAAATGCGTTTGGATTTCAGGATTGTTTTCGCCTCTTCCAGCGGCATATCCGGCTCGAAGATGACCATTTCCGTGGCCATAACCGTCTCCACTTTGGTGGAATAGATGAGTTCCTGAACTTTGGTTATGCCTTCTACTTGCACGTTCACCAGGTGCTATTTTCGATTTTTACCAGACCCAAACCAGGTAATCCGGCTTCGTACAATCGACCGCATGCCTCGTACATGGTATATCCGGTGACCAACACGGTTATTCCGGAATCGTTTGCCAACTCGAGTGTTTCCGGAGGTGGTGTCTTATCTCGAACGAATATGACGACATCTATCCCGGCCATTTCGGCGGTTCTTATCACCTGAGGATTGGTGAGCCCGGTCATGAGCACCATGCCTTCCGATCCGAAAGCGAGCACATCACTCATCAGGTCTGCAGCACCACCCATCGGCACTTCTCCGTCAAGACCTTGATGGTCCACCAGCATCCTTGCCGAAAGTATGTCGAGTACGTCGCGGAGCTTCATCCAATCTCCCGTGGATGGTCCATGCAGGATCGAATATTTCATCATTATCACTTGTTATTGTCAAGTTTCACGAGTGGGGCAACGCCCTCGGTTAGTAGGGAGGTGGATTTCTCATTGCGAGGAGTCTACGCTGCGACAGGCGTCTCGCCTGTCCATTAAAATGACCGGCAATCCCGCGTTCTGCGCGGGACGGTCCCACCAGCAATCCCCAAAGCGTCGAGATTACTTCCCTCCGCTCGCAATAAAGGAGGTTCGCCACAAATAGTAGGACCGGCATCTTGCCGGTCATTCGTATTGGCATATTGAAACTGGCGGAGAGAGAGGGATTCGAACCCCCGGTATACCTTCACACCCTGACATTCTTTGGTCGCCTGTAACTGAAGGGTTATGGTGTGGAATCAGCGGAGGAGAAGCGGCCATTCACTTCTTGAATCGAGCGGTGTATCTAAATTCGTGGATATCATCCACCAAAAGATGGATGAATGAACTCCACTTTATCATCCTCTTTTATTACTGTTGAGCTGAAATCCTTTCGATGAATAAAACGGCCGTTCAGCTCAACGATTACTGCCGGATCGTTTTCCTTAACCTCATCCAAAAGGCGCTGAACGCTTAATTCGCATCCGTCACGCTCTTCAGGAAAACCATTGAATAGGAATTTCATCACACACTCTGTAAGAAACCACTTATTATTCTTGTCATTGTAGGAATCCCGGCATTCACCAGGAATGAATCATGACCGTAAGGAAGATCCAACTCCGCAAAAGAGACGTGCTTTTGCAGCGCCTGTAGTGCCCGCACGATCGGAAGCGACATGGAGGTCGGGTACAGCCAATCGGAACCAAATGAAATGACAAGCATCTTGGCGGTAACATTCTGAAAAGCAGTTAATAGATCTCCATAAGTAGCTTCCAGATCAAAGTAGTCTATGGCCTTGGTAATTATTAAATAGGAATCTTCATCAAACCTCTGCATAAAGACGCTCCCCTGATGTTCGAGGTAAGATTCCACCTCAAATTCGCCGCCTTCTTCTCCGTTTTCGCCGAGGCTGTACCTGAATCCATCGACATCTTTTAGTGTCAATTTGCGGCCGAATTTCACTTCCATCGTCTCTTCGGATAGGTAAGTGATGTGGCCGATCATCCTCGCGACGGCCAAACCTTTTCCCATTTTGTCGTATTCACTGGGGGCGCCGGGCTCCGGGCATACGCGCGCCGGGTCGCTATATATGGCATTTCGTCCGACCCAGTTGAAGGCTATACCCTGGGGTGACAATCTTGCCGTGGCTGCAATCACCGCGGCCGATTTCACTTTGTCAGGATGGGTAACCGCCCATTGAAGAGCCTGCATCCCGCCCATGGAGCCCCCGATAACATTATGAAGTCTCCGGATGCCCAGGCGCTCCATGAGCATAACCTGGACATTTACCATATCCGCCATAGTCACTAGAGGAAATTCACGCCCATATGGCCTGCCTGTCTCGGGATTGATGCTGCATGGACCGGTGGTCCCCTTGCAGCCTCCAAGGCAGTTGGAGCAAATCACAAAATACTTATTCGTGTCGATTCCTTTGCCCGGGCCAATCATGGCGTCCCACCAACCGAGCTTACCGTTTTCGTCCACTCCCGCAGCATGCGCATCGCCTGAGAGAGCGTGAAGTATTAAAACCGCATTGTCTCGCTCGGGTGAAAGAGTGCCGTACGTCTCATACGCCACTGTTAATGGCCCCAAGAAAAAACCCGACTCGAGTTTAATTCCATCAAACTCCGCATATTGAGTCACGACGCGTCCGTAACGGCCGTCTGAATCTGCGTATTCTTGTATAGGTGTTGTGGGCATTTATTTGTCCAGTATTTCACCGCAGAGAACGCCGAGGCAATTTCTCTCTGAAATTATTTACCAAACGGCGTATTCCTCTTCTCAACTCTGTGACATTGAAATTCAGCAACAACCCGATGGGAGATCCGGATAGTCGCAAGTACGATAGTAGCTGCGCCTCATGAATCGGATCCAGTTTGTCCACGGCCTTCAGTTCAACGACTACAAGGTTCTCTACAAACAGGTCAATTCGATAACCGCAATCTACGTAAACCTCACGATACTTTGCCGGAAGAAATTTTTGTCTCTCGACTTCGAGGCCCTTTTCCAACAATTCATATTCCAGGCAACACTCGTATGTTGACTCAAGTAGACCAGGACCGAGCTCGCGATGAACGTCAATGGCCGCCCCGATTATTATCTCCTGTGATCTTATCAGATTCCATTATCTACTCTGCGTTCTCCGCGGACTCTGCGGTGAGTCTTACTCATGCCAGAGCCTGATCGATATCTTCTATTATATCCGCGATATCTTCAATGCCGATGGACAAGCGCACCAAATCCGGCGGGAGCCCCCCGGCGATCTGTTGCTCCCTGGACAATTGGGAATGCGTAGTGCTGGCAGGATGGATTGCCAGGCTCTTGGCGTCCCCGACATTGGCTAAATGTGAAAATAATTTCAAGCGATTGATATATCGTTCAGCTGCCGGGGCTTCGCCCTTGATACCAAAAACCACCATGCCTCCCGCTGCACCTTCGGCGAAATATCTTTGGGCCAAAGTATATGAGGGGTCAGATGGTAATCCGGGATAGCGCACCCAAGCCACGGCCGGATGATTTTCCAGGTGGCGAGCCACAGCCAGTGCATTTGAACTGTGACGCTCCATTCTCAGAGCCAGAGTTTCCAATCCCTGGATGAAAATCCATGCGTTATCAGGACTTACACAAGCACCGAGATTTCGTAACGGAACCAACCGCATTCGCGTAACGTAAGCCATCGGCTGGAGGTCGTCACCAAGATCGTGACCGAATCTGATACCGAAATATGAGGGCTCAGGATCGTTGAACAAACGAAACTTGCTATCGGTCCAATCAAATTTGCCGGAATCGACCACTATCCCGCCAATCCCTGTACCATGCCCGCCGATCCATTTAGTGAGGGAATGGACCACGATATCCGCGCCGCGCTCCATAGGCCGGAATATACATGGCGGAGTAAATGTAGAATCCACAATCAGAGGTACATGAGCCTCGTGTGCAATGGAAGCAATCTCATCAAAATCAGGAACTCCGAGCATGGGATTGCCGATTGTCTCGAGGAAAATTGCCCTGGTTTTTGAATTAATTGCCTCTTTGAACCGTACCGGTGAATCATGATCCACAAACCGCACTGAAATACCGAACTGAGGCAAGATGTCGTTGAACATGGTATATGTCCCGCCGTACAGGTTACGAGCGGAAACCACTTCCTCTCCTGCCTCCACGCAATTGACAATCGAATAAAAGACAGCCGATGTCCCTGAAGCAAGCGCAAGCGAAGCAATTCCGCCTTCAAGGGCTGCCATTCTTTTCTCTAAGATATCCTGTGTAGGGTTCATTATCCGAGTGTAAATATTACCCGGTTCCTTTAATCCAAAGAGGTCCGCGGCGTGTTTTGTGTCCCTGAAGAGATATGACGACGTCCGGTACACCGGGACCGCCCGCGCATAAGTCACCGGATCACGTTCCTGACCCGCGTGAAGAGCCAGAGTATTGAAGCCATACTTCCTGTTCTGGTCCATTTGATGCGCCTCCATGTGGCTATGCACATCCCCAATGCATTGTTTTACAGTACCACACTATTGCGGTCGGTTCATCACTATAATTATGAGCACGAATCCCAATAGGTAATTTTGCCATCGAGACATTTTCTTGACAACATTTATCATGATATTCTGATCGAAGTCACCTAACTTGTCAATAACAATTAGTATTCTTTACAGTATTGTGGTAGTCTGGCAGGCTAATTATGTATGACAGCAAATCGGCCCGAATCAAGCGGTACCCCTCAGATAGCGTTTTGCTCCTCCATCTCCAAGCACAATGCTGTGGCTGATTAACCACAACATCAGCGAGCAGAAAGCCAACCACTCCCAAATGACAGGTGTATCTCTGGTGACGCCTTCAACTTTTCCAACCGACGTCATAAGCACAGCGAATACAAGATAAATAATCACAACGGCAATGCTGGAAACGGAGAGGACGGCCGGCAATCTGAGTCGCCACTCCTGAACGGCGATCATCGTTTGCAGAATGACGGTCCCGAAGAAGTAGAGAAGCGCTGACTTCTTGTGCAGCGGCAGATCCAGAGAATATGGTATCGCGGCCAGGCCGATACTTCCAATCACGACGAAGGTTCCGATGATCAAGGCTGAAATATTAAACACTTTGCCCGCGCCGACGTTTCTCAATTGAAGGATCAAGAGAATCAGGAACAGATACCGCACAGGCGCAGCGATCAACATGCCCGCATTAAAGACCACTTGCGGCCATTTGGGTGTGTTCCCGATATCGCTCAAATAGGTCTTGAATATCGAGAGTTCATGGCTTTGAACATATAGCAGCGAAGAGAACAGAACTGTGGCGATTCCCAATGCAACTCCGGTCCAGCCGATTCCCTTCAAAGCGCTTGCTAATCCGATGACCGGTTCACTCTTATTCATGGGCTTCTACCGTCCTCGAAAGAAAGAAAAAGTTACTCTCACACAAGCGGTTAGGATTGTCCAAAGCGGTTCGCAGGATACGTCAAACACTTGTCTACTTCCCCGCGGACAGCAAGGGCATCCTTATTTGATGTAATAACCGGAGACACGCCAGGTGCCGTCTTTATCAAGCATAGACGTCACAGTTTCGATAGCTGCCTTCTTATTTTCGAACGATGTTTCAAACTCGATGACCACGTATTGGCCATCCGGAACACCCGGCAAAGAAGTGGTGTAAGTTTTACTACCCACTTTACGAGTAAGCAGCTTGCCAAGAGGTTTTCTGGACGTCTGTACCAATTGCTCCCATTGAGCGGCGGTCACTGCATTCCTGAAGACCGTTGAGGTTTCCTTCCAACTTTCGTCATATTTTCCTTGGTCTACCAAACCAAGCCACTGTTCTGCAACGCGAACGGCAGCGGCTTCTTTTTCGTTGTCTGCTGCGCCCGCAAAGGAGCATGAAAACAAAAGACACATGACTAATAAAAAGCTCATTTTTCGCATCACGACTCTCCCTCCTGATTCCAATTTAATGAATTTGATCGGCCTGTCCTAATTGGGAGTAGAAAAAAACACATTATTTGTTTCACTATACCCAACTACCTATTAATGTGTTCCTCTATAAGAAACCAGACAATTATGTTTTGCAATAAATTATTACCATTGATCATCAACAAGTTAGTGTCATCAAATGCGAATGGGTTTCACAGGTACTATTTCCGTGCAATAATGAATTATGTCTAAATTTGTTCTATTTGATATTGACCACACGCTTATTGATTCCGGACGCTCAGGCGCGATAGCCCTGGATCTCGCTTTCCATGACATGACCGGAATATCGAACGGATTTGCGGGAATCGGTTTTGCGGGCAAGACCGATCTTGGGATAATACGAGAGGCTCTGGAAAAGAATCGAATTCAGATTCAGGATGGTTGGCTGGGCAGGTTCCTGAATATTTATCTTTTGCACCTTCGGACTGCAACAGAGAGAGGTATGGGCCACGTCAAACCGGGCATTCGCGATCTGCTCGAGCGCCTTGTCACAAATCAAGAGTTCCACATGGGTCTTCTAACCGGGAACATCGAAGAAGGAGCCAGAACTAAGCTAGAGCCTTTTGGATTGAATTCGTTTTTCCCGATAGGTGCTTTCGGCAACGACAGTGAAGACAGGAATGATCTTTTGCCATTGGCGGTTCAAAGACTGGCTGAGAACTCTTCCGTTTCAGTGACCTATACTGATTGCGTTATTATCGGTGACACTCCTTTGGATGTGACCTGTGCAAAAATACATGGTGCCCGAAGCATAGCTGTTGCAACTGGACCCTACACTCTGGAGAATCTCAAAAGTACCGATACGGACCTGGCGCTAAAAGACTTGACGGAAACGTCTGAAATCATCAATTGGTTGAAGCGCCACTGAAGACATTAGTTAGCGCATCCGTTCAAGATTTCTCGTATTGTCATCGAACTCTTTCCAGAACTGCGAATTGCAAGCCGCAATACAGTTAGCATGTTCATAGTAACTACCCGCACCCGATCCGCGCCTGAAGTGTTCTTCCATCTCGGATTGGGGCTCTAAGCCGAATCGCAGGCGACATTCTCTTTGGCATGAGTTGAGATCAAAGGCGCCGCTCTGTGCTAACGAAGGGTCAGTCGGACCATATTCTTGTGTGGCAAAAGTGCCTGTCGGCTGTGCAAGCACAAAGCATGATCCACACGTAAATGTAATCAATGCTATCGTCAGTGTTAACCTCAAGTGTTTAGCCATTTCGAAATCTCCCGTCGGTATAACCTTCAAGTTTAATTCGACAAAATCTCTATGGCACACTTTCGGTTATTATTTTAGTCGAATCCGATTCCTGATTCAACTCCGCTGACCCCGCGGGGGCATAGAGAAGGAGGAATCGTAATCAAGCTTGAAGCTAAAGGCTGCCGATCCCTCTGCCCACCATTAGCCAGGGTCATGATAAGATTTCTGGCACAGCCCGACCTACCCAAGAGACTTCTCCGAGCCTCTTCCGGTTTTCAGTATAGGGCGGCCTGTGGCCGCCGATTCTCTTTACACCCTTTCACCAGGGTCATGATAAGATGTCGGGCACAGCCCGACCTACCCCGGAATTCATCGCCCACCGGATTCATATTCAATGTCGGCTGGGCTTCAGCCCGCATTTTCGAAGTTATCAATTTTAAGTGGCCCGAATAAGGATTCCCGGGGTGCCGGGGTATTTATAAACCAAGTGGAACCGATTCAGCGCTTTCGCCTCGATCCACTTGCTTCTTTTTCAAACTGCTACCAGTAGTTTCGTTCGCACTCCTCCATGCATTTGATGTACAGAGTGGGGCTGGTGTGTTCCACCGATTCGCCCGGCTCATCCGCTGCAGCAGTTGCAACCGGGCCTTCCATGATCCTATTTCCCATTGGCGGTGGTGAGCCATAACGCATTCGGCACCCATTTTGGCACGTGGTGATGTCCATTACACCGTTATTCATTTGTTGTGCCTTAAGCACCTACTTCATAATCTAGCTGGTCGGATTTCTCTGAAAAGTCAGCTGGTAACAAGCACGGAATAGTGCAAACGCCGGTGATTAGTATGATAACAGTCACGATGAGACGAATAGATCTCATTGATCCACCTCCGTAACCATCCAGAATAGGCCAGCTTACCTATAATTGAGGCCGCATTACTTGTTCATGGTGTCGGGCAGAGTTAATTTCGGGCACATGATTTTCATCATAGCCATATATGTTTTTGTTATAACAAGAAGCTTTTGCAAATCTTCTTTGGTTGAGGCTAAAACCTTATTATCACCTTTTGCTGCCGATGACCGCGCGGCGGACATTATATCCTTCATGAGAACAAGGTACTGATTGGCGGCGTTCGCGACTTCGGCATCTTTGGAACCGGCAGTCTGCATTCCTGCTATTGATTCGGCGACGGTTTCAGACAACTTGTCTATCTTCTCTTGATCCGTGAGGGATGAATCGGCGACGGCTACAATCTTATTGATCCGCTCCTGCAGGTCTTCACACAGCTTGGGATCCATCCCCATGCTGCGGGCCATGTCCTGTATCTCCTGATCCGATGGCCCGGTATTCTGGTCCTTTACTTCAGCCGTTTGAGCTTTTGGAACAATGATTCCGCAACACAAGATCACGGCCAGCAATAATGTCATCCATACGCTGAATTTCTTTTTCATGATCTTTTACCTCACCGTACATCTGTCAGTCTGAGTCTTCATCTCTGAAATAGCGTTTTCGCATCTCTTTGACACGTTTACTATATCGCGAAATGCACTCGTTCCTACAGTTAACAACAAGCCCCTTGTCGGATTCTTCCATCACCCGGAAACCGCGCGCGCAATCTTCCAGGCATTTTTGATACTCCGACGGATTTTCAGTTGCTTCCAAATTAGGTTTGGATCCTCGCTCATGGACTATGCCTTCAAGCATTTTGATGAGTAGCCCAGCTTGTCCAATTGCCCGATCGACCGCAATGGTCATGGGGCTGGTCATTTTTGCTAATTCCTTTGAATTAGCAGTTCGTGACCCATCGAGCAGAACTGTCATCAAAAAAACAGATGCTCCTCCCACCAAGGCTCCCACTATCACGCAGAAATAATGTTTGTAACTCATCCAGAACGAAATATGAGCCGGAGGAGCAGCAGGATCTTCCATGTCCGCAATTACGACAGTGGCCCGTCGGAGACGATTGCGCAATTCCAGGGCTCTGGTTGCTCTCCGCAGGTCGCTTCGTGGATGGTCCAATCGCTTCGGCAAGATTTCTCCGGATACGACATACGTAATATATTACAGTTGAGCATACCGCATAGTTGATTCATAGGTCAATAAACTAACGCATTGCATGGCACTGTACAAGGCCAAATCTCCTGCGAGCAGCAGGGTTACGACTCGACTCATTGGGGGCCAATATTTTTTGCCTGTCACGATGCCCCTGTCATTGTATCCGGGACGCACAGTCTCGGCCATTTTATCAGCGAGGTAATTCGTTTTGGAAACCCGCCGTGGAAAAGCGAAATCGATGATGTTCACGAAAAATATCATTGGAGAATATGGAAAGAGAACCCAGGTGTGATGACCTATGAAAAGGCCATACAATCCGGTGATCCGGATCTCATTGATTTTGCGAATTCGTCGGGCGACAAATATCTATTCATCGATTTGCGGGACCCAAAAATCGGAGACGGGTTCTCATGGGGGCGATACGGCCCTAAAACCGAAAACAAAAGATTCGGAGATAAACGCATATTTGCATATAAGGTCACGCCATCCTTGCTGCAGCGTCTTTCGAGCAAACTTCGAAAATGGATGTGACTTGAAGAGGCCCTAACCTAATCCTAAATCTCCACAAAGTATGATTTTTCAGAGGCACCGGATCTTTTTCTAAAGGCCGGCATCTTAATAGCAGAATACTATAGAGGGGGAGATGACAATGAGAGCAGATCGAAAATTGTACATCGGCATGATTATCGGCCTGGGAATTGTCCTGGGCACGGGGGTTGGCGGACCATTTTCCGACAGCCTGGTATTCACTACCTTTGCAGCGGACCAACCAACGACGGTTTTGGTCGTTCAACATGCTGAAAGATTCGATTTTACAAAAACAGACAATGATCCGGAATTGACTCCGGAAGGCAAACAGCGTGCCCAGGAACTCGTTCATGCCGTAGGCAACGCGGGGATTGCTGCGATATTTAGCCCAAAGGCGAAACGGATGGAACAAACTGTGCAGCCTCTTCAACAATTCCTGAAGCTATCGGAACTTAACTATTATGAGCAGGGCAGCAGCGACAAGATACTTCAATCGATCAAAGACCAGTACAAAGGAAAGGTGGTTCTTATCGTTGGACCCGGGGCTCACATGGGTAGTGGCGGAATTCACGACACAATCAAAGACTTAGGATGCACCGGCCCTGAGTGCGACTCCAAGGATTCCTTCGACAATTTGTTCGTAGTGACTGTGTACGAGCCAGGCAAGGCCACAGGGGTAAAACTCAGGTACGGCAAGCCGGTCGCGAAATAGAATAGATTGGAATGGATTATTGCATTGATGACAGACCCCGACTTGTCATTGCGAGGAGTGAAGTCCCGCGTTCCGCGGGAGAGCAATCCCGTATGTCCTCCCGCCTTGTGCGAGAATAGAGATTGCTTCGCTTCGCTCGCAATGACATATGCCCCTCCAAGGTCCTCACTTCGGGTTTTGTCGTAATCCTTTCAATGCATTTTCATCCCGCGTCCCCCTGGACTACTGTTGGACCGGCCCTCCGGGGACCGTTCTGTCTGTCTGGGCACTGAGGACTGCCTGCGGAGCTAATGCAATAATCTTTACCGTTGAGAAGTCTCTTTACTGAAGGCCGAGTGTTTGACCAGCATCGGAAACAAGGGGTCGAGGCATGCAAAACGGCCGTGTGGGTTCTGCTTTACCTCACGCCGCACAAGTCGGATTGCCTCAGCGGCAAATCCGTCGCGCGGGTATCGCTCGAGGATTTCCGCGAGGTTCTCCGGATGCACCTTCCACTCTTGGGCAATGACCTCCACCAGTCCACCTACCCTCATGAAGTGAGCTTCCGGTCCGAACTCATCGAGTGGGACGAAGGCATTAAGGTTGGCGGTAATGGCAACAGCCACACTATCCTGGCGTGCCTCATCCCAGCCTGCGTCCCTTGCAATGCGCCGGGCCTCTCTGGCACCGCCAACAGTGAAGCAGTGCTCTGTGGCTGGAGGAGCCATCTGCAAGAGGCGCACGTCGTGCAGCAGGGCAGCGACATACAGCGCCTCCCTGTCGATGGACTGTTTCACCCCGCTCAGTTGGTAGAGGATACCCGAGAAGTAATAGGTGCGCAGGCTATGGTTCACCATCGGCATGGTCGAGACCTCCCGCACATATTTCTCCGCCTCACGGGCGGCCCGGGAGTCAGGCGGAGCCCAGGCCGTGAGGTCCACCTTTGCCGGCCTTCGGATGGAAAGGAGTCCCCACTGGCTGAGTAGCCACCAGAGCCGGGGCCCGAGGTCCATCAGGAGGACGCCGGCAGCGCCACCGAGCACGCTCAGTCTCTGGCCAAATGAGAGAGGCGGCCCTCCAGCCCGTTCCCACTCGACAGTGCCGACAGGCGGTAATGCACAGCGCCTTACCGGCAGAGCGTGTCCATCGTCATCGCTGGATGCGGGTCTGGCGGACAATGAATTCATAGGATGCCTCCATGCTGGAACGTATCACCGGGATTCGGGGAATTGGCACGGTATTGGTAGGAACCGTGCGGATTTAAAGTAGTTCTCAAACGGATCTTTGAGAGGCGGGAGGGGTTAAGCTTTGGCGAAGATTGGGGAAAGCGGCATGCGTAAGTAGACTTTGTCGGCATGTAATTATGTATAATATAGTTGACA
>JBKQRG010000329.1:0-19775 GCA_052144015.1 Desulfomonilaceae bacterium
TTTTTGTAACGCTCACCTCGGAGGATGCAAATTCGGCATGAGATGGGGTTTGAACAGGGCCGAGCAGGCTTGAGGATCAGATGAATATTTTTCGAGTATTTGCCGTATCGCGTAAGGAAACCAAGCAGATCATCAGGGATTCCCGATCGCTTTATCTGGCACTCGGAATACCCATCATGTTGATGATCTTGTTTGGATATGCGTTGTCTCTGGACGTGGATAACATTCCTTTGGCAGTCTGGGACCGCGACCGGACGCCCCAATCTAGGGAATTCATCGACCGACTCACAAGTTCCGGCTATTTCAATCTTATTATCTACACTGATTCTTATGAAAAAATAGTTGCACCAATCGACAATAATAGGGTCAGCGTCGGGATCATTATTCCGCATGATTTCGCGCGAAACCTGAAAAAAGGAAAGCAGGCGACAGTCCAGGCTATCGTGGATGGATCCGACTCTACCCGGGCAGGCATTGCTATGGTCTACATCGAAACGATTATAGCTGATTATGAAACCGACTTTCAAAAAGAAGCAATGTTTAGGCAGGCGATAGAGCGAAGAGTCGTACCACCTCTTGAGCCTAGGTTAAGGCTTCTTTACAATCCGGAGCTGCAGAGTCGGAACAATATTGTGCCCGGACTCATTGCAATCATCATGATGGTAATTGCCGCGTTGCTGACGTCTCTCACTATAGTTCGTGAACGAGAAACCGGGACAATGGAGCAGCTGATTTCGACGCCTATCAAGTCCAACGAATTAATCCTGGGCAAACTGATTCCGTATTTTGTACTGGGTTATTTAGATTTAGTGATGGTTTATTTGATGGGAAAGTATGTCTTTGATGTTCCTTTCAGAGGGAGCTTATTATTGATGTTCTTTGTTTCGAGTATTTTTCTTGTAGGCGCTCTTTCATTGGGATTTCTAATTTCAGTGGTAGCCACCACTCAATTTTTCGCTACTCAGCTTGCGCTACTCGGTACCTTTCTTCCTGCGTTCCTACTTTCCGGTTTCGTGTTCCCCATATCAAATATGCCTCAAGTGCTTCAAGCGATTACTTACATAATTCCTGCTCGGCACCTCATCCCAGTCTTGAGAGGCATATTCCTGAAAGGAGCTGGCATTGAGGCAATTATTTTTCCTATTTTCATGTTGGTGATTTTTGGAACTGTCGTGACTCTGCTTGCTATGAGAAAGCTGGAGAAACGAATCGCATGAGACGAGACCCGGATACTTCATCTGAAAAGACCAAATCCCTGTCGTGGAATTCGGGATTTCTTGGAATTAATTCAGCGACTGTCAATACCGTAATTGATCGCTTCCGGCGCGTGAGGCATCTAATCCGTAAAGAATTCGTTCAGATAACCCGTAATAAACAGAATTTCAGGTTGTTGATGATAGCTCCGTTGTTGCAACTTTTCATGTTCGGCTACGCGTGCCGTCTTGATGTTGAGAATGTGGCCACAGTTGTCGTCGATTTGGACCGTACCACATCAAGCCGCGATATAATCGAAGCTTTCTCCAGGTCCGGTTATTTTCAAATCGTAGACAAGGTAAATTCCTATGATGATATAGACTGGTTCCTTATAACCGGAAGGGCTTCATTGGCAATCCTGATTCCTCCCGACCTCGAAAGACGTATCCAGGGCAATAGAACCGCTCAGATAGGTATCCTTATTGATGGTGTCGATACCATCTCGGCCGGCACCGTATCCGGATATGCCCAATCAATCGTGAAGCGTTTTGGACTGGACATCATGAACCAGAAAACAAAACGTATGCAAGGAACCCTGTATACATCGACGATACCTCGCTTGATTATTCCCTCATTTGCTGATGCAGGTCGCGCATGGTTTAACCCGAATCTGACGTCGAAGGATTTTTTTGTTCCGGGCACAGTGGTGCTTATTCTGCTGGCGCTCTGTGTCATTCTCACTTCATCTGTTCTTGTACGCGAAAAAGAGACTGGAACACTTGAGCAACTTATGGTCGCGCCGCTGTCTCGGCTGGAACTTATATTGGGAAAAACCATTCCATGTCTAATTATTGAAGTAATTACGCTGTTAATTATCACGCCTCTAGCGTTTATTACATTTGATATTCCTTTCAGGGGATCTATGGCGTTTTTCCTAGCTGCCTCCATGCTCTTTCTTATTACCGCCTCGGGAATAGGAGTAACTATTTCGGCATTTTGCAAAACTCAGCAACAGGCAATTCTTTCCTCGTTCATGTTTATGCAACCCGCGGTGCTTCTGTCAGGGTTCGCGTTTCCTATCCAGAATATGCCGGAGGTAATACAGTACCTCACGTACCTGAATCCGCTTAGGTATTTCATGACTATCGTTCGTGGGGTATTTCTGAAGGGGACGGGTTGGGACGTGTTATGGCCTCAGGTAATTCCGCTTATCATCATGGCTGTATTTTTTATAGGTCTGGCAGCCGCTTTGTTTAAGAAACGGGTCAAATAATTAAATATCATACTGATAACGCTCGAATGTAAAACGCCAGCGCTTCAACACCTTTTCTCGGCTCTCTTCATGCAACTGATGAGGATTCTTCTGATAATTTTTTATAGATTCCAAATACGCCACTATCCTATCTCGGACCAGCTCAAACCCCGATAACCCAAGTGTTTCGTACATTGCTTGTAGTGTTTCCAAGGGTTTTTCCTCGAGATCTTCGTACTTCATCTCGTGTAGAGCGCCTTGCGGAACTCGATTTCTGTCTCTTTCGAACAATGAAAACAGCTCTTCATACCAAGATAATATGAGCTCGTCTATTATCTCCCGATCAGCTGCTTGAAGACAGGAATAGGCGAGAGAATCGTTCCATAGTTTCCACATGGAACTATATACAGCATAGGGATCGCGCACAATGTGAACAAACTGCGCTTCCGGAAATATTTCCAGGATCGTAGCCATCCGCCCCAGATGAGGCGGTGACTTGAGTACAATCCGTCCCTCTTCGGACAATGTAAGTTTTTTGAGAAACAAAGTGAAAGACTGTTTCCACTCCTCAAGGGCATGAGACGGAAGCCGTTGGGGATCCAATTCACTGTATGGACGGTCTTTCGTTTCAGGAAACCACAAAATTGTATACGGCGAAACAGCGCAATCCGCGGCTAGCGCAAATTCGTCTTCGTGGGGGACCTTGGACGAAAAAGCTACGTTATCCATTGGTCGTTTTCTTGGTGCTATCAAATCGAATATTGCGCCCCCTATTTGGCTGAACACAAAATGTCGTGGAAACAGTGCCTGGTATGCTGTCGGGCAAGTAAACCGCGGATCAAGATTCAAAAGATTGTGCAGATGAGTTGTGCCGCTGCGCCAATGGCCGATCACGAACAATGGCGCCTGTTCAATATGGATTTTGCGTATTTCGTCCATATTAAAAAATGTCTCGCAGCCTGCAAATATAGAATTGAATACGCCCAAAGCCATCAGCTGCGCGAGTCGCCCGAGATACTGAGTATCCACACGAAAACCATTTCTGGCAAGCACTTTAAATAATGTGCCAAGGGTCATCCCTTGAATTATTTGCGGGTGATTGAGCTTGTCTCTGATTTTCCCCATAATGCAAATCCTTTAATAAGTTGAATCGATGCTTATCTGAAAAATAATATTAGCCTCAAATAATGCCCATTGTGCTAACGTTACGTCAAGTCGTAACTAATTTATTTTGGAGCTTGTTTTTGGCATAATTGATGCCCGTAATAGGAGAGTAAATCATGTTCAGAGGCAGGGCCTGGAAATTTGGCGACAATGTCAATACCGATGAGATTATTCCCGCTCGCTACTTAAGCCTTTCGGATCCACTGAAACTGGCTGAGCACGTCATGGAAGATGCTGATCCTGCATTCCCGTCCAAGGTGCAACAAGGCGATATAATAATTGCCGGTAAGAACTTCGGTTGCGGCTCGTCAAGGGAACACGCACCGGTGGCTATAAAGGGTGCAGGAGTTTCGTGCGTGATCGCCAAGAGTTTTGCCAGGATTTTTTTTCGAAACGCATTCAATATGGGACTGCTCATTTTTGAAAGCGGACCGGCTGTGGACGGAATATCTGAAGGTGACATCGTCGAAGTAGACCTTGACAAAGGTATTATTCGGAACACCTCCACAGGACTGTTTTATCAAATTGCCCCGATTCCTCCATTCATGAAAGAGCTTGTTCAGGATGGGGGCCTGATAAAACATCTCAGAAAAATGGCGAAATCCTCGCAGCCGGACGTAATTGAAAAATAGCGCTTTTTATGCGGTTTTATGATATGCTTAACGATCTTCCAGGGGTGGATCAGTGCGCGTTCTTATGATTGCTTCGGAGGCTACGCCTTTTGCTCAGACCGGCGGTCTGGGTGAGGTTCTTTCTGCGCTTCCCGCGGAACTGGCGCAACTCGGACTGCATATCGATGTTCTTATGCCGAAATATCGAGGAATAACTCCTGAAAAATACGATATCCAAAAGACTGATCTGGCCTTTGAATTAACTCTTAATGCAAAGAAAGTTTCCGCTCAAATATGGCAACTCAACGGCAATACCTCGTGTCGTTATCTTTTTTTGGAGTGCGATGATTACTACGACAGGGAATATCTCTATGGTTCTCCGGAAAAGGATTACGAGGATAACGCGGAGCGTTTCGTCTTCCTTACACGAGCCGCGCTCGAAATGGCCGCCCTTGGGAGTGTGCATTACGACCTATTTCATTCGCATGATTGGCAGGGCGCTCTCACACCGGTTTATCTGAGAACCCTTTATGCAGGTGTGCCGGACCTTGAACAGAGCGCGTCGGTTATGACTATTCACAATCTGGGCTATCAGGGCATTTTTTGGCATCTGGATATGCCGTTAGTAGGAGTGGGATGGGAATTCTTCACTCCTAAGCATATGGAATTCCACGGTCGCCTCAATTTTCTCAAGAGTGGAATTATCTTCGCGGATGAAGTCAGCACGGTCTCACCCGGATATCGCAATGAAATTCTCACGCCTGAGTTTGGTTTCGGACTTGAAGGAGTATTGAACGAAAAGCGAGAGCACCTCACGGGTATACTCAATGGTGTGGATTACCAAATTTGGAATCCTGCCACCGATTCATTGATCACGGCCAATTACAGTCCACAAAATTTATCCAATAAGGCTGCCTGTAAAGCTGATCTACAGAAAATCGCCGGATTGCCGGTTAGGGCAGACATCCCCGTCATTACTATGGTGAGTCGGTTATCCAATCAAAAAGGCATCGATCTGCTCCAAGGCATAATCCCATCACTGATTAAACGCGACATCAATCTGGTACTACTAGGAACCGGAGAGTCACGGTATCAAAAATCATTCACCGAAATCGCTTACAAATACCCTGACAAGGTGGCTGTCTTCATGCGATACGATTACACGCTGGCGCACAGGATTTTCGCCGGCGGTGACATGATGCTGGCGCCCTCTCGATACGAACCTTGCGGAATAAATCAGCTATACGCCTTAAAGTATGGATCAGTCCCTATTGTCCGCACCACAGGCGGACTGAAAGATACCGTTGAGGAGTTCGATCCCCAAACAGACTCCGGCACTGGATTCAAGTTCGAAGGTCCCGAAGCCTCCGAGTTTGAATCTACCTTGCTGAAAGCCTTGAAAGTTTATAAAGAAGATCGTGATTCCTGGAAAAAATTAATGTTACGCGGAATGAATAAAGATTTTTCCTGGAAACGCTCGGCTGTCGAGTATGCAAAACTTTACGAAAGAGCCATACAAGACAGGAAGGATTCTCTTAGAGAAAGCGCTTTGCCATAGACATCGAATTTATATTTTACTCGCTAAAGCTGTATATCGCGGTTCCACGATTCGGTTCTCAACAGCCATCTGGAGAGCTTTAGGGCTTCCAAGCAGTATGACCAATTCTTTTCCACGAGTCATAGCAGTATAAAGTAGATTGCGCCTCAGCAGAACATAATGTTGTGTGCTCAAAGGAACAATTACCGCTCGGTACTCGCTCCCTTGCGCTTTATGCACAGTCACTGCATAAGCCAGTATCAGCTCGTCCAATTCAGAAATATGATACGAAATCGAACGCTCTTCAAAATTGACCGTCAGCTCATTCCATTCCGGGTCAAATGAAGTGATTCTGCCCACGTCACCGTTAAAGACTTCTTTATCGTAGTTATTCCTGACCTGCATTACCCTATCACCGACCCGAAATTTATCCCCTTTGATAACACGACCGCGCGGGTTAAGCATCTGCTGCAGCTCTCTATTCAAGTTCTCCGTTCCGACGGTCCCTTTGTGCATCGGGCAAAGGACTTGGACATCCTCCACGGGATCATAGCCGAATCTAGTCGGAATCCGCTCGCAAACAATCTCTTTTATGATTCGCAAAGCTTCGTCCGGATCTTCTTTTTCGATCATATAAAAATCAGGTTCGTAACCTTCCACTTGCTTTTGAGGCAGCTTGCCGGAATTGACGAGGTGGGCATTTTCAACAATTAAGCTTGCCTTTGCTTGCCTGAAAACAATCTGAAGGCGAACAACTGGGATTTTCCCTGATTCCACCATGTCACCGAGCACGTTACCTGGACCAACAGAAGGAAGCTGATCCGCGTCGCCCACCAGAATGAGACTGCTTTGAGGATGAATTGCGGACAAGAGATAATGCATTAAAGAGGTATCCACCATGGACACCTCGTCAATAATAATAAACTCAGCTTCTAAGGGCCTCGCCGCTCCTCTCTGAAAACCGCCTTCTCCCGGGGAATATTCGAGTAGCCTGTGGATGGTTTTGGCTTCTCTTCCCGTGGCTTGAGCGAGACGTTTGGCCGCCCGGCCCGTTGGCGCCCCCAACATAACTCTGATTCGCTTAGCTTCCAGAATATCAATTAAGCACTTCAGAAGAGTCGTTTTTCCGGTTCCCGGCCCTCCCGTTATTATCAGTACCTTATATTCCAGTGCAGCAGAAACCGCGTCTCTCTGGGCCCCCGATAAAGTTATGGCTGTCTTTTTTTGAATCCACTCTATTGCCGCTTCTATTTTGATCGGCGGAAGAAAACGAGGAGCGGTCACCAGATTCCGCAATTTCGCGGCAACGGAATTCTCCATACTCGCCATAGATGCGGGATATACCCGGTCCTCCTCCATCACGCATTCCCGGGATGCAGTAAGTTCATCAAGGGCTTTCTCCAGGGTGTGAAAATCTATCCCGAGCAGTTCGCGCGCTTTCTCCAGTAAACCCGTCCTGGGATAGTAAACATGTCCTTCGCTTTGAACCACCTCCAGAACGTGCAGAATGCCGGCGCGTGCCCGTATGGGCGACCGCATATCAATGCCCAAGCTCCCTGCGATTTTGTCGGCGGACCTGAATCCAATTCCGCGAATATCTGTGGCCAGGCAGTAAGGATTGTGCGAAACCATCCGAATTGCAGCTTCACGATATTTCTTGAATATTTTGAAAGCGTAACCAGCGGAAACTCCATGTGTTTGCAAAAATAGCATAACCTCACGGATACTCTTCTGTTCCTGAAATGCCTCGGATATCTTATTTGCGCGGACTTGGCCTATACCTGGAACTTTCAAGAGCTGCTCAGGTTTTTTTTCAATGATGTCCAGAGTGCTTTCGCCATATATGGCCGTAATACGGCGAGCCATTTCCGGACCTATTCCTTTGATAAAGCTGGATGATAGATACTTTTCAATACCCTTAACGGTAGAGGGGGCTCGGGACTGAGCGCTAACAAACCGGAATTGTTCGCCGAACTTTTTGTCAAATTCCCATCGGCCTTGTAGGACCAGTGTTTCTCCCGGATGTGGTTGCGGGAGAGACCCTACCACGGTAATAGGCTGCCGACGTCCCGGCGCCATTAAACGCGCAACAATGAAGTCGCTCGTTTCATTCGTGAATACCAGGCGATCCAGGACACCTTCAAGTGTCTCCAGGCGTTCGGCGCGTATATCAGGTGTGGCGTCCAAAGGAATTCCTGAAAAATAATTTTTTCAGACTAGAATATAAAGAAAACTGAGGAGAAAAGAAATGCGAGGCTCGCATAGGAAGCGTTGAATGAAATGGGGGAAAACCTTTGAAAGATTTTCCCCACCTTCTATATAATCAACCGTACCGTTGAGAAAAGATAAAAGCCTCTACCACAACAAGCTCGGTCCACCGGTCATTCCCCCGAGCAGCCCTGAACATAATTCCAAACACGGGAGGCTACTAAATATACTGTCTCCCCCAAATCCATAAGCCGTCGGTCCGCATGGCGGCGGAGCACATGGCGCCGGAGCGCATATTTTGGCAGGGTACGGCCTTGGCATACATTGACCTGGAATGGGAGGCGCTCCACATGGCCCCATGGTGTTGCCGCCAAGCAAGCTTCCCACAACCAGAAATGGTAATGCAACTATGCCGCCGCACAAACCCGGAAATGGAGCGTCGCCCCAATATGCGCAAGCGGGACCGGCCGCGTAAGGTTTAACAGGATAAGGACCGCATGGTGCAGCATACGGGGCGGCTGCCACAGGGGGGCCGCCTGCCAAGGCAAGTGCGGTGAAACTCAGCATGACGATGCTGAGTGAAATAATGAAAACTCTTCTAACCATTATACCCTCCTTTATTCTTAGAAATCGCTCAACACGTTTCGGATGTGCGGGCGTAGTGACGTGTGGAATACCTCTTCCCGTCCGTTCCTGCCGGCGGGAGGTACCACGGCAAATAGCGAGTGTCAAGTAAAATATTTGATGCTAGAGGCTTGTGGCCGCCTTACCATTAACAAATCAATTAAGTTAGTTAACTTACCGTAATATTTCTCTTTATTGTAGATGTGTTAATCGCTATTGTTTCTGTGGATTTAACGGCCTAAAATAGGAATTGTCTTGGCAATGGAAATGTTGGACAGCATCATAGTCGCTCTCCAAGATCTGCCACATTCGATGGCAGAACAAAACATGGGCCGCAACCTATTCAATAGATCTAAAGGGCGATCCGTAATAAAATATCCGCACGATGTCGAAATTGGAGGATTGATGAAACATCAACCCTGTTTATCAATTATGTTATTTTTATTTATCGTAGTTCTGCCCCGGATCTTGTCGGCAGAAGGAGGGTTAACTCCGGAACAGATCTATCAACCAGGCATAGACTGGAATAAACTCATCGGAACATGGGAAGTGCTCCCCGATGATCATCCGCTAGATGAAAAAGTCAAAAATAACCGTAGGCCCACAGATCGCATGCTCATGACCCTAAGGAAAGATGGCACGTGCAGAGTGTTCAATAAAGAATATCCACTCGGCACCGACGGCGTATGGAAATCCGAAGATCATAAGATGCTCATTACTTTTCCGAATGGAGGTAAGCTCGATCTATTTGTCTATGGAATCAAAGGTGATTTTATGATGGCTTTATCTCCGATCAAAAACGGCAAGGACCTACTCTGGTCCCGCGTGAAATAGTTCCAATCCTACCTGGAGCTTAAATTAATCAGCTAGGAGACTGATATGTCGAGTGCGTTAAGCGGACTTAAAGTTCTTGATCTGACTATGAACCTGCCTGGCCCATATATGACCTGGCTTCTTGCCGCACTGGGGACGGAAATCATTAAAATTGAAAACCCGGTGGGCGGCGACTATGCCAGAGTCCTTGGCGGAACAGATGCGGGTTCTCAAAATCCGTTTTTTGAGGCGATCAATCGCAACAAGAAAAGCGCCACACTGAACCTCAAGAATCCGGAAGGGCGGCGGCTCTTTTTGAGCCTATTGAATGAGCACGATATACTGGTCGAGGGATTCAGGCCGGGCACAATGGAACGACTAGGACTGGGATTCGAAACCACTCGAAAGGCTCAGCCGCGTCTTATTCAGGTTTCTATTTCGGGTTATGGGCAGGATGGGCCTTATCGGTTACGAGCGGGTCATGATCTGAATTATCTATCGTTGGCGGGGGTGATAGGGATGACCGGTACCAGAGACGGGCAGGCCGCGATTCCGGGGGTTCAGATCGCGGATTTAGCGGCAGGGAGTCTCATGGCATTAAGCGGTCTATTGGCTGCCGTAATCCAGCGCCAATCTACCGGTCAGGGTCAATATGTTGATATATCCATGTTTCATGGTTCGTTGTCGCTAGCGACGATGGTTTTTGCAGGAATACAGGCAGGATTGGAAGAACCGGAACCCGGGAAAATGCTCCTGAACGGCCGGTTTCCTTGCTACGGTCTATATCGGACCTTAGATGGCCGCCATATGTCCCTCGGCTGCATTGAATCCAAATTCTGGCAGAATTTCTGCGCTGCGGTTGGAAGACCCGACCTTGCCGGCCATCAGTTCGGCGCGCCTGACATTGTCAAAGAAGTTGAAAATATCTTCGCAGCCAGAACCCAGGAACAGTGGATTCAATTAATGAAAGATCATGACGCATGCTGCGAGCCGGTTCTGTCGATCAACGATGCAGTCGAATCAGATCTGGTCAAAGCTAGGAAGATGCTAAACAGCGGGCCAGGTGGAAATCGCTATCTTGCTCCACCATTCAGATTATCAGAATCCACCATGGTTAATGACGTTCCCGCTCCTGCTTTGGGGCAACATACTCGCGAGATTCTATCCCGGTTGAATGTTTCTGACGACGAACTACAGCGGCTATCCCGTGAAGGTGTCATATAGTTCGGATTGGAATCGCCCCTTATTGCTGAAAAGAGGTAGACATCCGATTCGGAAATCGTCTTTGTAGAGGATGCTTTCTTGCTGATTTCCAATTCGTAACTCCAACCGAATTGGTATTACATAAGCAAAAATCTCCCATACGCTTATGGATGAACCAGCTTGAGTCTTTCACGACATTCCTGAACTGACGCCACTTCCCGGCCTTGATCACGAACCATACGGGCCGCTTTTTCAACCAGCTCGCCGTTAGATTTTGCCATGACGCCCGCGCTGAGGTAGAAATTATCTTCCAGACCCACACGAATGTTTCCCCCAAGTCCTATGGCCGCTGCCACAAGACGCCATTGATCCAGACTTATTCCGATTACTTCCCAGTCGCTTTCAGCTGGCAAAAGCTCAACCATCCTGACGAGATTAGGCGTCGTAGGCGGGATACCGCCGAGCACTCCTATAATTAGACTGAATTGATAAGGTGGCCGCAACAACCCCATGTCGATTATCGGATAAGCATTGCCTACATGACCGAGATCGAAACATTCCAGTTCAGGTTTGGTCTTGACCTCGTTCATGGCCTGAATTATTTGGACTATTTCCGAAAATGGGTTCGGGAAAATGAATTCGAACACAAATTTCTTTTTTTCCGTATTGTACTTTGCGTAATTCATGGAGCCCATATTTAGCGCGGCTATAGCAGGTTTTACGGATTTTATGTGTGCGACTTTCTGTTCAGTGCTAATACTGATTGCTCCGGTTGAAAAATTTATGATCACAGGACAAGCCGTAGTAATAGCACCATATATATTTTTGTAGTCCTGCACTTCATAACTGGGGGCGCCGTCGGGAGTTCTGGCGTGTATGTGTACTACCGCAGCGCCCGCGTCATATGCCCGTTTGGCTTCCGCTGCATAATCCTCAGGTGTGTACGGGATGCTGGGACATTGGGCCCGATTGGCTACCACACCGGAAAGAGCGCAGGTAATCATGCAAGATCGCTCAAAATCCTGATTTTGCTTAACCCAAAAAGATGACATAAATCGCAGGCTCCTCAATGTCGGATCATTAAAGGGTACTCAGCGTCCCTTCCAGACAGGTTTTCTTTTTTGCATAAAGGCTGTAAGCCCTTCCTTTGCGTCTTCGGTTTCTATTACATCCCCGAGCCGAAGACACAAATAATCCAGGGCAGATTCAAGATCCCGATCCTCTGCAAATGCCAGGGCGGGCTTGCCGATCTTGATCGCCAGAGGGGCTTTAGACGCTATCGCTGCCAATTTTTCTTCAACCGCGCTTTTAAACTGTTCCGGAGACAGTGCTCGAGTGATGAGCCCCATGTTTTCAGCCTCAACCGCGGAAATCATGTTGCCCGTGTAGATCATTTCAAGAGCCTTTTTTCGTAAGCAGTTGCGGAATATCAGGGCACCGATCATCATCGGGAAAAGCCCTACGTTGACTTCGGGTGTGCCGAATTTTGCCCCGTCACGAGCATAAACCATGTCGCAGGACAACATCAGTCCTAAACCGCCGGCCAGACAATTTCCGTTGACCCGGGCAACGAGCGGTTTGGGAAACGCGGCCATTTTCTTCAGCAGAGTGGCATATTTCCGAGCGCCATCCACATAATCTTGCCCGCTAAAAGAGGTCGCCAGGTCAGCTCCCGAGCAGAAGACCCTGTCACCCGAGCCGGTTATGCAAACAACTCTGACCTCCTCATCGGCTTCCGCAAGGTCCAGGCTCTGAGTAAACTGATTGATAATTTCTAGATTGATTGCGTTGCCTCTGGTCTCACGATTGATAATCATCCAGGCTGCGCCCTGTTTCACCTGATATAATAAATCGCCTTCACTCATTTATTAGCTCCTCCGGCTCGGGCTCTACTTCCACCAGAATCTCGCCAGGGGTGACCTGCGCGCCCACTTCTGTTTTTATTGCTGTAATGGTACCAGTGTAAGGCGCAGTCAAGGTTATCTCCATTTTCATGGCAGAAACGACTATCAGAGCATCGCCTGGTTCAACACGCGCTCCTACCTCCACCAATATTCTCAAGACAGTGGCAGGAGTTGGGGGCGTGACTTGGCCCTGAATTTCCCCCGGTCGCCTCGAAGTCCGCCGTTGTTGTCGATCAGCGTTTTGCACAAAACGGGCACGACCTTCCACCCAGAACCATGTGCCGTCACTTGTTTCAGCAAGAAAAAGATTCAAAGATTGGTCGTCGACTCTAAGTTGCAGTTGTTCACGCGAAACCGAATGCGCAGTCACTTGTTTTTCTGCTGCATTCAGGTCGGCCAGGAAAAAGCCTGTTTCATCAGGGCGAGTGGTTTCAACTGAATAGGTCTGTCCTGAAATGTTGAGCTTGTATTCCAAATCTGTCTCCGACACGCTTCAATTGGGCCCAGCATCCTGCCGTTCCCCCGGCGGGAAGAATACCCTGTACGGCTCTAAATACCCATTGGCTCGGCAAGGGCGCCGGACTTTAAAATTTGTTGTGTATCGATCGGCCTCTGCTCTGGTCGAAGTTGGATCAAGATCTTGACATTTGCTGGTCTATCGCAACTTACCGGGAAATTTCAGGTACTGCTATTGCGCCAAATCCCACGCTCCAAGAGTTCTCCATGGCGATAGCGGTTCGGAAATTGCTGACCCTGGTTCTATCGCGGCCGGGCCTTTCGGTCCAATCATATCATTGGCGACGTAGCCGAGCGCTGCCATCTCATCGGCCGTTGCGTCGGGTTGCCATGAAGAGAAGTGCTCGTCAATAAAACTCGTGTGCGTGTCCCCGGATTGGAACTCTCGCGAGGACAAGATGTCCAGCAGAAACTCTATAGGTGTTTTGATCCCCAAAATTACCGTTTCCTTTAAAGCGCGGATCATTCTGGCGCAAGCAGCGGGTCTGTCTTCGGCCCAGACAATGAGTTTGCCGAGAATCGGGTCATATTCGACAGGAATATTTAAGCCCGAGCGAATTCCGTGATCGAAACGAATTCCAGGCCCCTCCGGAACCTTAAGAAATAGGATCTTTCCTGGCGCGGGCATGAAATCGGCTGCCGGATCCTCTGCATAAATTCTGCATTCTATAGCATGTCCTTTTCCGGTCACATCCGTTTGAGTGAAGGAGAGGGGATTCCCGCATGCAATCTCCAGTTGCTGTCGAACCACATCAAATCCGGTAGTCATTTCGGTAATCGGGTGCTCTACCTGCAGACGCGTGTTGACCTCGAGAAAGTAAAAATTTCCTGATTGATCCAGAAGAAACTCCACGGTCCCAGCGTTTACATACCCGGCGGCACGAGCCGCTGCGGTGGCTGCCGCGCCCATTCTCGCCCTTAGATTGTCGTCCAACGCAGGGGATGGTGTCTCTTCGATTATCTTCTGATGACGACGTTGTATAGAGCATTCCCGTTCAAAAAGATGAAGTACATTTCCGTGGGTGTCTGCCAGAATCTGGAATTCGACATGGCGTGGACGGCGAAGATATTTCTCAAGATAAATAGCGCCGCTTCCGAATGCTCGCAGAGCTTCACTAGCCCCCAACTGAACAGCTTGAGCCAATTCGGATTCGGATTCCACAATTCGCATGCCCTTACCGCCGCCGCCGGACGCCGCTTTTACGAGCACTGGCCACCCCACTTCCCGTGCAGCATCGGCCAGAAGCGGTAGGTCGGATTCCGATGAGGTCATCCCCGGTATAATCGGAACGTTGCCCGCTGCCATAATTCTACGTGCGGACGTTTTCTCCCCCAATTTTGCCATTGCTTCAGCGGACGGACCGATAAAGACAAGACCTTCAGCAACTACTTGCTCCGCAAATTCCGGATTTTCGGCCAGAAAGCCATAGCCCGGATGTATAGCCTCCGCCGAGGTCTGTTTTGCTGCACTGATGACCTTTTCAATATTGAGATAGCTGGATAGCGCATCCGAAGCGCCCAGGAAAACAGCTTCGTCAGCAATCAGCGCGTGCGGTGAATTGCGGTCCGCCTCGGAATACACCGCAACAGTCTTGATTCCCATTTCGCAAGCGGTTCGCATCACTCGGATTGCAATTTCGCCCCGATTTGCTATCAAAATTTTCTTAAACATCTGAGGGCCCTTACATCCGGAATGTTCCATGCCCCTGATCGCGATCGATCATCGGCGCTTTTTGCGAAACTTCTATTGCCAAACCCACAACGTCTCTGGTTTTGGCTGGATCTAAGATTCCGTCGTCCCACAGATTTGCTGTGGAATGATACGCATTCGATTCTTTTAAGGCCGCTTGGATAATCGGAACGCGAATCGCTGCCATAGCGTCCGATGACATTGTAGGAATACCATCTCGGGTAAGCTGGTCATTTTTAACTGAGATCAGCACGTCGGCTGCTTGTTCACCGCCCATAACTGCTATCTGCGCATTAGGCCACATCCAGAGGAATCGCGGGCCATATGCCCGTCCGCACATCCCGTAATTCCCCGCTCCGAATGAGGCGCCGCTCATGACCGTGAACTTAGGCACAGTAGCGGTGGAGACCGCATGTACCATTTTGTGCCCGTCTTTGGTTATTCCGCGCCGCTCATATTCTCGACCGATAATGTAACCGGAAATATTCTGAAGAAAAACCAGTGGAATGCCTTGCCGATCATTCAACGAGATAAATTGCGTCGCTTTGAGCGCACTGTCAGAAAAGAGCGCCCCGTTGTTAGCCAGAATGCCCACCTGGTACCCGTGAATGTATGCCCATCCGCATACCAGGGTCGGGCCGTAAAGCGATTTGAATTCAAGAAATTCGGATCCATCAACTATTCTTGCGATGATTTCTCGGGAATCATAAGGTTTTGAGATAGATTGCGGTACTATTCCCCAGATTTCCTTGGGATCATAGAGTGGGTCAATTGGGGCACGCCGCGGGATTCGTGCTTTCTCATTCTGGGGTAAAATGGTGACAATATCCCGAACTATCTGTATTGCATGCTCGTCATCCTCTGCAAAGTAATCGGAGACGCCCGATTCTTTGCAATGCACCATAGCCCCACCAAGGTCTTCAGCGGTAACATCCTCACCTGTGGCAGCTTTCACCAATGGTGGACCACCCAGGAAAATCGCGCCCGTGCCTTGCACATGGACCACATGATCCGACATCGCAGGAATATAGGCTCCGCCGGCAGTACACAGGCCCATAACGGCCGTAATCTGAGGAATATTCATTTTCGACATTATGGCCTGGTTGTAAAAGATCCGACCTCCATCATCCGCATCGGGGAAGATCTCCGATTGGAGAGGCAAGAATGCCCCGCCGGAATCCACCAGCATAATCGTAATGAGATGGTTTTCCATCGCGATAGTCTGGCATCTCAGGGTTTTCTTGACCCCCATCGGGTATACCGTACCGCCCTTGATCATGGGATCGTTAGCATGAATGAGGCATTCTCGGCCGTTCACCAGTCCAATACCTGCCCTTGTGCCCGCTCCATGGACCTTTCCGTCGTACAGCCCTCGCGCGGCGAGCGGTGCAATCTCGAGCCAGGGGCTGTTCCTGTCCAGCAGCTTTTCCAGACGTTTTTGAACCGGCAGTTTTCCTAGTTCGGCATTTCGTTTGATTGCCTTTTCAGAGCGGTCTTCTCGCGCTTTTTTCAATTCCGATTTGAGGTCCGACACCATCTTTTCCATTGCTTCATAATTGGCCTTATAATCGCTTGCGCTTGTATCAATTCGGCTTTCAATTATTTCCATGATCTAGACCCCATATTGCTTGAGAAGATCGTCGGCAATGGCCATTCTGGCGACCTCCGACGTAGTCCCGGCGATGGCGACGTACTTTGCTTTTCTGTAGGCCCATTCGACCGGATTGCCGGACCCATAACCGCGACCCGTCATAATCAGCATGGCCATCTAGGTTGGCTCCGCAGCTTCGGAACAGAATACCTTCGCATTTGAATACTGAGACACATTTTCATTGAGCCGCTTTTCCGTCGCTGTCCAGTAAAAATTCACGGCCCCGAGACCTCACATTAGGCGGGAGATTATTACCTTCTGAATATCAGATGTGCCACCGCCTATAGGCGCAAGACGGCTATCTCGAAAGACCCTCTCAATGTCATACTCATGACAGTACCCATAGCCGCCCAGAATCAAAAGCGCGTCATTAGTCGGCTTAAGCGACCAATCGCCCACAAACAATTTGGCCACAGCCGCTTCTAGATGGTTCAGCGGTCGACCTTGGTCCTTGCACCACGCAATACGGTAAACCAGAGATCTGGCTGCTTCATGAAATATTTTGATGTCGGCAAGCTTATGTTTGATGGCCTGAAAACTGGCAATAGGACGGCCAAACTGCTCCCGTTCCTGAGCGTACCTGGCACAGCGCTGGATCAAGAAAGACATAGCTCCAACAAATGGGGCCAAAAGCGCGCTTCGGTCCCATTCCACTGTCTGCATAGCCATTAGGAATCCATTACCTTCCTGCCCGAGGAGGTTTTCCGCAGGGATAATGCAGTCCTCAAAAATTAATTCAGCAGTGGGAGAAGTGCGTACCCCCATTTTTGTTAGAGTTCGACCGACTTTAAAACCTGGGGTTCCTTTTTCAACTATGAATGCGGATATCCCTTCCTGGCGTCCGGGAGCCGAATCGATCCTTGCGTAAATCACTGCTACATCTGCAATAGATCCATTGGTTATGAACATCTTGGTACCGTTCAGAACCCAGGTATCGCCCTTTCGTTCGGCTCGCGTACGAAGCGACGAAACATCCGAGCCTGCTCCAGGTTCGGTCAATCCCATGCAACCGATCCATTCGCCTGAAGCCAGCCTAGGAATATACTTCTCCCTCTGATGCTGGTTTCCATGAACGAAAATCGTATCCGCGCAGAGATAGGTGTGAGCTCCCAAACTGAGAGTAATCCCCCCGTCCACTCCGGCTTCACCGAGAGCCTCGGCTGCGACCACCGAGGTTACTACATCCGCGGCGCTTCCCCCCAGTTCTTCGGGAAAGTGCAATCCAAGCAGGCCGAATTCTCCCAATTTATTCCATGATTCTCTATCAAACCGGCTTTGCAGGTCATTTTCCTGCACTCTGGGCACTATTTCCTTGCGGGCAAACTTGAGGACTTGCTCTCTAAACATAAGCTGTTCTGTACTCAGTGCGAAATCCACAATCACCTTCTCAGAACACAACGATGGAGCCACAAAAACTGCGAAGCCGGAATTCGCATCTTGTTTAAAATAGAGGGGATCGAATCAGGGTAATCGCACGCGAACAGGTACCATCAGTTGATTGATCTGTCAACCAAAATGCGCCGTTAATGGTGACCTTTCAGATACAGGCGGCCAAAGAATGTCCTTGCGAGGAGTGAAATCCCGCGTTCCAGGGAAAAGCAATCCCCAAGGCAAGATTGCTTCGCTCCGCTCGCAATGACACCTCTAACCCTCAGTTAGGAAGTGCGGGATTTGTCATTGCGAGGCCGTCAGGCCGTGGCAATCTCCGAAGCTTTGGCAGATTGGTTCGCTCCGCTCGCAATGAGAGGTCTCGGGTTACTCGGTCGTAATGGCAGCCCCCACCTTGTCATTACGAGAAGCGAAGTCCCGCGTTCCGCGGGAAAGCAATCCCGAATTTTGCCAAACACGCCTGGCCCAGTCGTAAGCTTAGGCAATCGTCCCCATATAAATTGATGATTACCTCAGGTCCTATTCTAAAATAGTATGTTTGATTTCCAAACCGTATCTTTACATGGTGTAAAGAATTTCGACACGCCGGGTCAAAATCACTTATGGAATTCAAAAAGAAACAAGCTTGTACACGATGAATTCCTGCACATCGTAATGGTACAACCATTGCGTAAGTAGACTCCAAAATCGTTGGGGAGATCGGATTTATGAAAGAAAAAGTATTGCATGCGGCCACAGCAGGAGATACTGCCGAAATGAAGCGACTCCTCACGGATGGAGCCGATCCCAATGCCCGCGACGAGTTTGGTTGGTCCGCGTTGATGTGGGCCGCGGCTATGGATTTTCCTGATATCGTGCTGTTGCTTTTAGAACATGGAGCGAAACCGGATGTGCGGGACCAGTACGGAGCAACATCAGTGATGAAGGCATGTCGCCGAGGCTTTGTCGAGGTGACCAAACACCTTCTTGCGCATGGAGCTGACGTTAACACGAAAGATGAATTCGGCTGGACCTCACTTATGCGAGCAGCACGACGGGGACATTCAGAGGTGGTGAAACTGCTTTTGGAGCACGGAGCTAACCCGGAGGACGCGGACCAGTACGGGGCGACAGCCCTCATCATGGCTTCGGCGGAAGGTCATGCTGGTGTCGCAAAACAGCTCTTGGAGCGAGGCTCCGATATTAAAGCGCTCGACAGGAATGGGTGGACCGCTATGATGTGGGCAACGTCTATGCATCACACCGACGTTGTAAAAGTCCTCCTCGAATATGAAACCGAATGAGTTGGTAATTCTCAGACAACTCTGTCGTGATTGATGAATCGATACGGATAATTGGGGCATTGGCTTAATTATGTATGAATGGTGTTCATGCCGAACCCACATTGCTCTTATCTGCTCCGTCATTTTCTGCATGCCGGACTAGGCTGAAAACCTGGACCGGCTTGCTGACGTTCTTAAAATTCATCAATCCCCTTTCAAAAAGCTTTATATCTTCGCGTACCCTTTGAGCGGTCTCGGGCCCGACGAGAATATCCCCGTGCCTTGCAGCGGACGCTATCCGTGCCGCAAGATTGGTCACCGGTCCGGTAGCCGTAAAGGTCATTCTGGTTCCCGAAGTTCCCTCGAATCGGTTCATTCCCACAGCGGCGACTCCCGAGTTGATACCCATATTCACCTTGACCGGCTGGAATCGATTCTTCAGTTCTTCGTTGATCTCCAATGTCTTACTTCGAATCTCCAACGCCGCCTTCACTGCGCTCACCGCAGTATCTTTTGGATTGCCCTGAAATATTACCATTAGGCCGTCACCAGCCGTTTCGTTCACGTCTCCCCCACGGTCCGAAATTATGTCCAGGAAACTGGAGAAATACTTCTCAATTATGAATGTCACCTTGTCTCTGCTCTGAGTCTCGCTGATGCGGGTATAGCCAGCGACGTCCAAGAACAGAACTGTCACATCTATATCTTTTTTTTCCAAGTCAGGAGAGGAAGGATCTTTTTCCACAATCTTTTGAAC